>CAXTUR010000241.1:0-4226 GCA_964247455.1 uncultured Acidobacteriaceae bacterium | reverse complement strand
TGCTGCACCACAGCCACGTGCTGACCATCCGCGGCGACAGCTACCGGCTGCGCGAAAAGCGACGCTCCGGGCTGATCAAGGCGACACCCGCACCGGCACCCGCCGGGGCATCACAGTAGCGGAGGTGGATGGGTTCTCAGTGTCGTCCCTGGATGTTCCTGATGTCGCTTGATAGATCTCGTCCGTGTTCCCATTTCTTATCGTGCGCTTCTACGCGGATGGTCGTTCCGGCCCATGAGGGAGCACAGCGGTGGACATCGGTTCCGTCAAAGCATACCCAGCGATCTGATAAAGCGTTGGGCCGGGTCAAGGAGTGAGAAGTTGCAACAGATACGGGACATCTTCTCCGGCTTCGAGGAACAGGCTTACCTGAACGCCAACCCGGACATCCGCGATGCCGTTGCGGCGGGGGTCGTGTCGTCCGGCCTTGAGCACTACCGCCGCTGGGGCCGCCACGAACGGCGCCCCGGAGCGGCCGCCATCACGTTAAGGGCGGCTTACCAGCCTCTGAGCGCGGTTCCGCATGACGCGCTCCGGTTGCGGGTCACCAACTCGCCTGATCGCACCAGCTTCGAAGAACTAGGGCGCTTGATCTGCGACGACCTACTCGACGCCATGGCGTCGTTCGAAGTTGATCTCGCTGCGGGCAGCCGTGTCCTGGATTTCGGCTGCGGCTGCGGCCGGATTCTCCGCCATTTCGCGCCGCAGTCCCCTGGCGCCTTGATCGACGGCGTGGACATCGACCCGGAAGCGATTGCGTGGTGCCAGGCGAATTTTCCGGCCTCCCTGACGTTTCATCAGAATGGCGAGTGGCCGCCCCTCCCGTTCGAGGACGAGCGATTCGACCTGATCTATTCCTTATCGGTCTTCACGCACCTGCCGGAGCCTATGCAGCTTGGGTGGCTTTCGGAACTGGCCCGGGTCGCCAAGCCTGGGGCCTGGCTGTTGCTGAGCATCCATGCGCCGGACCTTATGCCCTCCGACAATGCCGACGCTGTCAACCAGATAGAACGGGGTGGGTTCGCTTATCTACTGGGAGAGACGACCAGCGGTTTGCCCGACTTCTACCGCACGGCCTACCACGCCCGATCTTACATCGACCAAACCTGGGGCAAGGTGTTCGAAATCAAGGGCGTGCTCCGGAAGGGCGTCAACAACCATCAGGATTTGGTGGTGGCACGGGCGATCGGACCGGCCAGAGAGCATCCTTGACTGGCCGTGACCTTACCAGCCTGATCACCAAATCGCCAATCACACCTGCCATGAACAGCAGCGCGAGTCCGACCGCAGGCGAGAGGTAGAGCGTCGAGACGGCTGGCAAGGACGTGGCATCTAGGACAGCCAGCAACGCAATCCGGGCCACGATGGCAGTCAGCAACGCCAGCCAGACTAGGGTGATCGCGCGCAAGCGCCGGGTACGCAGGTCGAGTGCAATGAGCACCGGCGCTGCCAGGACGCTCAGGGGCAGCATTACAACGCTCAGCGAACGCATGACATGGGAGATCAGGACCGTTCCCTCACGCGCGAGGTTTCGTGGCGCATCTGTGGACCGCACCGGGCCAACCTCGTCTAACCAGACGCGTACGTTGTCTGCCGCCGGGAGGGGGCCGGGCTGCAAGGTCGCGACATCGAACCTTGTCTGCTTGCCGTCGTGTTCGACTTCGAGCTGACAGGGATGGCCGCCACAGCGCGCAACGCCCGCGAAGCGGACAGCAACGCCTCCCTCCGCGTTTAAAGCAATTGGGATGTCCGGCGCGTTCTCGTCAACGAGAACGCCCACGGCATCTCCGTTCTCGCGTATGACCCGCGCTTTCAACACGCCTGCCGGAGCAAAGGCCCATCCTCGAAGCTTCACGACCTGGAGACGGTTGCCTTGGGGAGCGTCGTCCTGCCCGGCCCAGGGGCCTTTCGCGACGCGGCGGAACTCCTCAACAATCCCGGGCGTGTTGATGGCGCGGTTTTCCGCGGGTGCCTGTCCTCCCAAATCGGCGAGCATGGCCAGTAGCCTTCCCACATTATGCACGATGAAGGGCAGGTATTCGCGGCGAAACGGCGGGAGGAACCCGGTGCGCGGCGGCAGGCAGGCGATGCAGCCAGAGTCGCACGCTGTGTTCACCTCCCGCGCGAGCCGGGCATAGAACTCCCTGGCAGACGTCGCGCTATGATAATGATTCGCGGTCTCGGCAGAGTCCCGCAAGGCCCACATGAACCAGCCCGCCTGGATATCGCGGCAGGGCTCGATGGGCCATGACGAGCAGCCGACCTGTTGCCAGAGCTGTCCAACGCTTCCATCCAGGAAAGGCTGCAGTTCCCTCGCGGCCGGGCTGACCTCATATGCGCGTACGCGCGCGTCGCGCGGAATAGGGATCAGGCGTTGCCAATGGTTGTGCTCGATGCGACTGAGTGCCCCATAAGCGGCCCGGAACTCGTCCGACCGGAAATCATTGGTTTCAAACACGCCGTAGTGTCGGAAGTTGACTGCGGCGGCGCCGAGATCGACGGCTGCGAAGGCAAGGCACGGGACCACCATCACCAGAACCGTCCTGGCCGCATACCCGGACTTGCCAGTGGAGGGCCGGCAAGACCAGCGGCGCACCGTCCAATACGCGCCGACCAGGCCGAGCGAGGGGACCAACCACATGCCCTCCTCGCGCGTCAGCCAGAGCCAGCCGAATGCAAGCCCTAGAAAGACGCCCGAAACAAGCTGTGGGGTTCGGACCTGCGGCCGGCTCCTGGTCAGGAACGTAAGCATCGCCAAGCCGAGCACGACAACGGTCAGACCGACATAAAGGTCCTCTCGCACAATCCTTGCGAGACTGCCTCCCCAAAGCACCGGGTTGAGCGCAGCAACGGCGAAAGTCACCGTACCGAGGGAGCGGCGGTCGGAAAGACCGCAAACGGCACGGCTCACCAACCAGCAGCCAAGCAAGTACACTGCCTGCTCAGCCAACCGAAGCGGGATGCCAACGTAGGATGTAAGCGCCATGAACGCCGGGTAGCCTGGACCCTTGACCAGGGTCAGCTTGTCGTAGGCCCCCAGCCATTGCCCATCGCGGAGGCTGTTCGCCAGGCGTGCGAAAAGCCGATCATCGAAGGGGGCGTCGAGGAACAGCAGTTGGCGGCTGGAAGTCAGCCACATGCTGAGCAGCGCGGTGCAAGCGTCAGCAAAGCCCCGCCACGCATTGAATTGCAGGGCCAATCTGGCCACCCCTCCTTTGCTGTAGAGCGCCGTCGAGAACCCTACCTTTAGATTGAATAGATTGAAGCTGCCCCGTTTTCATGGAGTGTTTGTGAGCTTGGGTCATCAGGGTTCTGCTGTAGCCGTCTCCGCGGCTGCTTCGTAGGCCATAGGCGACCGGTAGCCGAGGGCGGAGTGCAGCCGGACTGAGTTGTCAGACCATCAACCTTCTCCTCCCGGCGGCCCTCCTGCTTGTCGGCCTGCGAAACCCAAGTGCTAATCGATTGCGCGGTCGGCTCAAACTCCCGGGACACATTTTCCGGTGAACGTCCGGCTCGAACCAAATCTACCATCTGACGACGGAACTCAGGTGAGTAGGGTGGGCGTGTCTTGGACATCTCGAAGCCTCCGTTGATAAGCCTGAACGGCTCCACCAAACCGGGTCAACTTCATTAGGCCGATCAAGCGCGCGGTAAAGCTATGTCAGGACCCGGCCGGGCTGTCCGGCAAACGAACGAAGCTGTTGAGAAACGCATATTTGTAACGAGTTCGGAGAACATTCTGCTATGCAGGCCGGCAGCGTCGTCCAGATTGCCAGACGAATACTTGCTGCCCGATCTTCTCGTGCGGGTTTTTTTGGGGTCCGGTAGCAGCGGAACCGAAACTGCATTTCAGCTCTCGTCGTCCATGATGGTGGGATCGCGGAGTGGTCGAAGCTCTCCGCGAGCGATCGGGTCGGGCAGGATAAAGGCGTAGCGGCCGAGCATGTTGATATGGTCGAACCCGAGCGGCGACAGCCGGGCTACATCCTCTGGGCGCACATCGAAGCCCTCGGCACGGGGCTGGTTCAGCGCGGCGTCCATGTAGATCGTGTTCCATAGCACGATGACGTTCACCATCAGGCCGAGCGAGCCGAGCTGGTCCTCTTGGCCTTCGCGGTAGCGCTGCCGCAGTTCGCCGCGTTTGCCATGGAACACGACGCGGGCGAGCTGATGGCGGCCCTCGCCGCGGTTGAGCTGCACCAGGATGCGCCGCCGGTAGGCTTCGT
>CAXTUR010000240.1:0-4245 GCA_964247455.1 uncultured Acidobacteriaceae bacterium | reverse complement strand
TTGTCGAGGTAACACCCGAGCAGGAGCCCATGTTGCAGGAGATCGCGGAGCGCGGAGAGTGCCTGATGCTGCCGCGAAGCGACCCCCGTCACCCCGACCCCACGGTGGACAACTGGCTCAAGTGGGATAGCGACGCGCGGGATATTTCGCTCGACGCGCGGATGCGAGATTCGTCGGCCGCCGACCATCCTGGAAGCAAGGTGAAGGCTGTCGTGCGGATCGCCAAAGATGTGTACGACAGAACCAAAGTTGAAAGCGGGACTGTGCTTGTGTTTGCTGATCGCTACGTTACGTCGGATGGAAAGTTCAACATCTTCACGGACTTAGGCGAAGCTTGTTGCGCAGGGAGTTCCTCCGGCTGAAGTGGCCGTCGTTACGATTTTGGGCCCGCAAGAAGTTCGCTGCGATGCAGAGTGCAATGCAGGCGGGCCGGATTCGTGTGTTGCTTGGCACGACGGCGAAGATGGATGTGGGCTTGAATGTGCAAAGCTGGCTGAAAGCCGAGATTCATGTGGACATGCCGCAACGTCTCGACCGCGCAATCAGCTTTACTCGGCACCGAAACAAGCAGAGGCGAATAAGCTGATGGCGGCGGTGCACACGCGCATGCCGGTCATCCTGCACTTCAAGGATTACGGTCGCTGGCTAAGCAGGGAAGTGACGGAACGGTCTCCGCTCGATCTGCTGCGACCGTTTGAGCCGGAAGCGATGAAGAGCTCCTCCTGCAACCCGCTGGTCGCGCAACGTGCGGAACAATGGGCCGGAAATGCAATAGCGCGTGATTGATGACCGAGGGGCCAAGGCTGTCATAGCCGAAGTGCCTGTAGTATCCCACCATGGAAGGGCTGCCTGAAAGGGGGAGACCATGGACTTTGTAGACCAAGAGATTGTGTTGCACACCGATCAGCCATTCGGACGGCAGGTTCCCCCCTCTCTCAGCTCCAGCTTGCTCCGCAATCTTCAAGCGACCACGAAGCCGTGTGTACGAATGGCGTTTGAAGGTACAAGCTCGTCGGTGGGAGCGATTCCAGGCTGGCTAGACAGAGCTATCGACATCCGCACTCTCGGCTTCAGTGAGCGTGATGGAGAGACAATTCTGAACCTCAGTGCCCCCAGGTTGGGGGAAGCGGCTCCAAAGTTGTTTGAGCAAGCCTCGTTCTTCCTGGTGTCGCGTCGAGTGGAGATACTGCCTTGGACCTCGTAGGGAAAACTATACGTGAGGTAAGCAGAGAAGACCTTTCAAGCGAATTCTACGATCGTTCGCTTCTTCAGAACATTGGGAAGCGGCGACGTCTTCTGGAGCGCGAGTTGCACTCTTTGGACTTCCCTTTGAGTCAACCCGATACTTCCGGGCGCGTTTCTTTCGACTCAGCAGTTGTTGCGAGTGCCAAGCTCCTGAGCGACAAGACCCCCAACCCTCGACAAGTGCGGATTGTTGGCAAATTGGACATGGTGCGCCATAGCACACGGTCGTTTGAACTACTTTTGTCGGACGGAGCACCTGTTCGAGGAGTTCTCGTCGATGGATCAACGGAAGATTTGCAGAAGTATCTTGGAGATGAGGTAACCCTCCTGGGAAAGGCGGTCTACCGTCCTTCCGGCACCCTGTTGCGTCTTGATGCATCCGCAATTTTGCCTACGTCGGTAAGGGAAGAGCGCCTTTGCGGAGATCCCTGCTCTATTCTTCACGCCTCGCCGGGTTGAGAAGATCCAACATACTGACTACCCTGCCATCGCCTAGGGGACAGACCGCACATCGCCGAGTTCGCGCGGAGGCTCTCTCCGCAGTGGTCTGGTCTTTGGCAAAGTTGCGGCTACGCTGCCGGTGCAGTGTTACTGCAGAGGTTCCGTCAGAAAACAGAGAATAAGCACGTTAGCGATTTGGCTGCTACAGCTCGGATGCTTACCGCTTCCTCTTTTATCAGAAACTCATGAGCTGGCCGAATGCAGGCAAAATAGCACACCAGAACTGGTTTCGAGAACGCAAGGTGAGGGAGTGTTGGGCGGCAGTCCTCGATTCGAGGTGTTCTCACAAGTCAGCGTGTGTTACTAGGAAGACGGCGCAAGCACGACTTAAGCGACCGGGAAGAGGTTCGTCCTAAAGGGCCTTCACGGGACCGTTAGAAACTCTTCGACTGAATCGGGAGTTGGGTTGAAGACGACGCCGTTGAGAAGGCTGGTGTTATTGCCGCCATCAAGCAGGTAGGTGACGGAATCGGTACGTCCGCCTGCAATTGATACATTGCCCGCGCTGCCGTTGCCGGGGTTGGCTCCGTTGGTCACGCCAGGCTGGAGGCTGGCAAGGTCGAGGATGTTGCGTCCGTTCAGGGGAAGATCGACCAGGGGCCGCTCCGTCACGGAGCCGCCGATGGTTGCGCTCACCGTGTCGATGGCGGCGGCGCTGATGCTCACCTCGACCGTGGAGACGGTGCCGTCGAGGGGTAGCTTGAAGTCCACACGCTGTGTCTGGTTGATGCCGATCTGGTAGGCGGGCGACTACGTGGAGGCGAAGCCGTCCTTCTCCGCCTTGACCGTATAGGTGCCGATAGGCAGCGAGAGCACCTGGAAAGCGCCGGAGCGGTCGCTGGTAGCGCGCGAAGTCACGTTGGTGAGGGTGTTGACTACAATAACCGCCGCGCCGCGAAGAACCGCGCCGGTCGCATCGGTGATGACGCCGGTGATCTGGCCATTGGTCGTCTGTGCGTCGGCGCAGCTTGACAAAGCGAAGGAAGAACCGCGAGAAAGCAGACGAGGGCGGTAACGAAAAGCCGAGGGGCGCGGATGGTCAAGAATCCTCCGAAAGACGGCTACGCTTACCGGGTGTGCGGTAAGGCGGCTTAAGCTCATTGAGAAGCGATCAGCTAGCTGGAATGTAATGCGGTGTTCATGGATTGATTACAGGAGAGTGGAGGGGAATGCAAGGGAATACGTCCGTCTGCTTTATCTGGGAAACAGAGCTCGCTGAGCGAATATCTAGGCAGCTTCTTCCCGCGGAAATAGAGCGAAAGGTGTGCGCATCAATGTCCGGAGTGATAGGGGTGCCCTGCGAGGATGGTGAGGGCGCGGTAGACCTGCTCGGCGAGGACCAGCCGCGCGAGCTCGTGCGGGAGGGTGATGCGTCCGAAGGAGACGAGCAGGTCGGCTTCCCGGCGTACGGGGTCGCTCCAGCCGTCCGGGGGTCCAATGGCCAGGATGAGTTGCTGCGTTCCCGCATCGCGTAGCCGCTCGATGTGACCAGCGAACTGCGTTGAGGTGAACAGTTCTCCCGTGCTGTCGCAGAGAATGAGCTTCGGCGGCACCCGCCCCGGAGTGCGGGCAACGCTCTGGACGAACGCGGATTCGGTCGGGAAGCTCTGCGCCGCGGTGGGCAGGTAGCGAGCGGCGCGGGTGATGTAATCTTCGACGGCTGTGTCGATGGTGCTTCGCCGTCCTTTGCCGGACTTGGAATCGATGGAGGCGACGATCAGCTTCATGCGGCGTTGGTCTCGAGCGGCGTGAAGCAGCTACTTGGATCTACTTAGATTTGGGCGTTCTTGCGGAAGTCTTCTTCGCAGCAATTTTCTTCAACGGCGACTTCTTGGCTGCCTTCTTGGGTGCAACTTTCTCCACCGGCGCTGCCTTGGTGCGTGCTTCGGCGATACGCGTCTTGATGTCCGCGTCCAAGCCCGCGATGGACAACGTGGTGGCGGATTTGCGCAGGCGTTCGAGCCCGTAGAAGGCGCGCTTTTCGGCCGAGAAGACGTGGACAATGAAGTCGACGTAGTCCATCAAAATCCACTCGCCCTGGCGGCGGCCTTCGACAGAGTTGGGATAGGTAGCGAAGTCACGTTTTAGGCGAAGCTCAATTTCATCCGTGATGGCGACGTTCTGGCGGTCGTTGGTGCCATTGCAGATCAGGAAAAAGTCGGTAAGGCCGCTCTCGGCGGGGTCGAGCGCGAGGATGCGAATGTCTTCGGCCTTTTTGTCCTCACATGCGGCCACGGCGGCGGCGAGGAGCTGGCTGGATTGTAGGGACGGCATGAGGCTCCTTGATCCTCCATGGTACAGCGTCAGCTCATCATCTCGATCTCTGTGGCGGGTCGGTATAGATCGTGCTGCGTGATGTAGGCGGCGACCAGGTCGGGGATAAGGTCCAGGCAAGGGTCGCCGTGCTGGAGACGGTGGCGGAGCTCGGTGGCGGAGACGTCTTCGTGGACGGAATGGAGCAGGTGAAGACGGCCCTGCTGCTCGGGAGTGAAGCAGGCC
>CAXTUR010000239.1:2700-4252 GCA_964247455.1 uncultured Acidobacteriaceae bacterium | reverse complement strand
CTGGGAGCCAATAGTCGGCGTTCAGACCCTCAACTTCAAGCCCTACCGTGTTGATCTCACTCCCTTCGCAGCCCTTCTTTCGAACGGCCAGCCACACACCGTCGCGGTCAGCGTCTTCAACGCCAACGGCTACTTTCTCGCTACCGGCAACCTCCTCCTCTACACCGACAAAGGCCGCACACAGATTCAGGGCGGGCTGATCCGCAACACCCTCACTGCCCCCACGCCAATCGTCACGGAGAACCTCTCCGCCGACGCTTCCGGCACCACCTCAGGCACCGTCGCCGTCGCGTCCAACCGCACCTTCGATATCGAGGGCTACGTCAACACCTCGCACGGCCAGGTCGTCACCACACTCCATCAAACCGTCAACTTCTCCAACTCGCAACAGGTCGACGTCAACGCCAACCTCGGCACCCCGGACGTCCAAAACGTCACCCAGACCAGCACCGTCGACTCCCTCACCACCACCACGACTGGGTCTACCGTCGCCCTCGACCTGCAGCACGTGTCCTTTCCGCTCAACCTCAACTACAGCTTCCTTGCGAATCCCGACGGCACCTACACCCAGATTGTCGCGTCCGACCAGAAGAATCTTGTCACCGACATCCAGACCACCGACGGTGCGCTCGCTTACCGCCAGAACATCGCCGAAGAGGTCAACTCCGCCGACGCCCTCCACTATAGCGGGTCCTTCGCGCTCCTCGCATCCGGCACCGGCAGCACCACCGCCACCTACCGCAGCTCCGACTCCAAGGGCGTGTGCTACAGCAGCACCCTCGCCGCGGCCAACCAGCTCCTCACCGCCGCCTCCACCAGCACCGCCTGCCAGTAGAGGATTCACTCGGCTGATGTATGCTAACGATGCATCAAACTCAGGAGAACGTCATGCGCCTCGCCCTCACCGCCCTTAGCCTCTGTCTCGCAGCCGCGCCCGCTTTCGCGAAGGCCAAGGACGCCGTCGTCGTTCCGCTTAAGACCTCCACGGGCGAAGACGCCGGGACGGCCACCTTCAAGCAGGGCAGGGGCAGACTCGACATTAAGCTCAACCTGAAGAACTTGCCCATCGGCGAGCACGCCGTCCACATCCATCAGAACCCCGTCTGCGAAGCGCCCGACTTCAAGACCGCTGGCGGCCATCTAAACCCAGACACCAAGCAGCACGGCCTCCAGAACCCCATGGGTCACCATGCCGGCGACCTTCCCCAGAACATCACCGTCGGCGAGCAGCATACCGCGCAGGTCTCCTTCAAAGTCGACTACCTCTCGCTCGATCCCGCCGCGCCCAATTCCGTCCTCGGTCACGCCATCATGGTCCACGAGAAGGCCGACGACATGAAGACTGACCCTACCGGCAATGCGGGTAATCGCATTGCCTGCGGCGTCATCACCGCCCCCTAACCTAAGCTGTCATCCTGAGCGAAGTCGAAGAACCTGCGCGTTCCCCCGCGCTCGGAACAAACCAGAACGCCCTGCGTACATCACCGCATGGGCGTTCTGCACATGGCGATACCGTCTTCGTTCCCCAGCCGCCTACCCGTAGCGGCCAAGA
>CAXTUR010000239.1:0-2690 GCA_964247455.1 uncultured Acidobacteriaceae bacterium | reverse complement strand
CCAAGATGCCCGCGCCCAAGCGCGATCTGCCGCCACCCACCCCGCGCGATACACTGCAGCCTGTCCGCTCCCAAGTAGCCGAGGCCAAGGTGGCACGCACGCTCCGCACCCCTGAAGAGACCGCCGCGTACGAGGCCGCACAGCTAGCCACCGCCAAGCTGGTCCGCCAGTGCATGGCCGGGGAGGGCAACGCTTGGCAGGAGCTCGTCGTCACCCAGCACCGCCGCATCTACAGCATCTGCTTTCGCTTTACCGGCTCGGCCACCGACGCCGAAGACCTGACGCAGGACGTCTTCCTCAAGGTCTACCGTAACCTCCATAGCTTCGATACGGCCAAGGGCAGCTTTACGACCTGGATCACTACGCTAACCCGTAACCTGCTGGTCGATCACTTCCGCCGCAGCCGGATGGAGCGCGCGACCGGTTCACTCGACGCGAGCTTTGACGGCGCGGAAGACGGCCTCACCATGGCCGACCGCCTCGCCGACACGCGCCCCTCGCAGCACCAGCACGTCGCGGGCATGGAGTTGAAGGTGCGCATCCAATCGGCGCTCGCCGAGCTCTCGCCGGAGCTCCGTGAGGCCGTCATCCTCCGCGATCTCGAAGACATGGACTACAAAGAGATCGCCGAAGTCCTCCGCATTCCCGAGGGCACCGTCAAAAGCCGCATCAGCCGTGGCCGCGGGGAACTGGCACGGCTTCTCAAACGTATAGAAGGGCAGGTGGTCTAACGTGTCGACTTTTCATCGAGATAGTCCAGAATTCGGAAGCAGCAAACCCGGCACCCCCGGCGATCCGGCGCAGTGTGCTGAGTGCGAAGGGATGCTGGCCGACACCCTCGACGGCACCCTCTCCGCGGAGGACCAGCAGCGCTTCGACGGCCACATGGCCAGCTGCACAGCCTGCGCCGAGATGCTCGCGGACGCCCAGCGCGGCGCAGCCTGGCTCGAAGTTCTCCGCGACCCGCGCCCCAAACCGCCCGCACAGCTCGTCGCGCGCATCCTCCAGCGCACGCAGGCCGAAGCCGCCCAGGGCATTGCGCTCGTTCAGGCCATGCCGGTCGCCGGTCTGCCCTTTGCGCCCGCTCCGATCGCCGCTCCCTCCAACCTTTACGCGTTTCCCGGTCGCGGCAAGTCGATGCTGCGCTCGCTTCATCACACGCTGCTTCAGCCGCGCCTCGCCATGACCGCCGCCATGGCCTTCTTCTCCATCGGCCTGACGCTGAACCTGACCGGCGTGCAGCTCAACCAGCTAAACCCACGCGATCTTTCGCCCTCCAACCTGCGCAAGTCGTTCTACCAGACCAACGCGCGGGTGGTCCGCTACTACGACAATCTGCGCGTCGTCTATGAGCTTGAGTCCCGCGTCCACGAGCTCCAGCGGACCAGCGACACGGAACCGGCCAAGCAGCCAGAGCCCGACCAACCGGAGAAGCGCCCGGCACCCAAGTCTGGCGCGGGCAGTAGCCGCCAGCAGATCCGTCCCGTAGGCATCATTCCGCAAACTCTGGCCATTTGGAACGACCGCACCTCCAGTACAAAGAAAGGGGAACTCGCATGAACTGCGCCAACCATCCTGACCGCGAACGTATCTCCTTTTGCCAGCACTGCGGCAAGCCCCTCTGCGCCGAGTGCTCCCGCGCCATCGGCACCGGCATCTTCTGTGAGCCGTGCCTCTCCGCCCGCCTCGCCGGAGTGGACACCACCGGTATCCCGCCCTTCGGCAGTCAAACCGTGGCTGGCATTCCCATTCCTGTAGACCCGGGCGCGCCCAACTCCGTCCTCGCCGCAGTCCTTGGCTTCATCCCCGGCGTCGGCGCGATGTACAACGGCCAGTACGCCAAGGGAGTCGTCCACCTCATCGTCTTCGCCGTCCTGGTCAGCCTGGCCGACTCAAACGGCATCTTTGGCCTCTTCATCGCCGGCTGGGAGTTCTACATGGCGTTCGAGGCGTACCACACCGCCCTTGCTCGCCGAAACGGCACCCCGCTGCCTAATCCCTTTGGCTTGAACGACATCGGGGAGCGTTTCGGCTTCGGTAAGAGCTGGATGCCGCCGGGGAGCAACCCCTTGGCGCCTCCGCCTCCGCAGCCGGGCACAGGCTTTACGCAAGATGCAAACGGGAATGCCGCCTACGCCACACCGTTCCGGCAAAACGCGGCCGACGCTCCGACCTATAGCTCACCAGGTAGCTCGGCGCCGCCCTCCTGGAGTCCCACGCCGAACTACGGCCAGCCGTTCCCCTACGCGACACCGCCTGTTCCAACCTATACGCCGGTCCCGGACGACACTCCGTATATCTCTCTTCCGCCACAGGACCGCTTTCCCACCGGCGCGATCGTCCTGATCGGTCTCGGCCTGCTGTTTTTCTTCGGCAGCACCGGCATTCTGCGCGGCTTCCCCATCCATCGTCTGATCCCCTTCTTTCTGATCGGTCTCGGCATCTGGCTCTTCATCCGCAAGATGACGGCAACTGGGCAACCACTCGACGACAGCGGCTCGCCTTTCTATCAGCAGCGAGTCTTCACCGCACTCCGAGGCTCGATCTGGGTCATCCTCATCGGTGTCCTCTTCCTGCTGGACACCTTCAACATTCTCTCCTGGGCGCATAGCTGGCCGCTGTTCATCATCGTCGCCGGCGTCATGACGCTGCTTCAACGCCAAGCCTTCGCCGCGCCCGCAGTCGTCTTC
>CAXTUR010000238.1:0-4253 GCA_964247455.1 uncultured Acidobacteriaceae bacterium | reverse complement strand
TGTGAATTCGACTTGGGGGAGCTGCGCGAGTACGTCGCCGTCCTGTCCGGTCGCGCGAATACGGTGCGGTTTGCCGAGAGGTTGCGCCGCGAGCTGGGAGAGGAACCCTCGGCTTGGGTGGGTCAATTCATGGCCCGCTACCACGAAGCTCGGGACTAACAGGGAAAGGATGAGGGCCATGAAAAAGTCTCTACTCGCGACGGCGGCACTGGTCGGGTGCGTCACGTTCGGCCATCGGGCCGAAGCGCAGTGGGCGGTGTTCGACGCCAGCAACTTCGGCAACACGTTGCAAACCATGCAGACGGCCGCCAACCAGCTTACGGTGCTCAACACCCAGCTCAACCAGCTCAAGCAGACCTATCAACAGGTCTCTGCCATGCAGACGATGTTCACGAACCCTTCGAACATTACTGGCATGTTCCCCGGCCTGAACAACTCCTTCGTGCAAAACCCGATGCCGGCGGCAAGCTCAATGCCGGTTCAAATCTTCGGCACGGGTGCGATGTCGTCCAACGCGCAGACGTTCTACAATCTTAATCGGGGTCCAACCGCCTCGGGCACCGATGCGCAAGCGACCTACCTCAACCGCGCCCCGATCGCCACGGCTAATATCCAGGGTATCGCGGCCACCAACCTTCAGGCCATCGAGCAACGCCTGGCGAACCTGAATGAGATGCAGACCGAGTTGCAGGGTGCGACGGACATTAAGCAGGTCGCGGCGATCAACGGTCGTATCGCCATCGAGGCCAACGCCATTCAGGGGCAGCAGGTCGAGGCGCAGAACCTTCTCACGATGGCCAACGCTCAAGCGCAAGCGGATCAGCAATCGCAGCTCGCCACGATCCGTCAGGGTCACGAGCAAGCAGCCGCCCAATTCACATCGACTCTGGCACCGTGAAAAGCATCCTCCTTAGCGTGGTGGTCGGCGGCTTCGCGCTTGGCGCGACTTCCGCACTGGCGATAGAACCCGCCAAGCACACCGTCGCCTGGTATCGTACGCACCAGCAGGCTCGGCAGAGCGTGCTGGCGACGTGTCAGAACGATCATACGTTCGATGAGTCCGGCGACTGTCGTAATGCGCAGAGTGCTTCGCACGGCGCGCTTGCCGACAGCCTCGGTGATAGCGGTCAGACCGATCCGGAAGCGACCGTGGCGTATTACGGAAAGAATGGAGGTCTTATCGCGATGGTGTTGAATATGTGCGCTCGGCCAGGTGCAGCACGCGCCCCTGAATCGTGGTGCCAAGCCGCTTCTACCGCGTCGGCTAACCTGCATCACTGATAGATGAACCCGACCCCCTTCACGACGATGGATCAAGATTTCGGTGTCGCATTCGGCACCGGAATCCAGTCGGCTATATCGGCTCTACTTACCGCGGTCGCGACCCCTCTTCTGGCGTGTGTGACCCTTTGGATCATCGTCCAGGGCATTCTTGTAATGCGTGGCGACATGGACGCACGGGGCGGCATCACCCGCATAATCCGGGTCGCGTTCGTGGTCGGGATACTGACTTCATCCGGTCTTTATACAACCTACGTTCAGACTTCGTTTATGACGACCATTCCTAACTGGCTGGCGCAGTCGGCAGGCGGGTCGAACATTGCTTCAACTCCCGCCACCTTCGATAATATGTGGGCAGTGACGGAACATACGATTGAGGGCGTGAGCGCGCAGCTTTCAAACTTCGACGTAATCGACGCTGTTAGCCTCGCGGTAATTGAGATTTGTATTGCCGTGTTCTTGCTAATTACCTTCGCAATATATGAGTTTGCGATCATCATAGTGGGAATCATGGTGGCCATCGGCCCCGTGCTCATAGTCGGATATCTTTTCGATGCGACAAAAGGTGTCACCGACCGATGGATCGGGAAACTCATCACTTACAGCATTCTCACGTTGCTAATCAATGTAACGCTTAATATCGTGGTCACTGGTGAGAAGCAATACATGCGCCTCATTCTTACACAACAAGCATCGGGGCTGGCCGCGATACCCGTCGAGATCAAGATACTTCTCTCGCTTGTGATGTTCTTTGCGATGGGCGCTTTTATCATCGTCTCACTACCAATCATCGCTGCCACGCTTGGCGGCGGCTTGGGTATTAGTCCAGGCGCCGGCCTCCTACGCGCTGTGACCAACATGGCTACCGGCGGTGCATCAAAGCTGGCCTCGGCCGCCAAACCGAAGGGCTGAGGCTTCCTCGCTTCACCCGGCTTCTCTCTCGCAACCTGAAAAGGAGAAATCACCATGAAGACTGTTGCAATCCTGGTTGCGCTGATCGGACTAGCCGCGTGCAGCAACACCGAAGAACTGGCCGTCTGCAAAGGGCCAGCGTTCGCGCTGAATACGGGCCACTGGCAAGCAACTGCTGCCGATCTGCAAATACCTAAGCCCGGTAGGACCGAATGAACAAAGACACCTTTGCACACCCCATCGACCGCGCCGGCCTGAGTGAGCACTACAAAGAAGTTGAGTCGTTCCAGCGCCAGAGGGCGAATGCAGCCCGGCGCACGTCGAAGGTCTTAGCGGCCGTCGCCGGGATCGCGATCCTCGGCAATCTCGGGCAGGCTTGGACCATCGCATCTTTGCTTCCCCTGACGAAGATCGTCCCCGTCTATCTTTGGGTGCGTGCGGACGGAACCGTAGATGATTCGGTGACGCTCTCCCGTCTGCCGGCAACTCAGGTTGAGGCGGTCAAGACGGCAGCCCTATGGGAGTATGTTCGGCTGCGGGAAGGCTACAGCTTCGATTCCGCGCAATATGGCTACGATGCCGTTTCGGGCATGAGCGCCGCGAACGTTCGGGCCGACTACCAGAAATCTTTTAACTATCCGAACTCTTTATCCCCGCAAATGACAGTGGGGCGGAAAGGCACGATCGAGATACAGCACATCTCGTCGGCCTACATCTCTCCTTCGGTCCAGCAGATACGATACAGGCGCGTCCTCAACATGGTCGGGCAGACACCGATCATCACGACGTGGACAGCGACGCTGCAATTCGAGACCGTCGCCGCGCTCCCCACACCGCTTCGGCTCCGTAATCCAGGTGGCATCATTGTCACGTCCTACCAAGCCGGGGAGGACACCGCACAGTGAAGAAGCTTGCTGCTGCGTTCCTGTGCGCGTGCGTCCTTTCGTCGCCGGCGTGGGCCGAACAGGACCCCCTGCCCGGTCGGCATGACACCCGGATGCGATACATTGCCTACAATGAGAGCCAGGTGGTGCATCTCTCCACGGCGATCGGGGCAACCCTCGTCGTGGGGTTCGATCAAAAGGAGACTGTGACGGCCGTTGCGGTTACAGACAGTAAAGACCTCAAGGCGATGCCGAAGGGCAATTTCCTGTTCTTCAAGTCGCAAGGCCCCCTGCCTGTGCAGCCCGTAATCGTGCTCACGACAAGCGACACCGGGATGACCCGCCGCTACGTCTTTGAGATTACGACCGTGGACGCAAAGGATCTGAGTGCGAACAGCCCTGGGGTCTATTACAGCGTCCAATTCATCTACCCGGACCAGGAAGCGGCCAAACGGCGTGCCATTGCTGCGGCGCAAGCCGCGAAGGATCAGGTGGCGTCACAGGCCCGCGAAGCGCAGCTTCAACTCCAGCTCGCGCACGCGCAGATGGAGCAACGGGCACGGGACCCGTTTTCAGGAAACCGCAACTGGCACTACATCGCGCAGGGCGATCGTTCGATCCTTCCCCTCGAAGTGTTCGACAACGGTTTCAGCACCGTGTTCCGCTTTCCGGGCAACGTCCGCATCCCCTCGATCTTCGTCATCGACCCTGACGGGAGGGAGGCGACTGCCAACTATGCCGTCAAGGGCGACCTGGTGCAGGTCGATTCTGTCGCGCGAGGTTGGCGCCTGCGAGATGGTCAAACGGTACTATGCATCTGGAACCGAGCCTTCGATCCGGTCGGCCAGAATCCCGAAACGGGAACGACTAGCCCGAACGTGCAGCGTGTCGTGAAGGAGCCTTTGCCATGAGCGATAATCGCACGCCTCGTGGAGTAGATGACGAGGGCTCGGTTGTCTCCGAAACGCCGCGCCGGCAGATGACGGCGACGCAGAAGGTCGGCCTGGCCGGCCTGCTAGCGGTTGTGTTCGTCGGCTTCATTTGGATCGCGCAGCTCACCAAGAAGACGCAGGAAGCCAAGCAGCCGGATGTGTCCCTGGCGGGCGGCGGAGCCTTCCAGCCGGCCCCTCTAGTGCCCCCTGCCCCGCCGCCGCCATCCACGACGCTCCCCATGCC
>CAXTUR010000237.1:0-4275 GCA_964247455.1 uncultured Acidobacteriaceae bacterium | reverse complement strand
GGAGCAGGGATTCGCTCGTGTTATGTTTGGCTCACTCTTCGTCATTGCAGCCTCAACTCCACGTTTGCAGGTGCTTCCTTCTTTTCAAGCCTGTAAATTTGCAGTCGGGAAAGCCCTGCCTTTCCATCCGGCACGGTGTGCGCGGAGAGCGCACGTTCATCCTCAGAGAAGCACCGCAAAGGAGCTTTATGAACCAGTTCTCGCCGCGCCGCTCGCTGTTCCTGATGTTTTCTCTTCTGCTGACCTTTATCTCTCTCGGCGCGGTCGCTCTGGGACAAGCGACCAGCACCGGAACTGTGGTGGGCGTGGTCGCCGACCAGCAGGGAGCCGTGATCCCGAACGCGACGATCACGTTGACCGATCTTTCGACGAACATCGTCCGAACGACGACCAGCAATAGCGACGGGCAGTATGTTTTGACGAACGTCGATCCGAGCACGTACTCGATTACCGCGTCCATGAGCGGCTTCTCGGTGGCGAAGATTGCCACGCAGGCGGTCAGCGTCGGCACGCAAACCACGGCGAATTTTAAACTTGCAATAGGCGGCGCTACGACCACTATTGAGGTCCAATCCACCGGCTCCGATCTGCAGACCCTGAACGCGACCATCGGCAGCACGGTCACATCCGTCGCCATCGACGCGCTTCCAACCCTTGGCCATGACATCAGCTCCTTCGCGACGCTTCAACCCGGGGTGACGCCCGACGGCAGCGTCGCCGGGACCGTCGTCGATCAGGCCACCTTCCAACTCGACGGCGGCAACAACTCGAGCGATATGGACGGCAGTATGACGGTCTATACGGGTGCCTTCAGCAACGATCCAACCGGGATCACCGGCGGGGGCGCATCGGGCGTGATGCCGATGCCCGCCGACAGTGTGGAAGAGTTCAAGGTCAACACCACCAACCAGACGGCGGACTTCGACAACTCGTCGGGCGCTCAGATTGAAGTCGTCACCAAGCGCGGGAGCAAGACCTGGCACGGCACGGTCTATGAGTACTACCTCGATAGCAACTTCGGTGCCAACACCTGGCAGAACAATTTTCCGGGAACAGCTTACACCCCGAAGCCCAGCTACCACTACAACCGGTTTGGCGCCGCAGCTGGCGGTCCGGTAATCCCCAAGCAGATCCTTGGCGGTAAGACCTACATCTTCGCCAATTACGAAGGATTTCACTATCCCCAAGCAGCAACCTACGAGCGTACGGTCCCATCGGCCGCCATGCGGTTAGGCATGCTCACGCTTGGCGGAACGACGTACAACATGGCCACGGTCGATCCCCGCGGCATCGGCATCTCTCCGATCGTCCAAAGCCTGTGGAACAAGTATGAACCAGCCGGAAACGATCCCGGCTGTAGCGGAATCTCAGGCCCTCAGTGCGACGGCGTCAATGAAATAGGCTTCCGGGCCAACGTCAACATTCCGCAAAAAAGCGATTTTGGCGCCGTTCGCCTTGACCATGACTTCGGCTCGAAGCTGCACTTTATCAGCACCTACCGTTATTTCAAACTTACGAAAGCGAACACCAGCCAAGTCGATATCGGAGGCTTTTTTCCGGGAGACACCCTGGGTGTGCCGGCCTCGCTCTCCAGTCGCCCCCAAGACCCTTGGTACTTTGTTGCCGGATTGACCTACAACATAACCTCGAACATCACCAATGACTTTCATTACAGCTATCTTCGGAACATCTGGTCCTGGGCGGACAGCGGCGGGCAACCGCAATTCCCCGGGCTTGGCGGCGCGCTCGAGCCCTTCGGCGAAAGCGGCACCAAGGCGCTCGTTCCTTACAACGTCGATACCCAGGACATCCGCACCCGCTTCTGGGATGGGCACGACCATTTTCTGCGCGATGACGTCACCATGCTCAAGGGTAATCATCTCGTCTCGTTCGGCGGTCAGTACCAGCACAACTTCAACTTCCACCAGCGCACCGACAATGGAGGCGGCATTAACTACGCTCCCACCTACCAACTTGGCGATTCGACCGGTTCGGGACTGATTCATCTTACCGGACTGCAGGCTGCGGGTTATCCCACCAGCACTACCGCCAAGCGGGACGCCGCCGCCGTTTTGGGGATCGTGACCGACTCGCAGATCGCCTACACTCGTGCCGGAAACGCTCTAACACTCAATCCGCCGCTAACGCCGGCACAAGATAAGGTCACCATTCCTTATTACAACGTGTATTTCAGCGATAGTTGGCACATCAAGCCAACCCTGACGCTCACTTACGGCATGGGCTGGACGCTGGAGATGCCTCCCACGGAGGCAACGGGAAAGCAGGTCTCCCTGGTCGATGCCAGCGACGAGCCGGTGGAGACCCTCGACTATCTTGCGCAGCGCAAGGCAAACGCCCTTCAGGGTGCGGTATACAACCCCAACGTCGGCTTCGCGCTGGTCGGCAATGTGGGCAACGGCCTCAAGTATCCGTTCAATCCCTTTTATGGTTCCTTCAGCCCTCGTGTCGCGGCCGCCTGGAACCCGCACCTTCCCACGGACGGGATGCTGGGCCGCGCCTTCGGGGGTGACTCCACCGTCCTCCGCGTCGGGTATGGCCGCATCTACGGCCGTCTCAACGGGGTCGGCCTCGTCCTTACACCTCTACTTGGCGCGGGCTTGATTCAGCCCGTCCAGTGCCGTGTCGCACTCTCCTCCGGCACCTGCGGTCCGGCGACGCCGACCGACAGCACCGCCTTCCGTATTGGTGTCGATGGGAACACCGCTCCGCTAGCCGCCGCCTCGCCTACCCTTCCACAGCCCATATACCCCGGCATCAACAGCATCTCCTCGGCAACCGGCGCGGTGCTCGACCCTCACTTCCGGCCCAACGATGTTGACTCCTTCGATTTGACAATTCAGCGCCAACTCACCCGCAAGACCCTGATCGAGGTCGGCTACATCGGCCGCCTTATCCATCACGAGTTCCAGCCAATTAACATCAACGCTGTTCCCTACATGATGACCATTGGCGGACAGTCCTTCGCCAACGCATATGCCGCCCTCCAAACCACTCTTGGCTGCGCCACCTCGGCGGCCAAATGCGCGGCGACGGCGGCAACCGCGACGACCAAAACCCCCGTCTTTCCCACTGCCACGGCACAGCCCTTCTTTGAAGCGGCTCTTGCCGGTACTGGTTACTGCACCGGCTACGCCAACTGCACCAACGCTGTCCTCCAGAAGGAGATCTCCAATCTCACTACACAGGCGGTCTGGAGCCTCTATTCCGACCTCGACAATGGAGGCTTCAATTACTCCCGCAGCATGCTCAACACGCCCATCCCCAACTCGACTCTGGGCACGAACGGCCAAATTTCCAGCGGTGTCAGCCTCGCCACCGCGACCGGATACGGCAACTATCATGGCGGTTTCGTCTCCTTCAAAGCCAGCGATTGGCATGGACTCACGCTCCAGGAGAACTTTACCTACAGTAAAGCACTCGGCACCGGCGCCGACGTCCAGGCCACCAGCGAATACACCCCCAACGATCCCTTCAACCTCGACGCGACCTACGGTGTGCAGCCCTTCAACCGGAAGTTCGTCTTCAACACCTTCCTGATCTGGAATTTGCCCTGGTATAGGCAGCAGTCCGGCTTCCTTGGCCGCATTGCGGGAGGATGGAATGTCGCTCCGATCTTTACTGCGGGCAGCGGCTCTCCGCTCTACTGCAATACCAATACCGACGGCCAGTCCTTCGGCGGCGGCGACGCCTCCAACTTCTTCAACAACGAGCAGTGCGTCTTCACCAGCAAGTACACCGGCGGCGTCTCCACCCACCGCAACGTCACCGGGTCGAACGGCGTAGGTACCCAGACCGAAGGAACGGGAGACGCCGCCATCAACATGTTCAGCAACCCGGAGTCAGTCTACGACCAGGTTCGTGCTCCTATTCTGGGCATCGATACCAAAAACCCCGGACTCGGTCCCATATCCGGACTGCCTTACTGGAACATGGATGTCAGCATCCGCAAGTCCATCCGCGTGTATGAGCGCTTCAACGTGGAACTCTCAGGCATTTTCACCAATGTCTTCAATCACCTCGACTTCGCCAACCCAACACTCGACATCTCCAACGTAGGGAGTTGGGGGGTCGTCAATGCTCAAGGCAATGCACCACGTCAAATGCAGTTTGGCGTACGCGTCAACTTCTAAGAAGCTGGCGGAGCGGATGATTCACGCTCTGCCAGCTCTTTTGGACCTGACGGTTTCAGTTCTGGACAGGCAGGTGCCGAAGCCCGGAGCGGCACGGATAGTGCGCGAGACGGAGTGGCTGCGG
>CAXTUR010000236.1:0-4278 GCA_964247455.1 uncultured Acidobacteriaceae bacterium | reverse complement strand
ATACCAACCCGCGTTGACATTAACACACTGCCCAGTCGCGTGTGCCGATTGATGTGATGCGAATTGGGTCTGCGATGAGCCAGTTCCAGGCGTTTGTGCAGGCTTCTACGATGGCGTCGTAGCTGTCCCAGACCAGGGCACATAGCTTATTCTGCCGGAGGTAATCCCAGACGTTTTCCATCGGGTTCAGTTCCGGACTGTAGGGCGGCAGGGAGAGGAGCGTGATGTTGTCGGGCACTCTCAGCTGCTTGCCGCGCTGATGCCAGCCGGCACCGTCGCAGACCAGCACGGCGCGGGCGCCGCGGGCAACTTGCGTGCTGATTTCCGCCAAGTGCAAATTCATCATCTCGGTGTTTGCACTCGGCGTGATCATCGCGGCACCGGCACCGCGACTGGGGCAGATGGCGCCGAAGATGTAGGCGGAGTCATGACGGTTGTCGCGCATCATAAGCGGACGCGAGCCCTTCGGCGCCCAGACGTAGGCATGGGTTCCTTTCTGGCCCACCCTGGCCTCGTCCTGGAACCAGATCTCTACTGGCGTATCTGCCGTGATGTCGGCGAGCGTCGCGCGCGCCAGGCTGGCAAAGTTTTTTTAAAAGTCGTCTCCGCCTCGGCATCTTTCTTCGGATGCACTGGCCTTGGCTGCAGCCGGGTCAGGCCGAGCTCGCTCAGCCATTTGCCGATCGTGCTCTCATGCACCTCGACGGACCATCGCCGCGCCACCTCGGCCTGGATGTCCACGCAGCGCCAGCGAACCACATTGTGGACCGCCGGATCAGGGCCTTTGACCACCAGATCATACAGCTCGGCCTTCTGCTCGGCCGTCAGCCGAGGTGCCTGGCCCGGGCTTTTGCGGGTCTTGAGGCCTTCGACACCGCCTGCGTTGTAACGGCGCACCCAGTCGCACAGGGTTTGGCGATCCATGCCGTTCATCGAGGCCGCCTCACCGCGCGGCCGCCCGTCCAGAACCATCGCCAAAGCCAGCATCCGGCGCACCTGCCCGCTATCGACGCATTTGACCGACAGTGCCCGAAGCCCCGCGCCAGTATGCTCCGTCCGTGTAACCCCTAACATCGCGCCCATGACGCCCTCCCGCGAATCCCGCCAGGGCCATCGAATCGGAAGTCAGGCGCTTAGCGAATCCCTAAAGAGAGTCGGAGTCACTGCCGGTTGGTATAATACCTCGAACTCGGCAACCTGTTCGACGGGCAGCCATTGGCCGGTGTCCTGTGACGGTTGCACGGCTCCGGCCGGCAGCGGAGGCTGACGCCGGCAAGCCACTCCGCAGTCCGCGCGAACGATTTGGTCGCGGTTGTTCCATTCGAAGGCCTCAATGACGAGAGACCGATGCCGAGGCGATCGGACACCATCAACGTCACGTAGCTCGCCAGCGGAGGCCGCCTGCGCCGTGAGGGCATCAGAGCGAGTGGATGGCCAATGGACCGCGCGGCACATCCACAGACCGATGCAAACAGTACGCGGGAGGCTTGGCGATGAGGCCGGTACGCCTCACCCATGATGCCGGTACGCAGCGCGGGAGTCGAACCGATGTTTCTGGTACGCCTCGGCCACCCCGACCGATGGACGGGGTACGATACCTATGAAGTTTCCTAAGAAGACCCTGAGGTCGACTTTGGCAGGAATTCTCTACCGAACCGGCGTCATCGGTCCACTTTCGCTTTCGGGCGACTCGAGGCTTCGTTTTCGAAAGTTGGTGGCCGTGCACGCTCGCCCGTGGTAGAGTGCTGAAAGCGGTTCGGCGGGCGAGTCGCAAGGGCGGAATCAAAAGGATGGGCAAACGCGAGCTATCGAACGGCCAGCAGGTCCACGCGGTCCTGGTGCAGGCCGGACAGGTGGCCGCACGCAGCCGGGCGGTGGAGCTGGGCCATCCCGATCTCTTCGACAGGGTCCAGGCGGTCGCCCTCGAGGAGCCGGTACCCAGTTTCCTGCATTCTGCATTGTGCGCAATGTCGCTTCCCGTGCGGCGACCGGTCGATGACACCGCCCCCATCCTCCGCCAGGACGGCCAATACACCCTAGCGATCACTCCCCGCCCCGTCCTGCAACGGGTCGACGGCCAGCAACGCATGGCGGTCCTGGGCGTCCCTTATGGGTCCCTCCCCCGCCTCATCCTCATCCACATCATGACCGAAGCCGTCCGCACGCGGTCACGGCACATCGTGCTCGGAACCTCCTTCACCGACTGGATGCGGAGGATGGGGTTCCGGACGATCAGCTACGGTCCACGCGGTTCAGCGACCCTCATACGGGAGCAGTTGGACCGGCTGCTCGCATGCGAATGGATGATCCGCTGGGATAACGAAACATCCAAGGGCGATACCGAATTCGCGGTCAAGGAAATCAAGCTCACCAGCGACTATGCAGGCACCAACGGACGCCAGGGCGGCTTCTCGCGCGAAATCCTGCTGACGGAGGGGTTCTTCGAACACTTGCGCGAGCACGCCGTGCCGCTCGACGAGAACGCGATCCGGCAGCTGCGCGATTCCGCCACAGCCCTCGACCTGTACACCTGGTTGGCGTACCGCCTACCGCGCGTTCCGGGAAACCGTCCGGCGGTGCTCGGCTGGCGGCAGTTGGCCGTCCACTTTGGTAATGAAGGCAAGAATATTCGGAAATTCAGGCAGACGATCAGGGACGCCTGGGACCGCCACGTCTCCGCAGTCTATCCTGAAGCGAGGGCTGAGTTCGACACCATGGCCGTCCGCCTCCATGCCTCCCCTCCCCCGCTTGAGCGTCGCGCCATACGGCTGAAGCTGGTCGGAGTCGACATGAGCCCCGACGCGCCCGCCGAAGCGGCCCGGCCGCACAAGGACTTCCTGGATTAGCTCCGGAAGGCCCTCGGGCCTTCGATGGCGAAGTCCTGGCTTTCCGACGCGACTATGGCCACCGGCGAGGATGGACCCATCCTGATGATCGGGACGAGGTTCAAGGCGGATTACATAAGGCAGACCTTCGGCATTGAGCTGGAGCGGACGGCGTCCGCGTGCGGCCTCGATCACGTGCCGGCCGTCGGCACGCGCCCCCCGGTGGCGCGGTAGGGAAGATTGGACGACAAAACGGGCGGAACCCTCGACACCGGCGGATTGGTCGAGTCCCTCTATCACCGTTCCATCGAAGTCGTCTCCCGGCTGAGGGCGCGCGGCGATGCCGGCGAAGCAGAGGGAGGCGGTCCGACGCGACGCTCCCCGCCGTTCTCGATGACCAGGGCTTCGGAGCTCGTAGGCCGTACCGCCGCGGCCATACGGGAAGCGGAGAAGGATGGACGCTTGCCGGCCATGCCGCGCACCCAGTCGGGCCGGCGCATTGGATACAGTCTGGCAGAGATCAACCATATGCGGGAAGTCTTCGGAACGCGTCCCTGGCGCGAAGCCGGCGACCCCCTCTCGGTCATAGCCGTCCAGAACTTCAAAGGCGGTGTCGGCAAGTCGACCGTCTCGGTCCACCTCGCCCAGTTCCTCGCGATGCGCGGCTACCGCGTATGCCTGGTCGATTGCGACAGTCAGGGATCGTCTACCACGATGCTGGGCTACATCCCCGATATCGACATTGCGGAGGAGGATACCCTTTACCCGTTCATACGCGAGGCCGAGATGTCCAGCCTCGCATACGCAGTGCGCGAGACCCACTGGGACGGCCTCTACCTGATCCCCGCCAACCTCAGGCTGTATTCGGCGGAGTACGAGATGGCGGCCCGGATCGCCCGCAGCCAGCCGATGCTCTTGGACCGAATAGCCCAAGGCGTCGCCTCGATCGCCGAGCACTTCGACATTGTGATCCTCGATCCACCCCCCGCCCTGGGGACGGTATCGTTGTCGGTCATGCGGGCGGCGAACGCGCTGCTCGTGCCGGTCCCGCCGACGGTCGTCGACTTCGCGTCCACCACCAGCTTCCTCGCCATGCTCCACGAGAGCATGGGCGTGCTGGCGGAGAGGGGGCTGCCGATAGACCTGCGGTGGATGCGTTTCGTGGCGACGCGGGCGGACGAGCAGAAGTCCATGCAACGTGAACTTCTGCAGGTCATGCGCAACCTCTTCGGTGAGAGCATGCTCCGGGCGGTCCTGCGCGACAGCGCGGAGATCGACAACGCGTCGGCCCGTATGATGTCCGTCTATGAGCTTGAACAGCCCGTTACCTCGCGCGAAACCTACCTGCGCTGCCTGACCCACCTGAATGCCGTGAACGCGGAAGTCGAGACGCAGGTGAGGCTGACATGGCCCAGCCACGCTGCCCGGTTGCGCACGGAAGGCGTGCTCTGAA
>CAXTUR010000235.1:0-4278 GCA_964247455.1 uncultured Acidobacteriaceae bacterium | reverse complement strand
CCACGAACGACCGGCTGCTGGCCGAGGGCGGTTTGCTTCCGGGGATCGGGCTGCAGGAATTGGTGTTTGCAGTTCCCTACGCGCGGATTGTAAACGCCGCCTTCTGCCACGCACATCCGCTGGGAAGCCGGTTCAACGGTCCCGATCGAGGTGCTTGGTATGCGGCGTTCGCCATCGAGACGGCGCAGGCGGAGGTCACATTTCATCGTTCCGCAGATTACGCCGAGATCGGGCGTTTTGACGACAGCGTCACCTATGACGACTACCTCTCCGACTTCAGTGCCAACCTCCACGACCTGCGCAATGCACCAGACTTTGCATCAAGCCTCGCGCCCGACAGCTACGTCGCATCTCAGGGCCTGGCTGAGACTTTGCTCGCAGCGGGCTCGCTCGGCGTGGTTTATCCGAGCGTGCGTGACGTGTCCGGAACCTGTCTCGCCTGTTTTCGGCCGGCGCTCGTCAACAACGTCCGCAAGGGCGAGACTTGGCGATTTACCTGGGCTGGCACACTCGAGCCTCGGATCGAAATTGAACATCCGTAACCCGGCGATGCTGCCGCACCGGGCAATGTATTTCGTAGTAGTCTGGCGCGCGGGGCCGCGGCGGCTCGCTCTTTTGGATACCAGGGGCGGGCCAAATTTAATGCGTTGCCAAGGTTGGGGTCGAGGGTTCGAATCCCTTCGCCCGCTCCAGACTAAAATATATTAAGTCAATCCCTTAGCTTTACGCACCTCTCAGTTCTCCAGCTTCCAACTCCGCTAGGCTTAAGATACGGAAGCTGGGCGGAAGCAATTTGTAGGAAAGTGTGTCGCTCGCGGCTCTCAACGACGCCGCAGCGGTTTCAAGCGGTGGCTCAACGCCTACAGATTGACGAGCCTTTCACTGATCTAGAGCGGGTACGCGGTCGTATATGGCTTTTCATGGTCCGGAGCGGTAGGCAAACACTTGTTTGTATAAGCCCACTGGCCTCGTACGGCTTGACAACCGCGCTCCAAGCCTTGCTTCGAGCGGAAGCGATATCAGCCCGCAAAAGACAAGATTGAGACGCTTGCGAGGCTCTGCCCTTGATCATTGAACCAGAAGACGGTGGCGTGCACGAAGGCGGTCACGCCTGTCCGAGCTGCGGGATAGCCTGCAAGCCGCGACACGGGCTCCAGCGTCGAACGAGGCCTCCCTTACCAACGGTAAAGGCTTTTCGACCCCGTAATGGTCAAGGAATATGGCGATTGCGAAGTTCATGACCCGCGGTCGTATGCTGGGGTGACGGTCGGCCGATGCGCAACCGGCATCGATAGTAGATGCTTATCCGTACGAGCTTGGTCCCGCACAGCCAGTCCGCCGGCCTAAGTTTCCGACTTGAGCTAGCCGCGGAACGTGATCGCCTGCTGCGGCCCTGCCGCGTAGGACGCGACTGCGCAAATTACGGAAAGCCTTCGGCCTTAGACGTCACAGCGAAACACCTGCTGCGTGGGTGATTGCTGACATGCTTGCACCTTCATAGCCGTGCTCGGCGAAGGCGTCCCGCGCGCTGTCTAGGATGGACTGGCGCTTCTCGGCTGTGAGGGCGGCTGGTGTCGGCATCTTTGGCTCCGGCGGCCCGTGCGGCCACCCCTTGCAACTATGGCATGACGCACGAGTTTACCAGATACCAGACCGAACGGTTCGGTCTCATGCCGCAATCTTGCGGCACACTGGTCAGGAGCACGCCATGCCGCAGTTCGACGCAACCATCAAACACCTCAAGGAAGGCGTGAAAAGCCTGACCGTGAGTGCCGCGGTGAAGAACATCGAAGGCTGGGAAGCCACGCTGGAGAAGGTCGAGGAGCCCGCCGCCAAGACCATCGTGAAGGACCTCGAGAACCTGAAGAAGCACCTGCACGCCAAGGAGCTGGACGGCGAGGCGATCCGCAAGCTGGTGGTCAAGCTCGGCAAGGAGACAGTCGCCATCGGCAAGAAAACCGAGAGCAAAAACGCAACGAAGATCCAGGCGCTCGGCGAAGCCCTGACGCATGCGGCCGAAAACGCGAGTGCGGCTTAGTTAAGTTCCAATCGCCAACCTCAATCGAGACCCAGGGGAGGCCGCGCGCAATGCGCCTCTTCAATCTGTCTCCGTCTGAACACCACCGGTGCAATTCATTTTCGGTTCGGGAGCGCGGTCCAGAGAGGTCAAACTGTAGCGCAAATGGATGTACTCGCTGCGCGTCTCACTTGTATGTCGCGGTCCCGTGGCATTGGCCAATTTGAGGAAACGATGATTGACTTAAGGGATCTGCAATTTGCGTTGCTCGTTCGCGATTTGGGAAGCTTTCGGAAAGCGGCCGCCACTCTTGGAATTCGTGGGTCCGTTTTTAGTCGTCGCATCCGCGCTCTTGAGGATGAGCTTGGTGTCAGTCTGTTTCAGCGACTGAGCCAGGGTGTTCGTCCCACGCTTGCAGGGCAAAATGTTCTGTCGAGTGCTCAAATCATAATGAGTGACATTGATGCTCTAGTTCGCACCGCAACGCGTCGCGGCATTGGAGCTGAAGGCCAACTCCGCATTGGGGTCACGGCGTCCATTGCCGGAGGCACGGCCCACGCTCTCCTGGCCGCTTACACCTCTCAATATCCAAACGTCGGCGTTGACATTGTAGAAGGAGCGCCGCTCGAGCATGTAACCAAAATACGTGCTTTTCAGATGGACGTCGCATTGAGGATCGGAACCGAGGCGACTCCTGGCCTGGATGTTGAACCGCTGTGGTCTGAGGCGATTTACGTCGCATTACCTCGACAAAATCCATTGGCGTCTTCGGCTGCGATACGCTGGGAGCAACTCAGCGATATGCGGTTCCTTGTCATGCAAATGGAGCCTGGTCCAAAGATAGAAGACTTAGTTGTCTTGCATCTTGCCGCTCTTGGACGGTCCCCATCAGTAGTAACGAGAGCGGTGCGCCGCGAGGGGCTACTAGCTCTCGTCGGACTGGGACTAGGCATTACGCTAGTCGGCACCGCCGAGATTGCCGTGTCCTATCCCGACGTGGTGTTTAGGCCGCTCGACAATGAAATGCTGTCCTTCAGCGCCGTTTGGGCCCCGAGCAACGACAATCCCGCGCTCAGGCGCTTTTTGAGCCTAGCTCGGGTCCAGACTCGGGGTCTGTTGGTCCCTGGCCGCGATGGACGGGCAAACGACGCGCCTTCGAAAATCCTCGATCTGCAGCCATAAATCGCGCGAGCATCGGAGCAACAAGCTGGCTCGCTTCGATTGCCTGGCCGGTTTCGCGAGCAAGCACCTCGCCGTACGCAATTAGGTCGCGGTGAACGCCAGCCGGCAGCTCTACCGCGAGCTTGACGGGCTTTTCTTCGGGATCAGCCCGAGCTTCAGGTTCGGCATTAGGACCCTCAACTGCCGTATGGTGCAAGGACCATGTCGTAATTTACAAAGACGCGGACCGGAAATCCGGGCCGGATAGTCAGCGTCGGTTGGATGTTCAGCTGCCGCCCGACGATCTGCTGCCCTGTCTGGCTGAACGAGTTGGAAGCACCCTGCCGGATCGCCTGAATGAGGTCGTTCTGCTGGCCGGTCGTCCCTGCCTCGGAGCCGACGCTGAGCAACGTCGAGAGCAGGGCGGCCTTGAACAACTGACCCCAGTGATTGTCGACCCCGTCCTCCAACCCGGAATAGCCTTGCGGGTCCGTGCCGGGCTGGCGTTCGAGCACGACGGAGCGACCGTTCGGCATGATCAGCCGGGTCCAGACCAGGAGCACGCGCGACTGTCCGAACGTCACCTGGCTGTCGTAGATGCCGATCAGCTTCGCGCCCTGCGGAATAAGCAGGTAGCGCCCGGTTGGGCTGTCGTAGACGTTTTCGGTGACTTGGCCGGTGATCTGCCCCGGCAGGTCCGATTGGATGCCTGTGAGCAGCGCGCCTGCGATCAGGGTCCCGGCCTGCACGACGTAGGGAGACGCCGGCGCTTGCAGCCGATCGGGGCTGACGGTGCGCTTGTCGGTCGGGGCGTTCACGAATGCCAGCTTGCCGTCCTGCCCGTTCTGCAGAACGTCGGCGCCTGCGCCCGTCGGCTGCCCTCCACCTATCGGCAGTCCGGCGACCGCAGCGGTTGGTCCTGTGCCATCGGTAGTGACCGATGGCAGCAAAGTCGCGGCTTGCTCGCGCACGCTCGTCCCGGCGAACAGCTTCGAGAGCCGCGCCGCCTCGCGCTCTTGCAGACGCCGCTGTTCCTCCTGATCGGCGGGCGCGGTCGGCATCGAAGGCACGGTGACGGGCTGGCCGTTTGCCTGAGCCGC
>CAXTUR010000234.1:0-4304 GCA_964247455.1 uncultured Acidobacteriaceae bacterium | reverse complement strand
TCCGTCCGACGCTCACCACCATCCGCGACCAGGCGGGCGACCGCACCGGCTTCGGCGGCCATCGCTACCGCACAGTGCGTTCCCTACGCGACATACAGCCCGGTTATGTCGACACCTTCGACGACTTCCTCGGCTTCCTCCGCCCGCGCCTCCTCGAAGCGCACCGCCTGCTTACCCCCACCGGCAGCCTCTTCTTCCACATCGATTATCGCGAGGTCCATTACTGTAAAGTGCTGCTCGATGAGATCTTCGGCCGAGCGTGTTTTCAGAACGAGATCATCTGGGCCTACGACTACGGCGCGCGCGCCACCAAGCGCTGGCCGGCCAAACACGACAACCTCCTCTGGTACACCCACGACCCGGCGCTCTACACCTTCGATCTCGACGCCACCGACCGCATCCCGTACATGGCCCCCGGCCTGGTCGGCGCGGAAAAGGCGGAGCGTGGCAAGACCCCGACCGACGTCTGGTGGCACACCATCGTCTCGCCCACCGGCAAAGAGAAGACCGGCTACGCGACGCAGAAGCCGCTCGGCATCCTCGAACGCATCGTCCGCGTCCACTCGAAGCCCGGCGACTTGGTGCTCGACTTCTTCGCCGGCAGCGGAACCACCGGCGAGGCCGCCGCGAAAAATGGCCGCCGCTTTCTATTGATCGATCAAAGTCCCGAGGCCGTGGCCGTCATGCGTCGCCGCCTGGCCGCTTATTTGCCCGAGGAAAGATCGTAAGATAGAGCCATGAAGTATCTGCTCGCATTGCTTGCCGTCGCGGGCATCTGGGTCTCCGTGCTGGCGCTCAAGGTCCACAACCAGGACCCGGCGGACGCGCCTCCCTGCGCCGTCACCGAGAAGTTTGACTGTGGCATCGTCAATCACGGTCGCTACGCCGTCTTTCCGCCGCGCTCCTTTGACGAACCCGCGGGCACGAAGCACATTCCCATCGCCATCATCGGCATCGTGGGCTATAGCCTGATGGCGCTCACTGCCCTCTCTGGTCGTCTTTGGATACTGCTTCATCTGGCCGAGTTCGGCTTTATGGCCGCCGCCTTCCTCACCTACCTTGAGGCCTACGTCATCCAGAAGTGGTGTATCTACTGCCTGTGGTCGCAAGGCATCGTCGCGACGCTGCTCCTGCTGACCGCCGCGACGCTGCTCGTCCGGAGGCTGCGCCGTTCGCCAGCGCAAAGGCTGAGCCATGTGGCCTAAGGTCTTCGCGCAGCTCGTCGAGCTGCTTCCGCACATTTCCCGCCTTGTGCCCATGGCGGATGTCTTCTTCGCGACCAAGACCGCAAGCGAAAAGGCCAACGAGTCCGCGCTCACCGCCCTTGCCAAGGACGTGCGCGCCGACCTGAGCGACATTACCTCCGCCCATGACGGCCTCTACCGGCAGCTGCAGGAGCAGAGCGGACGGCTCGGCGAGGTGGAGACTGAAGCACGCCGCGCCCGCATGGCCGCCGAAGACCAGCTCGTTCGCACCGCCGAACTCCACAAGCAGCTCGCCACGCTCGGCCTGTGGTTGAAGGCCACCGTCGGGCTGCTCGGCGTCGTTATCGTGCTTCTGATCGTCATCCTGCGGAGCCGCTGACCGATGTCCCTCACCCGCCAGCAAGCCCTCGATTGCTTCGCCTCCGATGACCTGATCGGCATCGGTATGGAGGCCGACGCAGTCCGCCGGCGCCTGCACCCCGAAGGCGTCGTCACCTATGTCGCCAACCGCACCGTCGACGTGAGCGCGCCCGATCTGAACGCGAAGATCGACGAAGCGGTTGACGCCGGAGCGACCGGGCTGACGCTGTTCGGCGCACTGCCGACGCTCGCCGCCTGGGAGACGCGGCTCGACCAGCTGCGCCGCCGCTTGCCCGCGCTGTGGCTGCACGGCCTCTCGGCAACCGCGATCAACACCTTAGATTTCGAGTCTCACTTGTCGCTTGAGGAGACCCTGATCCGCCTCCAAGCCGCCGGTCTGCAATCACTTTCCGGCTCCGATGCGGGCATCTTGGCGCGCGAAGATCCGGCCCGCTGCTCGGTACAGAACTGGCTCACCGTCCATCGTTCCGCCCATCTACTCGGCCTTCCTTCGGCGGCCACGATGCGCTTCGGCGCGGGCGAATCCACCGAGCAGCGCGTCGCCCACCTGGAAGCTCTTAGCCAGCTTCAGAAAGAGACCGGCGGCTTCTTCTCCTTCCGGCCCTCCTCCGCGCTGTTACCGAACTTTGAAGAGGCCACGGCTGTCGAGTACCTCAAGACGCTCGCCATCGCCCGCATGGTCCTCGACACCATCCCGCACCTCGAAGCCGACTGGGGCGCGCAAGGCCTCAAGGTACTCCAGGTGGCGCTGCGCTTCGGAGCGAACGACACCGGTTCCACGTTTGCCGGAGAAGCGCTCCGCAACTTGGACGGTACCACCGAAGAAGACCTCCGGCGCGTCATCCGTGGGGCAGGCCTGCGTCCAGCCGAGCGCGATACACCGTACCGCACGCTGTTCGTCAGCTAACTTCCTCGTTATCGAACAGGGCGGCAGAGGCGAAATCCGCCCAGGCTTGCTCTTCCGCCAGCGCCATCTCACACGCCGAGTCATAGTACGCGATGTATGCGGCATCGATGGCACGGAGATCAATGAACGTCTTCATATCTTCATTCTAATGACCTGCCCTGCGGGTGTCCCTGTCTCGCTTTTGAGACTTGGATTCGTCGCGTAGAATCATCGGGAACCCCGTAGCTGGAGCCGTACCCTGCCGTCCTTTCTCCCACCGATCCCGTTACAGCTCACCCTGCTCTTCGCCACCAAGGGCCTCGGCCACTACTTTAAGGCGCACTACACCGACCGCATCTACAACTTCCACGGCCTCTACCGCTGGAACGCCTTCGACACGGCGATGCTGGTGCCGTACTTCATCGTCATGCTGGTGCTGGCGTTCTACGGCATCCACCGCTATCAGCTCGTCTGGCTCTACTATCGCAACCGCAAGAACGAAGCCAAGTGGAACGAGCCGCCCGCGCGCTTCGCCGAGGCCGAGCTGCCGTTCGTCACCATCCAGCTGCCCATCTTCAACGAGCAGTTCGTCATCGCCCGCCTGATCGAGGCCATCTGCCGCCTCGACTACCCGCGCGACCGATTCGAAATACAGGTGCTCGACGACTCGACCGACGAGACCGTGCAGGTCGCATCTGAGATCGTCGCCCGCTACGCCGCCGGCTTTCCCGGCATGCCGCCCCAGCCCATCGTCTATATCCATCGCACCAACCGCTACGGTTATAAGGCGGGCGCGCTCGACAACGGCCTCCAAACCGCGCGCGGCGAACTGGTCGCCATCTTCGACGCGGACTTCGTTCCCCCGCCCGAGTGGATCATGCAGGTCGTCCACCACTTCGCCGAGCCGCAAATCGGCATGGTGCAGACACGCTGGACGCACCTGAACCGGAACTACTCCTTCATCACGCAGGTGGAGGCCATCATGCTGGACGGCCACTTTGTCCTGGAGCACGGCGGCCGCTCCCGCGCGGGGGTCTTCTTCAACTTCAACGGCACGGCCGGGATGTGGCGGCGGCGGACCATCGCCGACGCGGGCGGCTGGCAGCACGACACCCTCACCGAGGACACCGACCTGAGCTACCGCGCGCAGATGTTCGGCTGGCAGTTTAAGTATCTCCAGGATGTCGAGTGCCCGGCTGAGTTGCCTATTGAAATGACCGCCTTCAAAACGCAGCAGGCGCGCTGGGCCAAGGGCCTGATCCAGACCGGCATCAAGATCCTGCCGCGCGTGCTGAAGAGCGACCAGCCGTGGCACACCAAGCTCGAAGCCTGGTACCACCTGACGGCGAACATCAGCTATCCGCTCATGATCGTGCTGAGCACGCTGCTGATGCCGGCGATGATTATCCGCTCCTGGCAGGGCCTGCCGCAGATGTTGCTGATCGATCTGCCGCTGTTTGTGGCCAGCACCTGCTCGGTATCGAGCTTCTATCTGGTGAGCCAGAAGGAACTCTTCCCCCGCACCTGGTACAAGACCTTCCTCTATCTGCCGTTCCTGATGGCGCTCGGCGTCGGCCTCACCATCACCAACACCAAAGCCGTCATGGAGGCGCTCTTCGGCATCAAGACGGCCTTCGCCCGCACCCCGAAGTTCGCCGTCCAGAAGAAGGGCGAAAAGTCCCAGGCCAAGGTCTACCGCAAACGCCTCGGCATCGTTCCCTGGATCGAGCTGGCCATCGGTACCTACTTCGCCGGAACGATCTGGTACGCGGTGACCACGGAGAACTTCTTCACCATCCCGTTCCTGCTGCTGTTCGTCTTCGGCTACTGGT
>CAXTUR010000233.1:0-4317 GCA_964247455.1 uncultured Acidobacteriaceae bacterium | reverse complement strand
AAGCCGCCGTAGATGCACGACAGCAGGGAGTTCGCGCCCAGGCGGTTGGCCCCGTGAATGGAGTAGTCGGCTTCTCCGGCGGCAAACACACCCGGAAGGTTCGTCATCTGGTTGAAGTCCACCCAGAGACCGCCCATGGTGTAGTGCATGCCGGGGAAGATCTTCATGGGGACTTCGCGCGGGTCGTCGCCGACGAACTTCTCGTAGATTTCGAGGATGCCTTCGAGCTTGCGGTTGAGCGTGGCCCGGTCGATGTGGGTGAGGTCGAGGTAGACCATCGGCTGGCCCTCGATGCCCATGCCGAGCTCGTAGACGACGCGGTGGATGGCGCGGGTGGCGATGTCGCGGGGGACGAGGTTGCCGTACTTGGGGTACCACTCTTCGAGGAAGTAGAAGCGTTCGGCCTCGGGGATGGTCTTGGCGGCGCGCTTGTCGAGCTTGTCGCGCGGCACCCAGACGCGGCCGCCCTCGCCCCGCGCGGACTCGGACATCAGCCGCAGCTTGTCCTCGCCGGGGATGGCGGTAGGGTGGACCTGGATGAACTCGCCGTTGGCGTAGAAGGCTCCCTGCTGGTAAAGCGCCGCTTGAGCCGAGCCGGTGCAAACGACTGAATTGGTGGACTTTCCGAAGATCGCGCCGATGCCGCCGGTACACATGATGATGGCGTCGGCGGGGAAGGTGCGGGTCTCCATGGAGCGGAGGTCGAGGGCGGAGATGCCGCGGCACGCGCCCTTGCCGTCGAGCACGGCGGAGAGGAACTCCCAGCCCTCGTACTTGGTGACCTTGCCCTCGGACTCGTAGCGGCGGACCTGCTCGTCGAGCGCGTAGAGCAGCTGCTGGCCGGTGGTGGCTCCGGCGAAGGCTGTCCGGTGGTAGAGCGTGCCTCCGAAGCGGCGGAAGTCGAGCAGGCCCTCGGGCGTCCGGTTGAACGGGACGCCCATGCGGTCGAGCAGGTCGATGATGGCGGGACCCTGCGCGGTCATGTTCTTGACCGGGGTCTGGTTGGCGAGGAAGTCGCCGCCGTAGACGGTGTCGTCGAAGTGCTTGTGGACGTCGTCGCCCTCGCCCTTGAGGTTCTTGGCCGCGTTGATGCCGCCCTGGGCGCAGACGGAGTGCGAGCGCTTGACGGGGACGATGGAGAAGAGGTCGACGGTGCCGCCCGCCTCGGCGATCTTGATGACCGAGGCGAGACCGGCGAGGCCCCCGCCGACTACGATGATGCGTGGAGTTGCTGCTGGTGCCATGTTGCCAACTTCCTAAGCAGAATTACGTTACCGCTTCGTTTTAAGTATGCAGCGTCGAAATTAGTGCAAGAATTCCTGCCGAAACACCTAGCAAACCAGAACCATAACCAGCTAGCTTTCTCAAAGGGCTGTTCGGAAACATAGTGCGATGCATGCGGATGACATCCTGTGTCTCAGAGGGACTTAGTCGCAGCTTGAACGACCGATTCCACGCATTTCTTACTCGCCATTGCATGACCATAAGCGATCCGACGCCCAGCCAAATTGCCGCCAACAACAACCCGCCCGCCGTTTCTTGCATGGACGTGAGCATAGAGAGTTACCGCATCTCTCCTGGCTGACTCGGATTCGTCGAGTTTGGCGGCGGCACACTCGGCGCGGGCAGCGTGACCCCGGCGGGCTGCGCGGGCATGACATCCGCCGGTGCATTGCGGTACTTTGGCCCGACAAAGGCGTAGATGCCCGCCAGCCCAAAGCCGCAGAGGACGACGCCGACCGCCGTGCAGACGTAGCCGGAGCGGCGGCGGGCGCGGTCGCCGGGGGTGATGCCCCACTTGGCGGCGAAGAGCCAGATGCCGTAGGCGAAGTGCCAGGTGGTCGCGACCATGGCGATGACGTAGATGGCGAGCATCCAGGGGTTCGAAAGCTCGACCTGGACCTTGTGGAAGGCCGCGCCGGGGTGCTCAGGCAGGGAGACGCCGGAGAAGCGCTGCCGCCAGACGTGCTGGACGATGTAGGCGAGGGCGATCAGGCCGGTGACGCGCTGGGAGACGTACATCCAGTTGCCGGCCCAGGGATAGACATTGACGCTGGTGCGGCCGCGAAACGCGATGTACACGCCGTACAGGGCGTGGAAGGCGAGCGGAAGGAAGATGAAGGCCCACTCCAGCACGCGGACGAGTGGAAGCCCGTTGAGGAACTTGACCTGCTGGGCGTAGGCGAGTGGGCCGTTGAGCGCCTCGAAGTTCGAAAGGATATGCTCGACCAGGAATGCGCCGATGGGCACGATGCCGGAGAGGGAATGGAGGCGGCGTAGGAGGAAGGAGTGGCCTTCGCCCGCGCGCAGAGGCTGGACGCGGCGGCCGCTGCCGAGCGGTGGGCGGACGGAGGCGGGGGCTGGCGGAGCGGCGGTGGCCATCGGTAGACCTCTTCAGTCGGCCTGGACGTGGGCACAGGACGCGACTGATAGATTATTCCGCCGCGCTCGGATGACCGTCAAGGAAATGGAAGAAAGCTGTGCGATAAGCGGTGTGGGTGTGCGAGTCACCGCCATGCGAAGGCGAGACGCAGATTCCCTCCGGGAATGACAAACAGAAAAGCAAAGACGGTCAGAGCATAGAGAGCTTTGGGAGCAGAGCGCGGAGGGCGTGGGCGCGGTGGCTGACCGCAAGGCGTTGGGCCATATCGATCTCGGCCATGGTGAGGCCGTATTGCGGAATAAAGAAGAGCGGATCGTAACCGAAGCCTGCCGTGCCCCGAGGCGCAAAGAGGATTTCGCCTTCAACCATACCCTCGGCGGTTTGGAGGACGACCCCATCGCGGGCGGCGGCGAGGGCGCAGCGGTAGCGGGCTTGGCGCTTGCCATCCGGCACCGCTTGGAGCGCGGCAAGGAGGCAGAGGTTGTTGCGGTTGTCTGCCGTCGCGCCGGAGGGGCTTGGGAAACCGGAGTCGTCTGCAAAGCGGGCGGAGCGGACGCCGGGAGCACCACCAAGCGCGTCGACTTCAAGGCCGGAGTCGTCGGCTAGGATGACCTTTCCAAGGGCGTGCTGCGAATAGTAGATAGCTTTAGCGGCGGCGTTCCCCGCAAAGGTGGGTTCGTCTTCCGGGGGAGGCTCGATGGAATCGAGGCTGGATAGCGCAAGGATCGGCATCTTGCCCGAAGCAGCCGCAAAGTCGCGCAGCTTGCCGGGATTGCTGGTGGCCACATAGAGGATCATAGACCGATGATATTCTTACTTCGAGGTAAGACAGATGTTGAAGACAGGGGTGATGAGTTCCAAGGGGCAGGTAGTCATTCCGGCGGCATTGCGGAAGCGGTTCAAGATGAAGGAAGGCACGACGATCGTGTTTCGGGAGGAGAAGGGACGGATTGTGATGGAAGCAAAGAACTGGGATGATCTCATTGCCTTGAAGGGCAGCTTCGATTGCGACCTGGAGGGCATGTTGATCGAGGAACGTGCGCTGGAGGCCGAGCGAGAGAAAGAAAAGTATGCAGAGTACGGATGGGATGACGCCGAGTGAAGGAGTACGTGCTCGACGCAAACGCAGTCACTCGCTACCTGGGTGCCAGCAAAGGTGGAGGCCTCGATAAGGTGGACGACTTGATCGAACTCGCCCGTCAAGACCGAGTGATTCTGCTGATGTCCGTTGTGAATCTTGGCGAGGCCGGATATGTTCTGCTCAAGAACTTCGGCGTGGAGAAGACGGCGAGGGCCCTTCGGCGGATCGAGAATACGATCAGAATGGTGGACGCCGATCACGACGACGCCATGGAGGCCGCACGGTACAGGCACACCTACCATGTGAGTTATGCGGATGCGTTTGCAGTGGGGCTGGCGCTGAAGCGAAAAGCTACGCTCGTTTCAGCGGACGCTTCGTTCGAGAAGTTTGGCGAGAAGCTCAAGTGGTTGCGACTGCCCGCCTACGCGGGTAAGAAGTAGGGGAATATTCATGGCCAGCATGAAAGCGCACGCCGAGTATCTTACCTTCACCACCGCCGACCGCTACGAGATGGTGCACATCACGCCGCAGGTGGAGCAGATCGTGCGCCGCTCGGGAGTAGTGGACGGCCTCTGCTTTGTCTCGCCGATGCACACTACGGCGGCCATCTACGTGAACGACAACGAGGATGGATTGATTGAAGACATCTCCGTCTGGCTGGAGAGACTCGCGCCCTCGCAGCCGAACTACCGGCATCACCAGACCGGCGAGGACAACGCCGACGCTCACCTGAAAGCGCTGCTGCTGCACCATGAGACGACGCTGCCCATCACGAATGGCCGGCTGGATCTGGGTACATGGCAGCGGATCTTCTATGCGGAGTTCGACGGGCAGCGGGCCAAGCGCGTCATTG
>CAXTUR010000232.1:0-4339 GCA_964247455.1 uncultured Acidobacteriaceae bacterium | reverse complement strand
AGCGTAGGGCCGGTGGTCGCGCGGTCGGCCGCGTGTTGGGGGAGGGTCGCCGGTACTGTCGCCGCTGGGGTCACGATGGTTCAAGTTTAGCGCGTTTGGCGGGTAGGACTGGGATGGGAAGGCAGAACGGGAGCGGGGTTGATGGTGTGGCTTCAAAACGATCCATTAGTACATATAGGTTAGCGGAACGGTATGTAGACCTCCAAATAGCTGCCGGGACTCGCCGTGTCTACAGCTTTGGCGATGGCAATTACGTGTAGCTGAACACGCGACCACTTGGAGGTTCCGGTTAGGACGACGATGGCAATTTTGCGGCCGGATAGATTCTGCTGGTAACGGATTCTCTGGTCGGTGGTGAGCAGCAGATCGAATTTGGCATCTTCGGCTACTCTGAGCAGGTCACCGTTGATTAGGCGATCCCAGCCCATCTGAAACGCAGTAAGGACGGTGTGTCCAGGTAGCAGGCGTATGAGACCGCGTGGAGTTCCGTGATCAAACAGGATGAGCATCTGTGGAGATGACCGGTGGTGGCGGGACTTTGGTGTGTAGGCTTTGCGCAACGAACTCAAGAACGGCTTGAATCTGTTCGCGGCTTACGTCGAACTGTTCCATCACTTCGTCGATGCTGAGGTCTTCGAGGTTCTCGATGACGGTGGCAACGGGAAGACGGGTGTCGCGGAAGACCCAGGTCCCGCTCACTTTGCCGGGGATGCTTTCGACGACGGGACAGTCGGACCAGTCGAGGATTCCATGGCGCGCGGTGTTTTCCATGGCTCTATAGTGCTCCCATTTGGGGGTGAGGTCTAGCGGCTTCAGTCGACCTTAGCGACAATGAGGCTATGGCGAAGGTGGGGCACCGGTTGCCTGATTGTGGGATTAGACTTGGCTTATGGCAGCGAATCCCAACCTCCGGCAGATCAGAACAAACGAAAACTTCAACCAAATCTTGTTTGGGGATAATTTTGAGCTTCTGAAAAGCATTCCAAGTCGATCTTGCCGCCTGATCTATATCGACCCGCCATTCAACACGCAGAAAATACAAAAACGGGACCGTATCACGGTAACGCAGGACGATAACGGAGCGCGCGGCGGTTTTGCGGGAGCGCGCTACTCAGTTGTTCGGCAAATCTCTCCTCAGTATGTCGATCAGTTTGACGATTTCATCGCGTTCATCGAACCACGGATGCACGAAGCTCGACGTATTCTGACCGACGATGGTTCGCTCTTCTTTCATATTGACTATCGAGAGGTGCATTATGTCAAGGTTCTCCTCGATCAGATATTCGGTCGTCCGTCTTTCAAGAACGAGCTTGTCTGGTCCTACGATTATGGGGGAAAGCCTAAGAACCGCTGGCCCGCCAAGCATGACAACATACTTTGGTACGCGAAAGATCCAGAGAACTATATTTTTAACTACGACGCTATCGACCGAATTCCTTACATGGCTCCTGATCTTGTGGGACCAGAAAAGGCAGCACTTGGGAAGGTACCGACAGATGTTTGGTGGATGACCATCGTTCCAACGAACAGCAAAGAAAAGACAGGGTATCCGACGCAGAAACCGCTCAAGCTCTTGAACCGGATCGTTCAGGTTCACTCCCGCGTCGGTGACACCGTGTTAGACTTTTTCGCTGGAAGCGGAACGACCGGCGTGGCGGCCGCAAATGCTCAAAGGAAGTTCATCCTGATGGACAGCAGTCCAGATGCGATTAGGGTAATGTCCGAGCGGCTTGCCTTTTCATCACCCATCATCGTTGTCCAAGTGCCAACTAGCTCTTTTATAACGAATGCCGATCTTCAAAGGTTTGTCCTAGTGACGGACAACGTCAGCAAGGAATACGCCACACAGCTTGAAGGATGGACGGATAGCCCGTTCGCATGGATTTTGACTCTTCCATCAAGAGCTCGCGGGGCCGCCGGAGAGAAGATCGTTGACAAGTGGCTGGTTTCAAACGGCTGCACAGTAGCCCGTGCAGCTCACACCGGGTGTGATCGGATCGTCAACGGTATCAACATGGAGATAAAGTTCTCGACTCTGTGGAAGTCGGGAGGATACACGTTCCAGCAGTTGCGAGATCAGGATTATGCATCGGTTTTCTGTCTAGGAATTAGTCCTCACGATGTCCACGCTTGGGTGATTCCGAAGGCTGTTGCTTGGAAATACGCGACACCTCAGCATGGTGGAAGTGTAGGCGTCGATACGAAATGGCTTACGTTCCCAGCATCTGCTCCGCCTGCTTGGCTCAATGAATATGGAGGCACACTTACACGTGCCCTTGAAGTCTTGAAAAACCACAAGCGGTGATCTGCGGCAGTGGTCGCAGACCGGCGTCGACGAGGTTTAGCGCCGTAATGTCACTACCGGCCCAGTCACCGGATGGCAGAACACCTTCCCGTGGTTAAGCGCGATACGCCGCTGGGCGAGGGCGGCCATCTCTGGGTCGTGGGTGACCATGACGATGGTGTGGCCGTTGCGGTGGAGGTCGCGCAAGAGGTCCTGGACGATGCGCTGGTTGGCGGCGTCCAAATTTCCCGTTGGTTCATCCGCGAGTAGAATGGGCGGGTTGTTGATGAGGGCGCGGGCGATGCAGACGCGCTGCTGTTCGCCGCCGGAGAGCTCGCTGGGGAGGTGGCCGATGCGGTGGGCGAGGCCGACGCGGGTGAGGGCGGCGCGGGCTTCGGCTTCGTCGGTCATGGAGTGGAAGTACTGGGCGAGCATGACGTTTTCGACGGCCGAGAGATAGGGGATGAGGTGGAACTGCTGGAAGATGAAGCCGATCTTGTCGGCGCGGAAGCGGTCGAGCTCGGCGGAGGACATGGCGGCGGTGTCGGCGTTGTCGATGCGGAGGGCACCGGCAGAAGGGCGGTCGAGGCAGCCGAGGAGGTTGACGAGGGTGGATTTGCCGGAGCCGGAGGGGCCGGTGATGGCGACCCACTCGCCGGCGACGATGGAGAAGGTGGCGTCGTCGAGTGCGCGGACGGTGCCGCCGTGCGAGGCGTACTCGCGGGTGACGTGGGCGAGGTCGATGACGGCGCACTCGGCGCGGGTCTGGCCGGTGGTCCGGTCGGATTTGCTGGTGATTACTTCCGCCATGATTGCTCCGTATTGGATGCAGTTCGGAATTGTGCGACTCTGGCGTAGGCTTCCTCTAATAGCTTAGCTTCTCCAAGTGCGCCGTGATAGGGTGCGGCGCGGAAGTTCGCGTTGGTGGGGCGGCACGGATGGCTGGTGGTGATGCAGACGATCGGATGGTTGTCGACGGCGAACTCTGCTAGGGGTAGTTGGTTGATGTACTCCCACTTATGACCACGCCATGGCCCCAGGTAGTCCGGCCATACATAACTTAGGAAGGCTGCGGGGCCTGTGCCTAACGCAATAAGAAGCGTTGGTCTAGTTTTAGAAAAGGTCAGCAAGAAAGAGGTTATGCAGGACTGCATGACTTGCCGGTCACGCAGCCAGGGATGGATAACGGAAACATTGCTTGCGCCTTGGTGCAGGAAGGGCCAGGCATTGGTGAAGAAGCAGTCTCTAAGTTGCCCAACGGCAAAGCGCTTTTTGAAATTACGCCAGCTTGCGTTGATGTTGAGGAAAGTCTCGTCGCCGCGACAGACTAGATTGTTATTGGCGTCGCAGAACTTATCCTGACCACCGAAATTCGATCCTAAGATGAGTGTGCGGCCACAAGGGAAGTAGGTGGCATCTTCGCCCTCGAACAAGCCGTTACCGCCTGGGAAGAAGGCTCGCTGTATAAGGGGCTTGCCGGCCATGCTGACTAAGTTCGTGTGACCTGTACTTAGTTGAGTGAGTGACTCTCTTAGCTCGTTGACTACCTTGAACCTGCTCATCTTATCCGGAGGAAGAGCCAATTATTCTCCTTTCAGCATTGCTGCTGGTTGCAAGCCGCGAAGGGCGCGCGCGGGGAAGAGGGCGGCGCAGGTGGCGATGAGGAGGTTGAGCAGAAGGACGAGCGGGAGGACGGAGAGGCGAGGGAGGGTGGCGGTGTGGAAGTTGGCCTCAGAGATGAGGAGGGCGGCGGCGGAGCCTATCAGGTAACCGGCGGCCACTCCGGCGAGGGCGAGGGCGAGGGCCTCTACCAGGAAGAGAAGGAGGAGCTGGAGCTGGGTGCCGCCGAGGGCTTTCATGAGGGCGAAGTCGCGGCGGCGTTCGAGCACGCTCGCAGAGAGGGTGGCGAGAACCGAGACGGCTACCGTCAGCGCGATTAAAAGAACGGCGGCGTACATCAAGGCGCGGGTCCGGTCGACGAGGCGTGATTCACCTTCGACAAGCTGGCGGACGGGGGCGACCTGGGCGGTGGGGAGGGCCTGACGGAGGCGGATG
>CAXTUR010000231.1:0-4418 GCA_964247455.1 uncultured Acidobacteriaceae bacterium | reverse complement strand
ACCTTATGCTCGCCGATCTGATCCACCGGAAAGTACGACTGCCGGAACGCCGCACTTACCAGCTCTGCGCACCCTTTCGAACTCGAGTACGGATCGTACCCGCCCATCGGGTCCGTCTCCCGGTACGGCCAGATCCACTCTTTGTTCTCATAGCACTTGTCCGTCGTCACGGACACGACGGCGCGCACCGAAGGCGTCCGCCGCACCGCGTCCAGCACCTTTGCCGTCCCAATCACGTTCGTCTCATAGGTCCCAATCGGGTCGGCATACGATAAGCGCACCAGCGGCTGCGCGGCCAGATGGAACACCACCTCCGGCGCGAACTCCCCCATCGCCGCGTCCAGCCTCGCCGCGTCGCGAATGTCGCCGCGCACATCGTCCACCAGCCCGCCCAGCTTTGCCGCCGTAAACAGGTTCGGCGTCGTGCACGGGTCCAGCGAATATCCCCGCACCTCCGCTCCCAGCTTCGTCAGCCACAGCGCCAGCCACCCACCCTTGAACCCCGTATGGCCGGTCAGAAACACGCGCCGCCCCGCCCAGCTAAACGTCTCTACCACGTCTTCCATGGCGCCTTTCCCTTGCTCCAAAGCTCCTCCAGATGCTGCTTGTCCCGCAATGTATCCATCGCCTGCCAGAAGCCATGATGGAAAAACGCGTGCATCTCCCCACGCTCTACCAGGGTCTCGATCGGCTCGCGCTCAAACATCTGCGCGTCGTCGGTTACCGTATCGATCGCCGCTGGCTCCAGCACAAAGAAGCCGCCGTTGATCCAGCCACCCTCGTCGTTCGGCTTCTCCTGAAACTTCTTCACCTTCGTGTCCTGCAACCCCAGCCCGCCAAACCGCGCCACCGGCTGCACGCTCGTCAGCGTCGCCAGACTGCCATGACCTTTGTGAAACTCAACAAGCGCCGCAATATCCACATCCGCCACGCCGTCGCCGTACGTCATGCAAAACGCCTCGCCCGGCGTCAGATAAGGCTTGATCCGCCTTAGCCGCCCGCCCGTCCCCGTCGCGTCGCCAGTATCGACCAGCGTCACCTTCCACGGCTCCGCCACCGAGTTGTGTACCGTCATCGCGTTCGCCGTCATATCGAACGTCACGTCCGAGGTATGGAGGAAGTAGTTGGCGAAGTACTCCTTAATCACATACCCCTTGTACCCGCAGCAGATCACAAAATCATTGATCCCATAACGTGAATAGATCTTCAGAATGTGCCACAGGATCGGCCGTCCGCCAATCTCCACCATCGGCTTCGGCCGCAGCGTTGTCTCCTCCGACAACCGCGTCCCCAAACCCCCAGCAAGGATCACTGCCTTCATATACTTGCCCTTCTATCGTTTTGATTGACATCCGGCTTCAACTCAGCGGTACTCGAAGCACCGTCAACGTTCGCTCAAATGGTGGCAACCACGTTCGGTACCGATACGGCGCAAACTCCGACGCCGCAAAACAGCTCACCGGGGAGTACGCAATCACATAGCGCGGATGGATCGCCGGGGTCCAGTCTACCAGCCCCTGTTCACACGACCGTGAACGCGCGGGAGGCTTTGTATACACCTCACCCGCCCGCCGCACCGCCTGGGGATAATTCAAATAATCCTGCTCCTCAATCTGCGTCCACGCGTCGTACTCCCATCCCGCAAGGATGGCGGTTCGCGGCACCCCGGCCGCTCTCACCTCGTCCACCGCTCCTACATGCGCTCGCAGCAAGGCATACCAGTCATGTGTCGCCGCCACCGTGTACATCCCAAACACCGCCAGCACCCCGTAGCAGAGCGCCGGCAACTCCCCCCGCAGCCGCTCCTCGTAAAACTTCAGCAGCACAATCAAACCCAACGGCATCAGGAACAATACATAACGGTCGTAGAAGCCAGACCCAAACAGCTGCGTGGGGACCAACAGCATGACGTAAGCGGCACTATACAGTCCGATCGTCCAGAACACCGCCCTCCATCCAGCTCCCTGTGGCAGTTCCGCTTGCTCTTGGGCTGCCGAACCGCGCGCTCGCCCAGCCCAAAGCCATTCCAGCCAGACCACCACGCTCAGCAGTACAACCACGCTCAACACCGCCCGCGGCCATACTCCCAGCGTCACCTCGCGCAGACCGGGCATCTCGTCGTTCTGCCGCCACATTCCAAGATTCCCGATAAACGGGCCCGCCCAAGGCACAATCGCATGCTCCAGCAGATGATGCGCATACAGCGCACCGTATCCACCCGCAATCACCAGGCCCGCCGCCGTCACTCTGATCCAAGCCGCTCTGCTCAACCTGTCCAACCTTGCCAAGCCAGCGATCGCAACAGGCAGCACCAGCAATGCCAGGCAAAGCGTCACCCGAATAAACACCTGACGGACCATACTCAATAGCGCGTGGACACCAACGGGCCCCGTCAGCTTCGCCGGCAAAATGTTCACCTGCTTGCCAAACCAGTGTGTCGCCAGCAGGATGGCCACAAAGCTGACGCTCCAGAGCACGATAGTCGCCGCAACTACGCCATGCCGCCTTCGCAGAAGCCAGGCCGTGCCCGGCACCATCACCAGTGTGCCCAGCCAGACGATCTGGCGGTCAGTCCCCAGTACCAGATTCAAGAGCGCCGCAAGCGTTAGTAGACGCACCGTGGACCGGTCGCTCGTAGCGGCTATGGCTCTAAGACACAGATGCAGGCACAGCAGCACCCCAAACAGAGCGCCAATGTCCGTCATAAAACTCGCCGCCAGCGGCAGGTACAGCGGTGAGAGACCCAGCGTTAGCGCTCCCAACACCGCGCCGCGGCGGCGTACCCCAAATCCACGCAAACATTGATGCATCAGGAAAACCGCGCCCGACGCAAACGGCAGCATCGACGTGCGCGCAACGGTAAACGAGAATCCAAACAGCTTGAAAAACAGCGTCCCCCATGGGATCTGCCAGCCCACCATCGCCGATGCGCCATAGTACGCAATCCGGCCCTTTGTAAACGCCAGTGAACTCCCCACATACGACCACTCATCCACAAAAGCCATCTCCGCCGCCGGATGAACGATCAGGATCGCGGCCACAATGGCGACCGCGCACCATGCACCGTCCGCCCTATAGCTGGATGGCTCCTTACCCTCGAACTTCATGCCAGGCAACCCGCTACTTTCCCCACAGTTATGCTTTGATCCTCGCGAAGCAAGCTCTCCCGCCCTTCATTGCTCCTGCCGATCAATCGCGTTCTCCACGATCGTTAGCGGCCCCTTCTTCATCTGCATATACATCCGCCCCAGGTACTCCCCAATGATCCCCAGCAGCATCGCGTTCACACTGATGCCCGCCAGGATCAACGCCGCCAGCGTGGCAAACCCCGCCGGCCACGCCGCGTGCGTCACCAGCTTCACCACCGTATACGCGAACACCCCGACCAGAGTCGCCAGCGAAACGAGAAACCCAAAATAAGTCGACACCCGCAACGGCACCGTCGAGTGATTCAGAATGCCGTCGAGCGCCAGCGAGAGCAGCTTCGAGAACGGGAACTTGCTCTCCCCCGCCACCCGGGCGCTGCGGGCATACTCCACCCCTACCTGCTTGAAGCCCAAAGATGCGATCGTTCCCCGCAGGTACGGCTGCGCGTCGTCCAACCCCGCCAGCAGGTCGATCACCCGCCGCGAGATCAGCCGGAAGTCCCCAGCGTCCACCGGAATCTTGTGTTCGCTCAGCCGGTCGATCAGCCGGTAAAAGACAGCCCGGCTCTGATTGATCAGCCAGCCCTCCTTCCGTGCCACCCGTACTCCGTAGACGATCTCCGCCCCGTGCCGCCAATGGTCCAGAAACACCGGAATCAGCTCCGGCGGGTCCTGCAGATCGCAGTCCAGCTGGATCGCCACCTCGCCCCGCGCTTTAATGTACCCCGTCAGGATCGACCGTTGAAAGCCAAAGTTCCGCGAAAACCGGAACACCCGCACCCGCGCGTCCCTCGCCGCCAACTCCTCCAACAGCTGAAACGTCCGGTCCTCCGAGTGGTTGTCCGTAAACACGAACTCCATCGCGTACCCCGGCTCGATCGCCGCTGCAATCTTGGTAATTGCCGCATAGAACGCTGGAATCGTCGACTCCTCGTTGTACACAGGCACCACGATCGAGACGAGCGGACGAGCTTCCGTCAACATGGGGGCAGACACGCCGATAACTCACTCCTTACTTTGCCTTAAGGGTACACGCCCCCATCGCAAAGCGCATGAACCTTCCGTAAGATGCGCCACGGCTGTTTCTCTGGATTCCTCCCAAAGGACTCGCGCGTTTGTCTTTTTGGTTGTCATTCCCGAAGGGAATCCGTTTCCGGCCTGACCAACCGCACCCTACTCCCCAGCCAGCATCCCCCGCAACCCTTCCTCCAACCCGATCCGCGGCCTCCACCACAACGCCCGAAACGTCTCCTCCACCTCAGGCTCATACCG
>CAXTUR010000230.1:0-4421 GCA_964247455.1 uncultured Acidobacteriaceae bacterium | reverse complement strand
ACTTGAAGCTGTGGGCGGGGAAGACGCGGTCGTCGTGGTCGGCGGTGAGGACCAGGGTGGCGGGGTAGGCGACGCCGGGTTGGAGGCGATGCAGGGGTGAATAGGCGTGGATGGCCTCGAAGTCAGCGGCGTCTTCGGAAGGCGAGCCGTACTCGGCCTTCCAGGCCCAGCCGATGGTGAACTTGTCGAAGCGGAGCATATCGAGGACGCCGACCTCGGCGAGGGCCGCGCCGAAGAGCTCCGGGCGCTGGGTGATGCAGGCTCCGACGAGGAGGCCGCCGTTTGAGCCACCCTGGATGGCGAGCTTGGCGGGAGAGGTGTACTTTTCGGCTATGAGCCACTCGGCGCAGGCTATGAAGTCGTCGAAGACGTTTTGTTTATTGCGCTTGGTGCCGGCCTCGTGCCAGGCTTCGCCGTACTCGCCGCCACCGCGGAGACAGGCCTGCGCGTAGATGCCGCCCATCTCCATCCACAGCACGCGGGCGGCGGAAAAGGCAGGCAGCAACGGGATGTTGAAGCCGCCGTAACCGTAGAGCAGCGTGGGCGCGCAGCCGTCGAGCGTGAGGCCTTTGCGATGGGTGAGGAAGAGCGGGACGCGGGTGCCGTCTTTGCTGGTGACGAAGACCTGTGTCGTCTCGAAGTCGGCGGGGGTGAAGCGGAGCTTGGGCGCGCGCCAGACCGTGGTGGCGAACGTCGTCATGTCGAGCCGGTAGAGGATGCCCGGTGCGGTGAAGTTGGTAAAGGCGAAGAAGGTCTCATCGTCGGTACGGCGTCCGCCGAAGCCGCCTACGGTGCCGATCCCGGGGAGGTCAAGCTGTTGGAGGAGCGTGCCGTCTCGACGGTGAAGAGCGACCCGGCTTTGCGCGTCGGCCAGGTAGGAGACGAGGAGCGTATCGGCAACCATGGAGACCTGATCGAGGGTGTGCTCGGACTCGGGGATGAGGGTGACCCAGTATTCGCGTTCGGGCTTGGCGAGGTCGATGCCGATGACCTTGCCGCGTGGGGCGTCGAGAGTGGTCTGGAGCCAGAAGAACGTGCCATCGTTGGCGATGGGGCCGTACGCGGCGTCGGGTTCGGGGATGAGGCGGAGGATATTGGCGGAGTCGACGAGATCGATCACGGCGAGCTCGTTGTTGGGGCTGGTGCCTTGCGATTGATGGACGAGGAGGTAACGGTCGTCGTCGGTGACGTGCGCGCCGAGGTTAAGTTCGCCGTTATCGGGCCGCTCGAAGATGAGCTTATCTCCTGTTTGCTCCGTGCCGAGCTTGTGGAAGTAGACCTTGTGGAAGAAGTTGGCCTCCTTCATCGCCTCCGGTCCGGGAGCGTCGTACGCCGCGTAGAAGAAGCCGCTACCGTCCTTGCGCCAGGAAGCTCCGCTGAACTTCGACCAGCGGACAGTATCGGTCAGGTCCACGCCGGTGGCGACCTCGCGAACGCGCCAGGTCATCCAGTCGCTTCCGGCTTCAGACAGGGCGTAGGCGGCGAGGCGGCCATCGTCGGTGACGCTCATGCCGTTGAGGGCGACCGTGCCGTCGGCGGAAAGCGTGTTGGGGTCGAGCAGGATGTGGCGCTCGCCTTCGAGGCCATCCTGCCAGTAGACGACAGGCTGGTTCTGTAGGCCGGAGTTGTGCTGGAAGACGTAGCGGCGCCCTCCGTCCGGCAGATGGTAGGGCGACGGGACGGTGTAACGCTCAAAGTCCATCATGCTCAGCAGGCGGTCGCGCATGGCGGCGCGGGTGGGCACCTCGGCAAGGAAGGATTCGGTGAGGGCGTTTTCGGCCGCCACCCATGCCGCCACTTCGGGCGAGTCGACATCCTCCATCCAGCGGTACGGGTCGGAGACGGTGGTGCCGAAGTAGTCATCAGTTTGGTCAGCGATGCGGGCGGGCGGGTACGAGAGGCTCATGGCTTCATTCTAGGAGACGGAGCCGGACGCGGCGCTTCTCTGCAAGCTACAGAGCGCAAGCACCTTCCAAAAGCGGCGATAATCACGCCATGCGGCACACTGGACTAGATCTCCGAGCCAACACCCTGAAGAGGAGGCCGTAATGGCTGGCGCGGGTGGAGTGCAGGTCGTCCAGACAATCTTTCTGGTTCTGCTGGTCTTTGTCGCGGGGTTTGCCGGTCTGGCACGGCGGCTGAACGTTCCCTATCCGATCGTGCTGGTGATGGGCGGGCTGCTGCTGAGCTTTGTGCCAGGGATTCCGCGAGTTCCGCTCAACCCGGAGCTGATCTTCCTCGTCTTTCTACCGCCGCTGCTCTACTCGGCGGCGTGGACGCTCTCCTGGCGCGAGTTCCAGCGCAACGTTGGCCGCATCGTGATGCTGGCCATAGGATTGGTTGCGTTCACAGTCTTCGGGCTGGCATGGACGGCGGGATGGCTGCTGCCCGGCTTTGATTGGCGCTCCGGATTTCTGCTGGGAGCGATCGTGGCGGCCACCGATGCGATCGCCGCGACCGCCATTGCACGGCGCGTGGGCCTGCCATCGAAGATCGTCGACGTGCTCGAAGCCGAAAGCCTCGTCAACGACGGGACGGGACTGCTGGCCTTCCAGTTCGGTCTGCTGATCCTGACCCACAACCAGACACCGGGTGTCGTGCAGGGGACGACGCGACTCTTCTACCTGATCGGCGGCGGCGTGGCGGTAGGCCTGGCGATCGGCGCGGTGGTGGCGTGGTTTGAGAAGTGGGTGGACGACGCGCCCATCGAGATCGTCGTCAGCATCCTGGTGCCGTATGTCGCTTACCTGAGCGGTAACGCGATGCATGCGTCGGGCGTGCTGGCGGTGATTGCGTGCGGGATGTATATGAGCCGCAAGAGCGTCGAGTTCTTTACGCCGGACGTGCGGCTGCAAACGGCAGCGGTGTGGAACGCTCTGACCTTTGTGCTGAACGGGATCGTTTTTGTGCTAATCGGTCTGCAGCTGCCGTATGTCGTGACGGAGATCCCCGGCGTCGGACGGTTGCGGCTGTTTGAGTACGGCGCGGGCTTCAGCATCGTAATGATCGTGATGCGTGTGGTGTGGGTCTTCGGCGAGACCTACGCGGCCTATGCGGTACGGCGGTGGGGATTCCGAGAGCCAGTGGCGGTACCGGAGCCGCGCGGCGTTTTCATTATTGGCTGGAGCGGGATGCGCGGTGTGTTGTCGCTGGCGGCCGCGATCTCACTGCCCTTTACTCTGCCCGGCGGGGGCGTTCTGGCGCAACGGAGCATGATCCTGTTTCTTACGTTTTGCCTGATCCTGACAACGCTTGTACTGCAAGGCTTGACGCTGCCGTGGGTCATCCGCCGCCTCGGGCTCGCTCAACCTGGCCTGATCAACATAGAAGAGCAGGAGGCCCGGCGCGTTCTGCTGCACGAAGCGATGGTGCATCTGGACCGGTCACGCGCTAAAGACAAGGCATCATCGGCGCTTTATGAAGAGCTTTCAACGCTTTACCAACATCGAATGAACCAGCTTCCCGCGCATCGGCCGGGGCGTCCTCTGCGCATTTGGGACTCCGCCAGGAGACGCGATGTGATGCTGTCGGCACTGCAGGTGGAGCGTACCGCGCTGATTCGGATGCGGGACGAAGGGGAGATTGATGACGAGGTGCTGCGGACATTACAGCGGGAGCTCGACCTGACAGAAAGCCGCGCTTATACCGGGTCGGTGTAAGCGCGGGTTCGTTGGACCGTTGCCAGCAATGGCGGTCGTGATCGTGATGGTGGTCGATGACAGTTCCGGATATTGCCGGATCGCCAGCTTCGTGTAGGCCTGGAACCCGATCAGCAGGATCAATAGGCTGACGACGCTGGCAAGGACCGGCCGCTTGATGAAGATGTCGGTGAACATCGCGGGCCCTATTCTCGGGGAAGAACGGGGCGGGGCTGCAGGCCCGCGGTGCGGTCGATATGAACGTGGGCATCCGGCAGCAGCTTGATCTGCCCTTCGCTGACCACGGTTTCACCCTGCTTGACACCGTCGAGGACGGCAACGCGATCGCCCCTTGCGTCGCCGGTCCGCACGAAGCGGCGCTGGACGACGAAGTCCTGCGTTTCGGGCGTGGCTGCCTGCGCGGCGCCTGCCGGGGTGGGGCCGGACGTGCTCGCCTGGTTCGCCTGCACCGGCACCGCCACGAACAGGCTGTCGCCATAGAGCGAATATGTCACGCTGGTGCGCGGCACGGTCACGACCTCGCGCGGCGCCCCGGACAGCACCGCAACGTTGGCGAACATGCCGGGCAGGAGGCGCTTATCCTTGTTGGGCAGTTCGGCCCGGATCAACACGGAGCGCGAATCCTGCGACACCCGCGCATCGATCGACTTGATCTGGCCGGTGAACACCTTGTCCGGATAGGCGTCGACGCGGATCTCGGCCGTCTGGCCCGGCTTGAGCACGGCCAGGGCCTGTTCGGGGACCGGGAAATCGACATAGATC
>CAXTUR010000229.1:0-4423 GCA_964247455.1 uncultured Acidobacteriaceae bacterium | reverse complement strand
CCGGCCATCGCCCTCCTCCGGGACGGCAAGCTGGTCTACCTGATGCAGCGCTCGGCCATCGAGACCTCGACCGCGCCGGCCATCGCTCAGGAGCTCCAGCGGGCGTTCGACACCTACTGCGCCACCACCAACGCTTAGCGTTTTCTTAGACATAGACAAGGCTCGGCAGGCGGACACCCGTTTGCCGGGCTTTCTGCGTCTGGCCAACGCAGCAAGCTCTAATACAATCTTGAAGTCCTCTCGCACATACACCGCGGCTCAATAGTTGCGTCACGCTGCCGATAAAGTGGCTAGGCATGTCCCTCCACGGCTCCATCCCGGCCTTTGCTCCCGTCTCTTGTCTTCGCGGACACGAGGCCGAAACCATAGACGCGGCCTACCTTGTCGGCGAGGGTGCTTCCATGCGCCGTGTCCGTTCACAGCTGCAACGGATTGCTCCTTATTTTCGCGTGGCGCTCATTACGGGTGAGCCGGGTACGGGCAAAGAAACCGTCGCGCGAGCACTGCACAAACGCAGCACGCGGTCAGGCGGTCCATTTATCGTCTGGCGGCTGGCTGACTTTGCCGAACGGCTTCGCGAGGAAAACCTGACCCCCGACGTCTTGCGCGATCTTCGGCGCGGTACGCTCTTCATCGACGGCATCGGCGGCATGTCGCTGACGCTGCAAGGACGCCTGCTCGAGCTGATGCAGCAGCAGGAGGCCTTCCGCTCGCAACGGGCGGAGCTGCGCATCGTCGCCGCGAACGAGCGCGAGCTGCGCACCCTGACGACCACGGGCCAGTTGCGCGAAGAACTTTATCGGCGCATCGCCGCGGTCGAGATCGGGCTCGCTCCGCTCCGCAAGCGCCCGGAAGACATCCCTTTAGTGGCCGAGACGCTGCTCCGCCATCTCCCCGGCGCCGCAAGCATCACCGTCGAGGCGGTCGAACTCCTTTGCAAGCAGAACTGGCTGGGCAACATCCGCGAGATGCGCAAAGTGCTCCACACTGCGGTCAATCTGGCCGAAGGCGCGGCGGTCGAGCCGGTCCACCTTGCCCTGCTCGAGCCGGAACCCGAATCGGACAAGCAGACCGGGGAACGCAGCCTGGAACGCCTGCAGGATGTCATTCAGCGGCACGTGCTCGAGGTGCTGACCAAGTGCGCGGGCAACAAGCTGAAAGCGTCCGAGGTCCTCGGCATCAGCCGATCTACGCTGTACAGAATGCTGGACGCATCCGAGATGGGCGGCAGCGCGAGTTACCCGGGATAGCCGCAGCCGCGCTAGACTTTGTCCATGCACGTTCCTTCCGGTAAGTCGCTAAACATCCTTGTTCGTCCGTTCGTCGCCATGATGGTTGGCTGCGCTCTTTCCGTGAGCGCTTACTCCCAACAAGCATCCCCGCAAGCCTCTGTAGAGGCGCGGAGCAAAGCCTTAGCCGGTATCTTCGCTGATTACTGGCAAGACACCCTGAAGCATTCTCCTGAGTTTGCCTCCTCTATCGGTGACAAGCGGTACAACGATCAGCTTTCGGACTACTCGGTTCAGGAGGTGAACGCGTCGCTGGCGCGGGGGCGGGTCTTCCTCCAGCGCCTCAGCGAGGTGGACACGGCAGGTCTCTCCACCCAGGACCAGACCTCGTACGACGTGTTGCTGCGCGACCTGATCGACGCGCAAGAGGCGGCGAAGTTCAAAGAGTGGGAGATGCCGGTGAACCAGTTCAACGGCCTTCACACCTCACTGCCGCAGCTCGTCAGCCAGCTCTCCTTCGCCACCGTCAAAGACTACGACGACTACATCGCGCGGCTGGGCAAGGTGCCGACGGCTTTCTCGCAGATCACCACCAATATGCAGCTTGGCATGGAGGACGGGCGGATGCCGCCGAAGTTACTGCTCGAAAAGGTGCTGATCCAGACGCAGACGCTCGCCGGACAGAAGGCCACCGAGAGTCCCTTCGCCGGCCCGCTCAAGAAGTTTCCCGCTACGGTAAGCGCCGCCGAGCAGAAGCGCATCTCGGCCGCCATGCTGGACGCCATCGACACGGAGGTGCTGCCCGCCTACCAGCGGTTTGCCCGCTTCCTCAGCGGCCAATACATAGCCAAAGGCCGGGCGGAACCGGGCGCATGGTCGCTGCCCGACGGTGACGCGTACTACGCCTTCCGCATTCGTCAGAGTACAACCCTCGACAAGTCGGCGGCCGAAATCCACCAGATCGGCCTCGACGAGGTAAAGCGCGACGAGGCCGAAATGCTAGCCATCGTCAAGAAGCTTGGGTTCACGGACCTGAAGAGCTTTGCGGTGGCGCTCAAGACCAATCCAAAGGAGCATCCAGCCTCGAAAGAAGAGCTGATCGCCACGTACAAGGGCCACATCGACGAAATGAAGCCGCGTTTGCCCGAGCTCTTCGGACGGCTCCCGAAAGCTCCGCTTGAAGTCATCCCCGTACCCGCTTATATGGAGAAAGATCAGGCCGCCGCGTACTACGACAACGGCACACCCGACGGCTCGCGCCCGGGCCGTGTCTACGTCAACACCTACAACTTCGCCCAGCGGTCGCTTGCGCCAGTCGAGGCTGTCTCCTACCACGAAGGTCTACCCGGGCATCACCTCCAGATCTCCATCGCGCAGGAGCTGACCGGCATCCCGGACTTTCGCAAATACACCTACTACACCGCTTACACCGAAGGCTGGGGTCTCTACAGCGAGCGGCTGGGTAAGGAGATCGGCTTCTACACCGACCCATACTCGGACTACGGCCGTTTGGAGGCCGACATCTGGCGCGCCATCCGGCTCGTGGTTGACACCGGCGTCCATTCCCAGCACTGGACGCGCCAGCAGATGGTCGACTTCTTCCACGAGCACTCCGCCATCGATGAGACCAACATCCAGGCCGAGACCGACCGCTACATCGCCTGGCCGGCGCAGGCGCTGGGATACAAGATGGGCCAGTTGAAAATTCTAGAGCTGCGGTCGAAGGCTCAAACGGCGTTGGGACCGAAGTTCAAGCTAAGCGAGTTTCACGACGAGGTGCTCGACGCCGGCGCGCTGCCGATGGATGTGCTGGAGAAGCGCATCGATGCATGGGTGCTGCGGGTAGGCGGAGGAAAGTGATCCAGCAAGGTAGCGCATGGGTGACTGCCATCCGGAAACTACAGGAAGCCGATAAAGCCGAGTGGTTGCGGATGCGTAGTCGCTTAAGGCCCTCTGTGGACAAGGAGGTGCCGGTGTCCGAAGGTTTCTCCGGCGAGGATGCGGATAAATGGCTTTCACGTTCAGATGCCGTGGTATTCGTAGCGGTGCGCTCCGATGCGGCGGGTTTGGCCGGATTTGCCGAAGCGGGCGAACGGCAGTACGCGGATGGTTCTGCCGGGGGTCCAGTCGCGTTTCTGGAGGCTTGGTACGTCGATCCCGACCAGCGACTGCTCCATGTGGGAGCAGCCCTGATCGAGGCGGTCGCACAGTGGGCGCGGGAGCGCGGCTACAAGCAACTGGCTTCAGACGCGCTGCTCGACAATGTCCAGGCACATCTTGCCCACGCTGGGTTGGATTCAAAGCAGTGGAACGGTCGGTCAAGTTCATCAAAAACATCTGAACTTGGCCAGCAAGAGAAGATTCAGAAGAGTTGTACAGGTGTCCCTTGCTTTCTTGTTGTCATTCCCGAACGGAATCTGGCGCTTGCTTTCTAGTTGTTATTCCCGAAGGAAATCTGCGTTTTAACCTTTACAGAATTAGGCAAAGCTCGCGACGAGCGGAGTGCTCCGGCTGTCACTTGACAGGCTTGGTTGATCGCAAGCCATATGGTGAGAGGATGCCTAAGCCAATTTCGTCTCGGAGCATGTAAAACAACGGCGCTAATTTCGTCGTTGTTTTGCATTTCTCTTTGTCATTCCCGGAGGGAATCTGCGTTTGCAAGCCGGAAAACGAGGTGCCGATCGCCTCAGCCAATCCCATCCCGCAGCGCGTGGAGCACCAACCCGCCCGTGTGCGACACGCTCCCGGCACCCATCGTCAGGATCACGTCTCCCTCCCGCGCCTCGGCCACCAGCGCCGCCGCCCCTTCCGCCGGACTCGCCGCATACCGTACCTTGGGCCCTCCGGTCGCCGCAATCTCCCGCACCAGAGCCGCCGCATCGATCCCCGCAATCGGCGACTCGCTCGCCGCATAGATGTCCAGCACCTCGACCGTATCCGCGTCCGCAAACGCCCCGGCGAACTCCGCCATCAGGTCGCGCGTCCGCGTATACCGGTGTGGCTGAAAAAGCACATGCACCCGCCCGTATCCGCACTCCCGCGCCGCCGCCAGCGTGGCGAGAACCTCCGTCGGATGATGCCCGTAGTCGTCCACCACCGTCACGCCGCGCTCCACCCCCTTGATCTGAAACCGCCGGTCTACACCCCGAAAAGTTTCGAGACCAGCAGAAATCTGCTCCGGCGCAACCCCCAGC
>CAXTUR010000228.1:0-4443 GCA_964247455.1 uncultured Acidobacteriaceae bacterium | reverse complement strand
GCCCGTCACCCTAGGCCCCCGCATCCTCCGCGCTGAAACCGCCGCCATCGCTGCAATCGCCATTCTCGGGGCACACCTCGCCTAAGCGTCTTTGCTTTTCTGGTTGTCATTCCCGAAGGGAATCTGCGTCTGCGCCTACCTGTGAGCTAGTGGATCGTCTTCATCCGTCGGCTCATAAAGTCCATCAACAGATAGTTCCCCAGGTTCTCCGGACTCGTAAAGTACGCCTTGCCCCGGCACATCGCGCTCACCTGCTGCACGAACTGCATCAGCGCATAGTCCCGCGCCAACATGAACGTGTTGATCATAATGTTTGCCCGCTTGCACCGTGACACCTCTTCTAGTGTCTCGGCGATCACCAGCGGGTCCAGGCCAAAGGCGTTTTTGTAGATGCGCCCGTCGGGCAGCGTCAACGCGCTCGGCTTGCCGTCGGTAATCATGACGATCTGCTTCATGTCCTTCGTTTGCCGAGCCAGAATCCGCTGCGCCATCCGCAGCCCTTCGCGCGTATTCGTGTAATGTGGCCCCACCTTCACCCGCGGCAGCTGCGAGATCGGAATCTCTTCCGCCGTGTCGTGGAACAGCACCAGATTCAGCGTGTCGCCCGGAAACTGCGTCCGAATTAGGTGCGACAGCGCCATCGCCACACGCTTGGCCGGCGTAAACCGGTCCTCGCCATACAGGATCATCGAGTGCGAACAGTCCAGCAGCACCACGGTCGCGCACGACGACTGGTAATCCGATTGATGCACGTGGATGTCCGAGTACTCGATGTTCAGCGGCGTCCGCTCCTCGCCGTCCACCGCCGTCGCAATGCCCTCACGCGCGAAGACGCTCGACAGCGTGGCCGTAATATCCAGGTTCAGCGTATCGCCGAACTCGTAAAGCTTCGAGCTGCCGTTGGTCTCGACGCCCGAGGCCTCGTGCCGCGTGTCATGCCGCCCCAGGTTCGACTTGCCCAGCGGCCCCAGCAGCTCGCGCAACGCCTTATAGCCGAGGAAATCCATCCCCTTATCGGTTACCTCGAACTTCGCGTTAGCCTCGCCCTCGCCGTTCTCGCCCTGGCCCTGCTCCGGCTGCTCGGCGTTGATGAAGTTCTGCTCCTGCATCTTCTGGACGATCTGGTCGATCAGCTCCTCCACCTGGTCGGCAGAGAGCTCGTTGAACTTCTCCTGCGCCTCCTCGTCGAACAGCTCGCCCGATTCAAGCGCCTGCCGGATCGCCTCGCGCAGGTTCTCCATCGTCTGCTCGCCGTCGAACTCCTGGAACCGCCCGTAGGGGTCCTGAAACCCCGAGTCCAGCAGAAACTCCGACAGCGCCTGCATCAGGTCTTCCAACCCAAACGAAGACGCCAGGTCGCCCGTAAACTTCGTGTACCGAATCCGCTTCATACGTCCATCTTAGACGCGCGCGGAACGTAGAAGACTCGCCCCTGTCCATCGCGTCAACGAACCTTCCACGAAGCGGGTGCCCCATATCTCGATTCTGAAGCACGGGTTCAACGCGCTCGAATATACTTAAGCCGTGCTGCTTCCCTTTGACAAGCGATGGTTCCAAACATCAATCATCCTTTTCATGACGATGATCGTTATGCTTGCGTCGGCATCTTCACACTTAAGCTACCAACCACTAATCCTTGCTCTTGTATTACTCATCCCGCTTTTCCTATTCGCGGCATTGTCTACGCTCGTCGCTATGTGGTTCTTCAGCGCACAGCTAGTATATACGCGCCTTTCACCTTGTCTTCCTTCAAGATTCCAACGCCCTCCACCAATCCACTCCTAAATAGTTCCCATATGGCCGCAAGTCGCCAGAAGCGGCTCAGCGCGCCTGTCTAAGTTCCTTTAGCAAGGATTGGGGTGGCTCAGTGGACATAACCTTCCTGTTTCTAGCGTGCTTCTATGGCGTCGTCGCGCTCATAGCATTTTTAATCTGCATCCAGCGTCTCCGAGCTACACGTGCAAAGCCTGGAAGAAGGAGCAGATGGGGTTACTTCCCGCTTGCGGCGGCGATCGCGTTCCAACAACTCAACGCCATTGTGCATCCGCACGAAGAGCACGTAATGCAAGCGATGTACAACGAAAGCGTGGTCGAAGATGCGGAAGGAGCACCCAAAGACCCCACTGCCAATCTCCATCGTCAAGCAGAGAAGATACGAAAAGGAGAAAAGATCGACCGCCTCACCGCCATCGCGAACACCAAACCTTGCGACAATCCTTGTAAGGGTTCCACTTCTTCTGCGGTGCGCCGCCACACATAATTCTCCTTCAACAACACCCAAAGCTTGCTCCTAGGCAAGCACCTTCAGTCCATGCTTTTTCACAATCGTCAGCAGCTTTAGTGCCATGCCGCTTGGCCGCTTGGCCCCTGTCTCCCACTTCTCGACAGTCGATTCGCTGGTGTTGAGATAGCGCGCGAACACGGGTTGGCTCACCCTTTCGCTCTCACGGATTCGCTTGATCTGAGCTGGCTCAATGCTGTCCGGCACCGAGAGGCAAGCCTCGTCGAACTCCCGCATCGTCGCTTTATCGACCGTGCCCGAACGATACATTCCCGAAACACTGCTATGAATCGCTTCAAAGGCGTCGCTCTTATGTTTATGACCAGTTTTCATCGGCATATCTCCACTAATTCGTTGCATTGGATTTCTTTAGCTAAGTCCGCTTCTGTCTTCCGGGCGTAAAGGACAGCCAAGGCGCGAAAACTTCGTAACTCATCGTCATCGATATTTGCGCGGTCTTTCTTAGCAAAGAGGTAGGCGTAGACCCAGTGCTGGCCGCCTTTTGCTAGTATGAGCGAACGATAGAGGTTCTTACCCAGCCGTTTCTTGAAGACGCCGCCACCAAGATCGTCCGCTTGTCCCAACATGGCTTGCCGAACAGCCGCGCAGAGTTCTTCGTCCGAGATGCGCGCTTTTCGAGAGGCTCTTGCGAACCAAAGCGTCTTGAAGACACGTTCCTCCATAAACAATGGTAGCACCAAGTGCTACTGGCTTCCCTCAATTTTCCTTCAACAACACCCCTACCGCTCGTTCCAACTGCACATCCTTCCCCGCCTCGGTCTCGCCCAGCGGCTGCTCGACCTCGACATCCACCGGACGCGGGTGCATCTCCATATCCTGTCCACGCGTGTCGCGTATCCGGTAGCCCGGCACCCGCACCTGTGAGCCATCGATCAGCCGCTGCGAACCGGTAAAGATGATCCACCCGGCAGTGGGCACGCCGACGACCTTACCTAGCCCCAGCGTCCGGTAGCCTTCAGTAAAGTCTTCGCCGTCTGACAGCGTCGACTCATTCGTCACCAGCACGGTCGGCAGGCCGAGCGCACGCTGGCCGAGAGCTTGCCGACTCGGCACCGCCATGCCGTCGCGCTCGGTCATCAACAGGTAGTTTTTGCGCGAGAAGACGTCGATCACGCGTCCATTCACATAGCCACCGTTGTTATTCCGCACGTCGATCACCACGCCCTGTTTCGCCTGGTTCTGCGCGTCGAGATCGAGGTAGAGCTGCGCCAGGTTGTCGTCGCCCATGGCCGCGATGTGGACATAGCCCAGCTTGCCGCCCGAGATGCGATCCACATAGGCGCGCTTCTCTTCCACCCAGGCGCGGTAGAGCAGCCCGGACTCGACCGGCAGCGTCACCGGCATCACCGCGGCGTCGTGCTTCTTGGCCGTGTCGCCGCCGGACGCGATGCCGAGCACGGTTCGCTTGCCCGCCAGCCCCATCATTAGCGCGTCAAGATTCGTAGTTGGATCGACCGCCGTGCCATCCACCGACAGCAGCCGGTCGCCCACTTTGATCGAGCCCTCGATCGCCGCCGGGCCAAGCGGCACCACCTCGCGCACCACTAGCCCCTTGCCCGCCTCAAACGGCTCGCGCTCGAACCGCAACCCCAGCCTCCCCACGCGCACTGGAGGCGCTCCCTGCGCGCTCGTGCCGGAGTGCGACGAATTCAGCTCGCCGATCAGCAGATTCTCATCCCGGCGCAGCTCCACCGGCGTCCGCGCGCCGCGAATGTACGGCTCCCACTCGTCACGCAGCCCGGCCCAGTTGTGCCCATTGAAGCTCGCGTCGAAGAACCGCCGGTTCAGCGTGTCCCACAACTCGTGGAAGACAACCTCCTTCTCTTTGTCGAAGTCCACATCCATCGCCGCCGAAATGGCCACCGGCTTCACCATGCGGCTCTCCAGCGTCAACTCGCGTACACCCGCACCGGTCGCACCCGGCCCGCTGCCAGACTCCAGAAAGTAGATCGACTTTGAGTCCGGCGCGAAGTACACATCCGCCTTGCCGCCCGGCGTCGTCGTCAGCTGCTTCGGCACCGCCGGCTCCTTCGCCAGCTCATCGAGCGAGTAGCTATAAAGATTCGACTGCTCCGCCACCGACGCGCGAAACACCAGCGTCTTGCCGTCCGGGCTGATCACCGGCGTCTCCGCGTCGAGCC
>CAXTUR010000227.1:0-4449 GCA_964247455.1 uncultured Acidobacteriaceae bacterium | reverse complement strand
GCCGCCGCCCGCTTCGCCGCAAACTCCGCCGGTGTCGGTATCCGGCTCAGCTCCCGCCCCGCGAACATCTCCATAAAAATGTGCTGCAGCTCTCCATGGATCAGCCCGTTGGTGGCGAACACCTCCCGGCTGTCCAGCGTAAATCTGCCGCCATCGAAATGCGTGACCCGCCCGCCTGCCTCCTCCACCAGCAGAACGCCCGCCGACGTGTCCCACGGGTTCAGGCTGAACTCCCAGTATCCGTCCAGTCGCCCCGCCGCCACATACGCCAGGTCGAGCGCCGCCGACCCCGCCCGCCGCACCCCATGCGAGCGCAGCGTAATTTCCTGGTAGAAATGCACGTTCGGGTTGCCGTGCCGCTTCTGGCTGGGAAAGCCCGTAGCTGTCAGCGCCTCGCCCAACTGCGGCGTCTTCGAGACATGCAACCGCCGCCCGTTTAGCCACGCCCCGCGTCCGCGCTCGGCTGAAAACATCTCGTCGCGCAGCGGATCGTAGATGACTCCGGCAACCATCTCGCCGTCCTGATCGGCGGCAAGCCCAGGCACCCGCCGCTCCAGCCCCATGCTCACGCAGAACGCCGGAAAGCCGTGCGCGAAGTTGGTCGTCCCGTCCAGCGGATCGATGTACCAGCGATACTCGTTGTCCAGCCGATCGCGCGTCCCTTCCTCGCCGTAGATGCCGTGCTCCGGAAAGGCCGCCAGCAGCTTCTCGCCGATCAGCTTCTCGCTCGCCCTGTCGGCCTCCGTCACCAGGTCCACATCGCCCTTGTACTCGGTGGCGACGCCTTTCTCATAGAACCCCCGCAGCAGGCCACCCGCCTGCCGCGCAATGCCCTCCGCAATGTGCGCAATCTCGAACTTCTTCATGGGAACAAGTCTATCTGTTTGGGCTAGGGCGTGTCCGGGTAGTACCCGGTACGGTAACGCAGATCGTACTTCCCGCGCGCCACCACGTCTTTCATCCTGATCCTGATCTTGCGAAACGACCCATCCCGTTCGCTCGCCCCGGGAATCTGTGGCGCATAGTAGCCCAGCAGATACTGCGTTCGCAGATCGTCCGAGACGTGCTGGAACGCTGGCTCTAGGTCCTGCTTGTCCTCGACATAGTAATACTTGCCGCCCGTGTCTTCGGCCATCTGGATCAGCGCGTGCTCCCCGCCTGTGTTGCGGCCCGCGTCGGCATAGACCGGCACGATGATGATCGAGTACACCATCGCCCCCGCCCGTTGCGCCTGTTCAAGCGCCTGACCGTACCGCGACCCTTTTGTCGTGTCCGTTCCATCCGTAATCAGCACGATAACGCGTCGCCGCCCGTTTGCCTCGCTAGTGCTCTGCAACCGCTGCCCCGCCAGGTAGATCGCGTCGTAGAGTGCCGTCGCATCTCCATGCTGGAGCCGGTTAAGGCCCGCATCGATCATCTTCGGCTGATTGGTAAACGAAACGATCTCCCGCACCGTATCCGAAAAGTCCATCAGGTCCAGCTCGTCCTGCTCGCGCACCAGCGCCTTGACAAACTTCCGCGCCGCCGACTTGATCAGCCCCTCGTTCCGCAGCACGCTTTCACTCGCGTCGAGCGCCAGCACGATGGACAGCGGTGTCGCCGACTCACGCTCAAACACAGCAATCTTCTGCGGCTTGCCGTTCTCGGCGATCTCGAAATCCTTCTGCTCGAGCCCCGCCACCGGCGCGCCCTTGGCGTCCACCACGTTCAGCGCGACGTTCACCAGCCGCGTCTCCACCTTGATCGTCGGCACAGGCTCTTGCGTGGGCGCGGGCCACCGCTCGATCGGAGCCGGACCGGGCGCCTGGCACGGAGCCTGCATCCCCAACAACGCCGCAACTAGAAAAAACGTCCTCATGCCCCCGCAGCCAGGTCCTCTGGAAACGGCTCGCCGTCCGCCCATACCGCTCCATCGACGAAGTGCTCCTTTTTCCAGATCGGCACAGTCTTTTTGAGCGTGTCGATGATCCACCGGCAGGCGTCAAACGCCGCTCCACGATGCGCCGAGGCGACGGCGATCAGCACGCTCGTCTCGCCGACCTCCAGCCGCTCCAACCGATGTACCAGTGTCACCTCGCGCACGCTGAACTTCGCCACCGCCTCCGCCGCCAGCGCGTGCATCTGCTTCAGCGCCATCTCCTCATACGCCTCGTAGATCAGAAAAAGCGTCTGCCGCCCGCGCGTGTTGTTCCTCACGATGCCATCAAAGACACACACCGCCCCGTCCGCGCCGGCTTTGATCTCCCCCAGAATCGCCGCGCTGTCGATGACGTCCCGTACGATCTCAACCCGCATGGCCACCTCCGCTCACCGGCGGCAGCAGCGCCACCTCGTCGCCATCATGGAGCACCGTCGCGAGAGAAGCATACTCCCGGTTCACCGCCACCGCCACCGACCTCCACACCGCCGATCGGGCCTCCCGCTCTAAAACCGTCAACAACTCCCCCGCCGTGCTTCCCTCGGCCACCTCGCACGCGTCCTCCACGCGCTCGGCGATCTCCTTCAACACTCCAAAATAAAGCACATGCACACGCATCGAGTCAGGATACTTCTTTCGCTGTTTAGACGGTGTAGCCCGGCAGACAGCATCGGGCGTTGGGGAGAGTGCCTGGCCCTCGCTGCGGCTGACCTTGGTGACGGGCAGATCATGACATTCACGACCGCGTTATTCTGTACGCATGCTCGATCCCGAGATCACCCCCGAAGTTCTTCACCAATACCTGCAGCAGCCCGTCGAGCCCGGCATGCCTGCTCTTGTCTTGGTCGACGTGCGCGAACCATGGGAGGTCCAGACCGCCAGCCTGCGCGGTGCCGTCTCGATGCCGATGGGCGACGTTCCTGGCCGCGCCCACCAGGAGCTCGACCCGGACGACCACCTCGTCATCCTTTGCCATCACGGCGCGCGCTCCCTCAACGTCACGATGTGGCTGCGCCAGCAAGGGTTTGAACGCGCCCAGTCCCTCGCGGGCGGCATCGACGCCTGGTCGCGCACTATAGACCCGGCCGTCCCGCGCTACTGATCCTGTCTGGCCTTTTTGGTTGTCATTCCCAAAGGGAATCTGCGTCCCCGGCAGCCACTACACCTCCACCGGCTCCTGCTCCAACTCGATCCCGAAGCGAACTCGGACCTCTCCCCGAACGGTCTCCCGCAGCCGAACGATGTCGGCGAAGGCGGCTCCTCCGCGGTTGATCAGCGCGAGCGTGTGCCGCGATGAGATGCCGGCCGCTCCAAGCGCATACCCCTTGTGGAACCCAGCACGCTCAACCAGCCAGGCGGCAGCAAGCTTGACGCCTCCCCCATCCACGGGCCAGTGCGGGATTTCGGCCTCCGTGAGGTGAAGGGTACGCACCAGACCGGCAAAGCTCGCCTCCGAGACGATCGGGTTCTTGAAGAACGATCCAGCACTGCGGCTATCAGCATCGCCCTCGACCAAGAGCATTCCCTTTACCTGACGGATCGCGCGCACAGCGTGGTACACCTCAACGGGAGAGGGCGCCGGCTGGCCGGAAAAGTGACGCTTTAGATCGGCGTATTCAAGAGATGGCTGTGCGTCAGGATCAAAGCGGAAGCTCACAGCCGTGACGATGTAGCGACCACGCGCCACGGTGTTGAACAAACTGGTGCGATACCCAAATTCGCAAGCGTCCTTCGCCAAGTCGACAAATCGCCCGGTATGGAGATCGAGAGCATGGACAGTCGCGATGGTGGAAGCAACCTCCTGCCCGTACGCTCCAATGTTCTGTATCGGGCTTCCACCGATCAGTCCGGGGATACCCGCCAAGCACTCCACCCCACTTAGATCTCGCTGACAGGCGTCGAGGACAAAGGCGTCCCAGTCCATCCCGGCGGCAACTCGGAAGAGGTTGCCGTCGCGTTCCGTGGGCGGGGTGATCGCGATCTGCACAACGAGACCCGAAAATCCTTGGTCGGTAACGAGAAGGTTGCTCCCCCCGCCCAGAGTGAAGAGCGGCTGATCCCGGCTGTGCGCAAAATGGACGGCTTCGAGGAGCTGTTCCGTACTCGTAACACGCGCAAAATAGCGCGCCGGCCCGCCGACACCCAGCGTGGTGTACTCGGCCAAGGGTACCCGCTCTTGTAGATCGAGAGAAGCCACCGCTTGAGGGTACAATAAAGTTGAAGTAGAGGAGGACACCATGTACCCAGAGATTATGTTGATTCCGATGCGTGAGGAGCTGACGCGCGCCGGTTTGCGTGAGGCGCGCGCCGCGTCCGAGGTCGATGCGGCGGTCGCTCAGCCGGGCACCACGATGCTGGTCGTCAATTCGATCTGCGGTTGTGCGGCGGGGAAAATGCGTCCGGGCGTGCGCCTGGCGATGCAGAACCAGACGAAGCCCGATCACGCCGTCACCGTCTTCGCCGGGCAGGATCGCGAAGCCACCGAGCGGGCGCGGAGCTACTTCGGCGGCCATCCGCCCACCTCCCCGGCC
>CAXTUR010000226.1:0-4459 GCA_964247455.1 uncultured Acidobacteriaceae bacterium | reverse complement strand
CGGACGCGGAAGGGATCGGCCGCGTCGATTTCGAGGAGGGCGGCGGTCTCGTCCAGGAGGCGGGCTAGGGTGATGTTATCCATGGTGCTGGGAACAGTATGCGGGTGGAGGAGGAGGTTTGGCGAACGAGATGGCGGTCGAGAGATGCGCGATAATTGGCGGGAGGTGCGATGACGGTTGAGATCACGTTGCCGGATCAGTTGGCTTTGGAAGCGCGGGAAGCGGGTTTGCTGGTGCCGGAGTTGTTGGAGGGCTGGCTGCAGGAGCAGCTTCGCGCGAAGCGACTTGGCACGCTGCTCGAAGCGATGGATAGAATGTCCGCAGTAAGCGAACCCCGTATATGTCTCCCGAGGAAGTGGCCGAAGAGATTCGTATGATGAGAGCGGAACGTCGGGCTCAACGGTAAAACTGATGCGGTTGGTGCTGGACACAAATGTTGTCGTGTCGGGTCTTCTGTGGCACGGTCCCCCACGCGAAATCATGCGTGTCGCGTTTAGAGGAGACGTGCTAATTTTCACAAGCGTTCCCTTGCTGGTTGAAGTTGCAAAAACGCTTGGCGAACCTAAGTTCGAGAAGGAAATAGCGGCTTCCACGCTGACGGTCAATCAGTTGATCGAGACGTACGTATCCGCGGCCGGTCTGTCCTGCCAGCCTATGTTCCACGCTTGGTTTCCGATGCTGATGATGACGTGGTGATCGGCACGGCATTCGCATCACAAGCTGACTTTATCGTCACGGGAGACAAGGCCTTGCTTGCGGTGCAACACTACGAAGAGGTTCGCATTGTTTCAGTGAGTCAGATATTAGACGCTCTTACTACCGACCGAGCATCTAGCACTTAGAGCGCTTCTGTGAGGCGCATGACCTGGTCGGCTTGCGGACCTTTTGTGCCCTGGATGATATCGAACTCGACCGCATCTCCTTCTTTGAGACTTTTGTAGCCTTCGAACTGAATGGAGCTATAGTGGACGAAGACATCGGCACCTTCGTCGCGTCCGAGAAAGCCGTATCCTTTTGCGTTATTGAACCACTTCACCAATCCTTTGTATTGAGCCACAATCCACTCTCCTGACGATCGTTCACACGGCCAAGACTACGGCCAGTGACCGAACTAGACGCACTTTGCAGGGAGGAGGTTTCCTTATGCAACTGGTTACACTGTGAGTCTTTTCAGGACATTTATCTGTCTTGTGGGTAACATAAGGCGGCGTGGTTTAGCTTCGGCGGGCGGCGAAGAGGGAGAGACCAATGAGGGTTTTGCCGTCGTGGATCTGGTTGGAGGCGACGAGTTGCATGGCCTCCGAAAGCGGGACGCGGTGGAGTTCGATGTGCTCGTCTTCCTCGGGAGTGGCGGTGCCTTCGCGCAGGTCCTCGGCGAGGTAGATCTGCATCCATTCGCCAAGGAAGCCCGGGCTGGCGAAGTACTTCGTAAGGAGCGTCCACTTCTTGGCGCGGAAGCCGGTCTCTTCAATCATCTCGCGCTTGGCGGCGGCGAGGGGCTTCTCGCCGGGGTCAATGCGGCCAGCGGGGAGCTCGATGAGAAACTGGCCGGCGGCATGGCGGTACTGGCGGATGAGGATTACATCGGGATCGGCTGGGTCTTTTGAGTAGTCAACGGCAAGGATGACGACGGAGCCGTTGTGGCGGATGACGTCGCGGGTGTTTTCTTTGCCGCCGGGCTCGACGACCGTGTCGGTGTAGACGTTGAAGACCTTGCCTTCATAGGCGAGTTTGGAGTCGAGGACCTTGGCTTTGAGGGAGGCCTTGGGCTTGGCCAGGGAAGATTTTGCGTGAGCTTTCGCGGGAGCGGACTTGCGGACGGGAGCGGGCATGACGCTACGGTATCATCCTGCATCAGGTAGGCTGGAACGGGCATCCAACGGGAGTCCAGGCTAGAAAGAAGCGATGAGCACGGAGTGTTATCCCATCATGGTGTTGCCGCAGGTCTCCCGGTTGTATCGGGAGTATCTGGCAATGGGAGAGAGTGCGGCGGACGGTCCGGTGCGCGCGTGGTATGGCGGGGAGCCGGGTTGGAACCCTCTTGGGGGGCGGTGGGTGTCGCGCGATGTGAGTGTCGCGGACCCCGGGCGGCTGGCGGATGCGTTGCGACGGCAGAGTGTGGAGTTTGGCGCGGGCGCTGCGGCGCTAGCGAATATCGAAAAGCTGCGGCGTTGCGCGCGGGCGGTGGTGACCGGGCAGCAGGTGGGGCTGTTTGGTGGGCCGCTGTTGACTCTGCTGAAGGCGGCTACGGCAATCGCGAGGGCGAAGCAAGCGACGGCGGCTACGGGCGTGGAGCATGTGCCGGTGTTCTGGCTCGCGACGGAGGACCATGATCTGGACGAGGTGGATCATGTCGCGCTGCTGGGGAAGACGGCAGTCGAGACGGTCCGCTGGAAGGGGGACGTGACCGGAGCGATGCCGGTGGGCGGCGTTTTGTTGGGCGATGGCATTGAAGCGATGGTGGAGCAGGCGAGTGAGCTGCTGGGGTATGCCCCGGTCTGCGATCTGCTGCGGGAGTGCTATGCGCCGGGAGCTACGCTGGGCGGGGCGTTCGCTCAGTTGATGGCGCGGCTCTTTGCCGAGCACGGGCTTATCGTGATGGACGCGGCTCCGGCGGAGTTTCATGCAATGGGAACGGCGACGCTTCGGTATGCCCTGGAGCATGCGGAGGAGTTGGAGGCGGCGTTGCTCCGGCGTGGGGAGGAGCTTGTGAATGCAGGATGTCATACACAGGTGCTGGTGACGGCGGGGGCTTCCCTGCTGTTTCTGGAGGATAATGCGACGGGGGAGCGGGAGGCGTTGAAGCGGCCCCCGGATGGGGGATGGAAGGCTGGGCGGAAGGTTTATTCGACGGCGGAGTTGCTGAAAATTTTAGAGAGTCAGCCGGAGCGGATCAGTCCGAATGCGCTGCTCAGGCCAGTGTTTCAGGATTCGATCCTGCCGACGGCAGCGTATGTGGGGGGACCGGCGGAAATCGCGTACTTCGCGCAAAGTGCCGTGCTGTACGAACAGATTTTGGGGCGGATCACGCCGGTGCTGCCGCGATTGAGCGCAACGCTGGTGGAGCCGAAGATCGCGGACGTGATGGCGCGGCATGAGGTGAGTTTGCCCGACGCGATGACGACGGCGGAGGCGCTGGCGCAGCGGCTGGGGGCGCGGGCGATGCCGATCGAAGGCAAGCGGAAGCTGGCGGCGGTGGGGAACGCGATGGACGCGGAGCTTACCGCGTTGACCGAGTATATGGCTGCGATGGATGAGAGTCTTGGACTGTCTGCGGGCGTAGCGGGCAACAAGATGCGTTATCAGATGAACCGGCTGCGGCGGATGGCGGCTACGTTTGAGCTACTGAAGGAGGCGAGTCTGCGCAAGCACGCGGAGGCGTTGACGCTGCATCTGTTTCCGGGCGGTCATCCACAGGAACGGGTGTTGGGTGGGGTCTGGTTTCTGGCGCAGGATGAGGGTTTGGTGGGGCGATTGGTTACTGAGGCGCAGAACGTGTGTCCGGGGCATCTGGTGGTGCGGCTGTAGGATTGCGTCTCAGCGAAAGCAGATTCCCTTCGGGAATGACAAACAAATTGAGCGTGCAGGCCGCCGATCACAGGTTCAGGAATGGAGTTCGAAGCGGTTTTCGAGAGCGGTCAGGCGGGTGAAGATGTCGCTGAAGGGGCGAGAATGGTCGACTTCGAGTTGCAAACCTAGCAGAGCGCACGAGTCCTTCATCGCCTGGGCGTGAGCGCCGGCTTGCTTTCGAGCACGTTGTAGTTCGTCCAGCAACGCTTGAAGAATAAGGTCACTGCCGCACTCGTCGGGATTGAATCGCTCGTCCATATTGATCGCCATGGTTCGTCCTTCTTCAAGACTACGCCAAACAGGTCAACGGACCGTGGCGGAGCGGAGGAAGTCGAAGTTGCCGCTTGGGCTGGGATGGACGTTTTCGAGGCGGCGGGTGTGGACGAGGACGGTGTTGGGGTACCAGAGGGGGATGCCGGGTAGGTCACTCGCGAGGATCTGCTGGGCGGCGGCGTAGAGGTTGCGGCGGGTGGGTTGGTCGGTGGTGCCCGCGGGGGTGCGGAGGAGGGTGTCGCGCTGGGGGTTTGTGTAGCGGCCTCGGTTACCGCCCTTGGGAGGGAAGCTGCCTGAATCGTAGGCGTAGCGAAAGATATCGGGGTCTTCGTTGGAGCCGATCCAGCGAAGGATGTACATCTGAAAGGCCCCACGGGTGACGTCGGCGTAAAAGGTACCGAACTCGGCGGAGTGCAGTTGGAGGTCAATGCCGGTGGCGCGGAGTTGCTGCTGGAGGACGGCGGCGAGGAGGCGAGTGGACTCGTCGGTGCTGGTTTTGAGGGTGAGATGGAGGCGGATACCGTCTTTGCCTGGCGGGTAGCCAGCGGCGTCGAGGAGGGCTTGGGCTTGGGCGGGGTCGTGAGGGTAGTGGAGCGCGGGATCGGTGGCGAAGGCC
>CAXTUR010000225.1:0-4483 GCA_964247455.1 uncultured Acidobacteriaceae bacterium | reverse complement strand
CCTCCCTCTAGGCCCCCACCCCCGCTGGGGCATCACCGATCAACCCTTTTAGAATGTTAGATCGACCCCAGAAACAAAGAAAAACACGCACCCACAAACACCTGTCGTTTTAAGAACTCCCAACCCATCACAAACCACTGTCATCCTGAGCAACGGCGTAGTACGCGCCGCAGGACCTGCGGCTTCACGATAGCAACACACATCACAAACCCTCTGACCGTTACGCGCGAAGGGAATCTGCCTTGGGAGCCACTCCGCTGCAAAACTGAACCAAGGGCAAAGGCCCGCCCACATAAGAGCCTAGGCCGAAGGCCTAGGTAGGTTCCAGAGGTAAAAGGAAGAGGGCTGAAGGCCCGACACAAAGACGCTGCCCAAAGATTTGCCCTCGCCCGCTCGCCAGCCGGAAAGCTCACCGGCTGACAGCCAACAGCCGTCCGTAAAGCGATCGCACTGAGCTATTGCCCAAACAGAAGTTGCTTCTCAGCGTTGCTCGTCGTCCCAGCCACGCCCTACGCCGCCCGGTGCACACTCAGCGTCGGCTCAACCAGCCACTCCACCATAGCCCGGTTGCACTCGTCCGGCATCTCCGCAAACGGGATGTGCCCAACGCCCGGCATCACCAGCAGCTTGGCGCGAACCAGCGTCTGCATCAGCCGGTACGCTGAAGGCAGACCGACTGTCCGGTCCCGATCGCCCCAGATCAGCAGCGTCGGCTTCTCGGCCAGCTCCAACAGCGCGACCCGCAGCCGCACCATATCGTCGAACCATCGCTCCAGAATGCTCAGGATGTGGTCGATCGTTCCCGGTATCTGCAACCCGGTGATGTACCCTTCGAGCGTGCCTTCGACCACCCGCGCCGGATCGCCGTACATCCGGCTCAACGCCACCGCCTTCAGTCGCCTCGGCAACACAGGCACGCGCCGCGCCAGCCAGATCCCAAACCGCGTCTGATAGAACCGGATCAGCTGGTGACCAAAGTCGCAGAACGGATTTGCTGGGGCAAACAGCACCAGCTTCCGTACCCGGTCGGGATGACGCGCCGCCAGCATCATTGCCACCGCGCCGCCGTGGGAGTGTCCCGCCACATCGGCCTCGTCCAACCCCAGCGCGTCAAGCAGAGCCGCCAGCCCATCGGCCGTCGCCTCCAACCCGGCATCAATCCCCGGCACCCGCTCCGACTCGCCCATGTTGAACAGGTCGACCGCATACACCGTCGAGTAGCGCGACAGGAAGTCCACATTCTGCCGCCAGTTGCGCGCCGACCCGACCAGCCCATGCAGCAGCAGCAGCGCCGGGCCACTGCCCGACCGTTGGAGATGCACACGCATCCCTTGTACCTGCACGAACATATCCCGGACCGCCACATCGACCACCGCTACACTCATCGCAACACCAATGTTACAGCACGATGAATCGAATGCAACGCAACTTCGCGACCTAACATGATACGCAGAACGCCTTGTCCCATGGACCCGTGCCCTATGTTCCGCTAGGCGCAACCTTTGTTCATGAGATCATCTATGATAAAGCGTAGACAGCTCGGTGGAATAGAGGTAAGTACAACGCGAATAAGTGTTTCCACACGGGTTCATGTTTGGAACTCAAGGTGCAGGTGTCCCGTATGGCTGTCTGATCGAGCCCTCTAAGCCCATTGTGAAAGCCGCCTTCCAAACCCGCATCCTGGCCATCGTGCTCGCCGTGGCGACGTTGGCGGTGTGCGTCGTTGCGGCCCTCAACCTGTCTCAGGAGCTGAGCTTCGACTCGCCCACGGATGGCATCTGGTGGGTCGAGGCCCCGGACGGAAATCCGGCCGGCCTCCGCGCCGAACGCGTGCCCGCCGACTCCCCCGGCCTGCGCGCCGGCATCCGCCCGGGCGACATCCTGCAGTCCGTCAACGATCACTACACCCCGCGACTCGCCTCCTTTGAGCGTGCCATCGCCCGCACGGGCATTTGGGCCCGCGCCGACTACTCCATCCTCCGCCCCAACGCCCTCACCGGCCAGACTGGCGCGCCGCTCTTCATCACTGTCATCCTCGAACCGGTCGACAAGACCAGCTTTCAGATCACTCGGCTGATCGCCCTCGTCTACCTGTCGATCGGCCTCTACGTCCTCTTCCGCCGCTGGACCGCGCCCAAGTCCACCCACTTCTACATCTTCTGCCTGGTCTCCTTCGTCCTCTACGCCTTCAAGTACACCACCCGGCTCGACACGCTGGACTGGATCGTTTACTGGTCGAACATCGTCGCCACGGCTATCCAGCCCGCGCTCTTCCTGCACTTCGCCGTCTCCTTCTCCGACAGCTACCGCGACCGCGCCAGCCGCCGCGTCCTCGTTCCGTTCCTTTATCTACCCGGCCTGATCCTGATCACCGTCCAGGTCGGCGCAATCCTCTACACCTCCGCCACCGAACTGCTCAAGCACCGGCTTGACCAAAGCGCTTACGCCTATCTCGCCCTCTACTATGTGCTGGCCGCCGTCGTCTTCCTGCTTCGCACCCGCTCGGCCAGCTCGCCGCTCGAGCGCCAACAGCTCAAGTGGCTTACCCGTGGCACGCTGCTCGCGGTCATCCCCTTCACCGTCCTCTACGTCCTTCCCTTCGTCTTCGACCTCGCCGTCCCCACTCTGATCACCCGCCTCGCCGGCCTGTCGCTGGTCCTTCTTCCGCTGACCTTCAGCTGGGCCATCATCCGCTTCCGCCTGATGGACGTGGATCTCATCTTCAAGCGCGGCGTCACTTACACCCTCGCCACTGCCGCGCTGGTTGGGCTCTACTTCGGCGCGGTCGCCCTTGCCGCTGAGCGCGTCCACACCCGCCTTCCCAACCTCGGCGTCTACGGCCTGCTCGCCGCCATCGTCGTCACCGGCCTGGTCTTCGATCCGCTCAAGCGCGCGATCCAGTCCCGCGTCGACCGCGTCTTCGACCAGAAGCGCTTCGACTACCGCGAGACTCTGGTGGACTTCGGCCGCAGCCTCAACTCGCAGACCGACCTCAGCGCCCTGCTCGCCTCGATCGTCGACCGCCTGCCCAAGACGCTGCTCGTGACACGCACCGCCGTCTTCCTCAGCTCCGAGCCGGATCATCCGCAAACCCTAAGCTCGACCCCGCGCTCCTTCCATCTCGCCGCCTCCCACGGCCTCACCAACCTGCCCGCCGCCGAACTCCAGGCCCTCGACGTCCGCTTCCTTGACTTCGACGAACCCGGCGCGAACACCCACATCTTTCTCGAGAACCCGCAGCAGGTCCTCCGATTATCGGACGCCCAGCGTCAGACCGCAGCCCGGCTCGACCTCAATTACTACCTCCCGTGCCGCGTCGCCAACCGCGAAGGCGGCGGCACCCGCACCGTCGCCATCCTTGGTCTCGGCCGCACTCATGACGGCGACTTCCTCTCCTCCGAAGACATGGAGCTGCTCGAATCGCTCGCCGGCTATATCGGTATCGCCATTCAGAACGCCCAGCTCTACCGCCGCCTCGAAGCCAAGATCTCCGAGTTCGAGCGCCTCAAGGAGTTCCACGAGAACATCGTCGAGTCCATCAACATCGGCGTCGTCGCGGTCGACCTCGACGGCCGCATCGAGAGCTGGAATGCGCCCATGGAGGAGATGTACTCTAAAGGCCGTCGCGACGCGCTCCGCCAGCCGCTCTCCGCCGTCTTCCCGCCGGACTTCGTCGCCCGCTTCGACGAGGTGCGCCACGAATACGGCACCCATACCCTCTATAAGTTCCCGCTCGCGCTCCCCAATGGTGAGTCGCGCATCGCCAACATCGCGATCGCGCCGCTCGTCACCCGCGACCTGATCGCCGTTGGCCGCATCATCCTGGTCGACGACATCACCGACCGCATCCAGCTTGAAGTCCAGCTCACCCAGGCCGAAAAGCTCTCGTCCATCGGCCTCCTCGCCGCCGGGGTCGCCCACGAAGTCAACACGCCGCTCGCCGTCATCTCCTCCTACACCCAGATGCTGTCCAAACAGCTGCGGGACGACACCCGCCTCGCCCCCGTGCTTGAGAAGATCACGCAGCAGACCTTTCGCGCCTCCGAGATCGTCAACGGCCTGCTGAACTTCTCCCGCACCTCCGGCTCCGAGTTCACCTCCATAGACCTCAACCAGCTCCTCCGCGACACGGTCACCCTTCTCGATCACCAGTTCAAGACCGCGCAGATCCGGGTCGACACCGCCTTCGACCCCGCGCTCGCCCGCATCCAAGGCAACCAGGGCAAGCTCCAGCAGGTCGTCCTCAACCTCATGCTCAACGCCAAGGACGCCATGCATGGCCGCTCGGGCGCGACCCTCCGCGTCCACACGGAAGACAGCGGCGACTGCGTCCTCGTCACCATCGCCGACTCCGGCTCCGGCATTGAGCGCGACCACCTTCACCGCATCTACGACCCCTTCTTCACCACCAAATCCGCTCCCGCCCAGGGCCCGCGCAAAGGCACCGGCCTCGGCCTCGCCGTCACCTACGGCATCATCCAGG
>CAXTUR010000224.1:0-4501 GCA_964247455.1 uncultured Acidobacteriaceae bacterium | reverse complement strand
ATTACAGTGGAAGAGGTGGTAGAGGCGGCGCAACACGTGATGGAACGGGCGCGGTGACGGGGCAGACAGGATGGCAGCGGGTAGCAAAGCGGGTGCGGGTGCCTCTAGGCTTCGTCTTCGCGGCCGTGTTTCTGCTGCTGGCGCATCCCACGTGGCGGTCGATGGGGCTGAGCCTGTTGCTGGTTGCGCCGGGCGTGTGGTTACGAGGGTATGCGTCCGGCTACGTGAAGAAGAACGCCGAGTTGGCCACCACTGGACCGTATGCCTATACGCGCAATCCGCTCTATCTGGGATCGATGCTGATCGCCTTCGGATTTGCGGCTGCGGCGGCAAGTTGGGTGCTGCTCCTTGCGCTGGCGGGGCTGTTTGCGGCCATCTATCTGCCGACCATCCGCGGCGAGGAGGCCTACCTGCGGGAGCATTTTGCAGGATTCGATGCCTATGCGGCACAGGTGCCACGCCTGCTGCCTCGGCTGCGCGCGGCACCCCGAGTGGAAAGCGGCGGGGGCTTCTCGCGTCCCTTGTATCTCCAACACCGCGAGTACAATTGCCTCATGGGCGCGGCGGCGATCTACGCGGCGCTCGCTCTACGATTGCTGTACTGGCCCCACTAAGGATTGACCCGAATTGAGACGTTGCCCGCCGCCCGTCATCGCGTTCCTGTACCTTTTGCTCGGAGGCGGCTTGTGCTCGGCGCAGCTGTTTGCCCCCAAGCCGGTGACCCAGCCGATCCCCACGCTCCAACCTCCCCTCTCCACCTATAGTTTTCCCGCGCACCAGACGCTAACGTTCACCGTCGACTGGCGGGTGTTTACGGCGGGCACGGCCGTCTTCCACATCGATCAGCAGGGCGGCCAACAGAAGGTGACGGCGACGGCGGACTCCGTCGGCGCGGTCCATATGCTGTTTCCCGTGGTGGACCGGTTTCAGTCGTCCTTCAATCGCGCGACGGGCTGCTCGGCTGGATTCTCAAAGCAGCTACAGGAGGGGCTACGCAAGGTAACGGGCGACCTAAGCTTCAACTATGCGGTGGGCAAACAGACGCAGGTGGAGAAGAACCTTGTCAAGGGCACGGCGAAGACGTTGACAGCGGCCGTTCCTGGATGCGTGACAGATTCCCTTTCGGCAATCTTCTATGCCGCGTCGCAGCCAATGACGGTGGGCCAGAAGATTCTGTTTCCTCTGGCCGACTCAATGCGCACGGTTACAGTGGCGATGAAGGTGGAAGCCAAGGAAGAGGTCAAAACACCCGCCGGAACCTTCCAAACGATCCGCGTGCAGCCTACCGCAGAGGAAGGTATCGTGAAAAACCGAGGCAACATCTGGATCTGGTACACCGACGACGCGCGCCATATGCCGGTACAGATACGAGCGCGGCTCTTCTGGGGCACAATCACGTTTCATCTGCAAAGCGTCGAGGCCAAGTAGCGCATCTACATTAAATTGGAGGCCTATGAGCGAGATTCAAACGGAAGACGAAGCGGACGAGATGATCACGGTGGCGAAGTTTCTCGAACCGACCGAAGCGCAGATGGCGATGGGAATGCTTGAATCAGCGGGCATCGAATGCCTGTTAGTGGGAGAGAATGCGAACAATCTGCTTGCGCTTGCGTTCCGAGTGCGGCTTCAGGTACGGCACGAGGATGAGGCGGCGGCAAGGGCGCTACTCGACTCAGCCGGTGCGCCGGAAGAGAGTCCGCAAGAGTGAGCCAGTCTGCTTCAACACGCGCCAAGGCGGTGATCTGTCTTTCGGGCGGGCTGGACTCTTGCCTATGCGCGACCCTGGCGGCGCGGGAGTATGACACGTATGCGCTGCACTTCAGCTACGGGCAGCGAACGGAAGCCCGGGAGCTGCGCGCGGCCCGGGACGTAGCCGAGGCTGTCGGTGCGAAGGACTTTCTGCACCTCAAGATCGATCTATTTTGGAAGATTGGCGGCTCGGCCTTAACGGACCCGGCTATCGCGGTGCCGGACGCCGGTGCGGAGATTGGGAGCGAAATCCCGGTGACCTATGTGCCGTTTCGCAACTCGCATTTTCTATCGGCGGCGGTCAGCTGGGCGGAGGTGCTCGGAGCGCGCCGGGTGGTAATCGGCGCGGTGGAGCAGGACAGCTCCGGCTATCCCGACTGCCGCCCCGCCTACTACGCGGCCTTCAACCGGCTGATCGCCGAAGGCACGAAGGAAGGCGACATCCGCGTGGAGACGCCGCTGATTGCCATGCGTAAAAGCGAGATTGTGCGGCGGGGAGTTGAACTCAGTGCACCATTCCATGTAAGTTGGTCATGCTATTCGGATGAGGACGCGGCGTGCGGTCGATGTGAAAGCTGCGTGCTCCGGCTGCGAGCATTTGCCGAGGCGGGGATCGCCGATAAAATCCCCTACGCGACTGGAACCAAGAGTTAGACTGGAGATGCATGAACAATACGCAGCTTTACCTGAGTATCGGCATACCCTCATTTCTGGTGGTTTTGGCCTGGCTGTCAAACCGCGCGGATATACAAAAAATGGGTGAACGCATCGACCAAGTACGTCAGGAGGTGGTCATGCTGCGGCGCGATATGCAAGCCGATCTGTCCAAAGGGCTCGACGGGGTACGGGGCGAGATGATCGCGTTTCGTCGTGAGATTCATGCCTATATGGTTTCTCTGCACGAGCGCGTCGCCGTCGTGGAAGCTCGGGTTGAGAAGAAGTAGATGGTCAACAAGCGTCTGCGAAGCGCGGTGCCGGGAGAGACGAAGCATGAAGCAATTTGGATGGACGATCAAGAGCGGGCTGGCGGCAGTGGTTCTAGGGATTCTGGTGTTCGCGCACCCCTTGCGCGGCTTGGCGCAGGACGCCGCGTCGGCGACGATTCATGGCCATGTGATCAACCCGGCGGGTTCGCCCCTAAACAGCGGCGAAGTGCGGTTGACCACGGACAAGACCTCTGAGGCCAAGAACCGTAAGTTTGCCTATACCTTTCCCATCGACGCCACGGGCAACTACAAGGGAACGGGTATTAAGGCGGAGAGTTACGTCGTCATCGTCTTTCAGCAAGACAAGAGCCTCGATTTCAACGACAATGTCGTCTTTAAGGCTGGCGAGGACAAGACGGTCGACTTTGACATGACTCGCAAAGAGTACCTCGACAAGATGACGCCCGAGGAGAAGAAGGCGCTCGAAGAGTACAAGAAGAAGAACGCCGAGGTGACGAACGCGAACAAGACGATCGCCAACCTAAACACGCTGCTGACCCAGGCGCGCGCGGACAATAAGGCGGGCAACTACGACGCGGCCATCACGGCCATGCAGCAGGCCACCACGCAGAAGGCGGACGAAGGCATCTTGTGGGTAACCTTGGGCGATGCTCAGCTTGGCTCGGCTGACGCGGCTGCCAAAGCATTAAAGGCGTCGGGCAAGCCGGTGGCGGGCGACGCGACCGTGACCGGCAAGTACAACGACGCCATCGCCTCGTATAAGAAGGCGGTCGACCTGAACGCGGCGGCCAAGAAGCCGAGCCCGGAGACGGCGGCGGCGGCCTACAACCAGACAGGTCAGGCCTATGGCAAAATGGGCGACGCCAAGAACGCCTCCGACGCCTACGACGCCGCAGCCAAGGCGCAACCCACCCAGGCTGGGATGTACTACTTCAACGAGGCGGCGACGCTCTACAACGCGGGCAAGCCAGATGACGCGGGGGCGGCGGCCGACAAGGCCATCGCGGCCGACCCCAAGCGAGCGGACGCCTACTACATCAAGGCCCAGTCGCTGATCCCCAAGGCATCGGTCGATCCGAAGACGCAGAAGATCACCGCGCCCCCGGGGTGTGTCGAGGCGTATCAGCAGTACCTGGAGTTGGCCCCCGACGGGCCACACGCGCAAGAGGTCAAGGACATCCTTACGGGAATCGGGGCCACGGTGAAGTCGAGCTACAAGGCAGGCAAGAAGTAAGTTCTACGGCAGATAAACCAAGCCCCGGGGCGTATGCCTCGGGGCTTCTTCTTTGGAGGAACGATGGTGCTGGGGTTTGATGAAGCCTTGCTGGTGGTGCTGGACCAGGCTCGAAGCGCGGCGGTGAAGGAGGTGGAGGAGGTCGCTCTTCTGCAGGCGCGCGGCCGCGTCCTGGCTGAGGATGTTGTCGCGGACCGCGATCAGCCGCCCTTCGACCGGGCTACACGGGACGGGTTCGCGGTGCGCGCCGTCGACTGGAATACCGGATTACCGCTCCGAGTGGTGGGAATGGTGCGAGCGGGAGAGATCTGGACCAGCTCACCGCTGGAGCAAGGGCGGGCCATCGAGATCATGACCGGCGCGCCCCTGCCCCCGGGAGCAGACGCCGTTGGCATGGTGGAGCACGTCGAGCGGGGCGACAGTTCGGTCAAGGCAGCCCATGGACGTACTCTCAGCCCGAGGGACAATGTAGTCGGGCGTGGTGCCGAGGCCATAACAGGAGCAGTCTTGCTTACTCCAGGCATACGGATGGGCGCGGCAGAGATCGCCCTCGCCGCCGCTTTCGGAAGAG
>CAXTUR010000223.1:0-4520 GCA_964247455.1 uncultured Acidobacteriaceae bacterium | reverse complement strand
AAGAGCGCGGGCGTCTCTCCCCAGACGGCCGATTGGAAGCCGGGCGCGGCGATGCCGACGACCTGGAACGGGTGGCCGTTGAGCGAGATCGTCTGCCCAACGAGATGCTCGTCCGCGGCGAGATGGTTCCGCCAGAAGCTGTACGCGACGACCGTAACCGGATTCGCGCCGGGTGCGTTATCGTCGGACAGCGTGAGCAGCCGGCCGCGATAAGCGCGTGTGCCGAGCAGGGAGAAGTAGTTGCCGGAGACGATCTCGCCGGTGGCGATCTGCGACGCATTGCGATAAGTGATCGAGATCTCCGCATGAGAGGTAGCGAGTAACCCTTCGAGACCATGGGCGACGGCGAGCGTTTGAAGATCGCGATACATCGGATAGGAGAAGTACGCCGCCTTATCGCCGCCATGGCTGCTGGAGTGGCCCTCCCACGCCTCGCCCGTGCCTTCGAGCACCACGATCTGCTGCGGGTCGCGCACTGGGAGCGAACGCAGCAGCGCTTGGTCGAGCAGCGAGAAGATAGCCGTGTTCGCACCGATACCCAGCGCCAGCGTCACCACGGCGGTGAGGGCGAAGCCGGGTGCGCGGCGGAGTTGGCGAAGCGCGAAGCGGAGATCGTGGAGCGTGTTTGCAAAGAGGTTCTGCATGGACGGTCACCTTGGGTGTAGCTATTCGCCGCGAAGGACAGTGTTCGGTTCGACATGGGAGGCGGCGCGCGCGGGGCCGAGTGTGGCCAGCAGCGCAATCGCAAGGACAGCCAGCGAGGCGAGAGCGTATGCGGGCGCGTCGAACGGCGGCAGCTTGCCCAGGACACTTCCCAGCACGCGGGTGAGGCTAAGCGACAGCGCGACCCCGATCGCGATTCCCAGCACGGCGTGGAGCAGGGAAGACCGCAGCACCATGCCAAGCAGATGCAGCCGTTCCGCCCCAAGCGCGAGGCGAAGGCCGAACTCAAACCGTCGCTGCGCCACCGAATAGGCCGTGACGCCATACATGCCCACAGCGGCGAGCAGGATGCTGACTGCGGCAAAACTGCCAAAGAGCAGGCTGCGGAAGGACTCTCCGCGTTGGGTTTCGCCGATGTTCTCGCGCATCGTGGTGGCTTTCACTGCGACTTCGGGGTGCGTCTGCCGCAGGCGGTTGCTGAGGGTGTCGAGAAGCATGGCGGGGTCCATGGCTGTGCGGATGACGATCTGTACGTCGTTGGCGCGCTCCGCGTGCTGCGCGAGGGGCACATAGATGGTGGGCGAGGGGGTGGCGGCGGGAGAGTCGCTGCGGATGTCGCCTACGACGCCGACGATGGTCCACCAGGAGCTTTGAACGGCATAACCGCACATGATCTGTTGGCCGATTGGGTCTTGGCCGGGGAACACCTGGCGGACCAGTTCTTTGTTGACAAGCAGAACCATGGGAGCGCTCAGAGTGTCTTGCGCGGTCAGTTCTCGTCCTTGCAGCAGCGGAACATGGAGAGCGGCAAAGAGGCTGGGCGTGACGCTGTGAATGTCCGCGCCAGGAAGGCCCGTCACTCCGGGTGCGAAGTTCTGGCGGCCTTTGACGGCGTAACTGACATCCGCACCGCCAAAGCCCATCGGAGCGCCATCGATTGCGGCTGTCGCGATGACTCCGGGCGTCGTCGATACGGTATTAAGCGTGGCATCCAGATGGGCGAGGCGCATTGGAGCCAGACGGGCAAGGTAGGCGTCCACCTCGGCGGGTGTTGCCGAAGCGATCTGCCGTGGCGTGGGCGGCAGCGTACTTTCGATGGCATGTGTGTCGAGGGTGACGAGATGTTCAGGAGCAAAGCCAAGGTCTTGCCGGGATTGTGCGAGCAGCTGCCGGGCCAGCATGACTGCGGCGACGGAGAGGGTCAGGGTGAGGGCGACTTCCGCGATCAGAAAGCTGTTGCGAAGACGGCCCGTGGCGCGGCTTTCGATGCCGCGCGCCGCGTCCTGGCGCAAGGCCGAGGCTGGATCGAGATGCCACGATCGCCACACGGGCAGCACGGCTGTGAGGCCCATCAGCAGAGCACTGAGGGCAAAGGAGAAGAGCAGGACATCGAGGTTGAGGTGGACCTCGGCAAGCCGCGGGATGTCCTGGGGAGCGACCCTTACGAGCAGCTTCAGCGCGGGAACGGCCAGCAGCAGGGCGAAGGCACACCCGGCGGCGGCCAGCAGCAAGGCCTCAAGCAGAGCGCGGCTGGCGAGTGTCCATCGGGATGCGCCGAGTGCGGTGCGGATCGTCACGGCGCGGAGGTCGCGCGTGGACCGGACAAGTTGCAGGTGCGTTACATTGGCGGCAACGATCAAGAGGATCACGGCGACCGCACCCATCAGCAGGTTGAGGGTAGGACGGACCTTGCCGACGATCTGCTCTTGTAAAGGAACGGCCTCGATGGTCTTGAGGCGATCTTCCGGGTAGGCGTTCTGAAGTTGACGCGAGAAGCTGGCGAGCTCGGCGTCGAGTTGCTGAAGGCTGGTGCCGGACCGCAGCTTGCCGACGGCCTCTTGGTTATAAGCGGTGCGGCTAGGAGCCTCGGGCCGGGCGTTTCTTTCAAACCAGACTTCGGTTTTGCCTGGAAAGGAAAAGCCGTTTGGTAACACGCCCACAATCGTGCGCAGTTCGCCACCATAGAGCACCGTTTTGCCGAGCGCGGCCTGGGCGGAGCCGAAGTGGCCGCGGGCAAAGGTGGCGCTCACAAGGGCGTCTCGGCTGATGGTATCGCCCTCCAGAAAGACGCGCCCGGCCATCGGCTGGACACCCATGACCTGCCCGAAGGCCGGGCTAACGTTGGCTATAGGCAGGTAGAGCGACTCGCCGTTGAGGGCAAGGCCGTCGACGTAGTTCTGGTAGTAAGCCGTGATCGCGAGACTCTTGACCTGTTGCGCGAGGTCGCCATAATCGTCTCCGCCCAGGCGCGGAATCGAACGATTCTGATCGACAAAGTGGGAGCCGAGCGCCACGATGCGGTCCGCGTCCCGGTAGCCGAGCGGGCGCAACAGGACGTTGTCGACGACGGTGAAGATCGCCGCGTTGAGGCCGATGCCAATGCCGAGCGTGGCGATCACGGTCAGCGTAAACGCGGGCGATTTGCGAAGGCTGCGGATGGCGAGGCGAACAGCGTTCTGCATGGGGAATCTCCTACTCGGCGCGCAAAGCTTCGGTGGGGTCGATGGTGGTGGCGCGGCGGGCGGGCCACGCGCCGGCGGCGATCCCGCCCGCAAGCAGCAGGGCCGTGACCGCGGCGAACACTATGGTGTCCTGCGCCGTATGCAGCTCAATCACGGAGGCAAGCACATGCCGCAGCAGAAGGGCGATGCCCCAGCCAGCCGCCAGCCCGACCGTCAGCAGCACGGCCACGCGCGAAAAGATCTGTCCGGCGACGCGGAGGCGCGTGGAGCCGAGCGCCATCCGGATGCCGATCTCGCGGGTGCGCAGCTCGACCTCATGCGTGATGGTGCCGTAGATGCCGACCAGCGAGAGCGTCAGGGCCAACACCGCGAAGATGCCGAAGAGCCAGCTTTCCAGGCGCTCGAAGGTGAGCGTCTCGGAGACGATCTCGCGCATGGTCGTGGGGGTGCGGAAGGGCACGGAGGGGTCGGTCGCCCGCAAGGCCTCGTGCAGCTGCGGGATGACGGAGTCGGAGGCGACGGACGTGCGCACCACGAGCTGCTGGCGCACGAGCATGTTGTCGGCCCACTCGGCGGGAATCTGAGCGGCGGAAAGGTCCATCTCGGCCATCGGCGGCTGCGTCAGCGACTGCCGCAGGTCGGTCGTGACGCCAACGATCGTAACGGTAGTTCCGCCCCAGTTGATGTGGCGGCCTACCGCCTCTTCCCCGGGCGAGAAGAACTTGCGGACAAAGGCCTGATCGACTGTCACGGTGAGCGGAAGTCCCGCACGGTCCAGCGAGTCGCTCAACATACGTCCGGAGACGAGGCGCGCGCCAATCGCTTCGAGCGTCCCCGGCGTGACGATGCGGTTCTCGGCGAGGGTCTCCTGGTTCGGTGGCGCGGGCGGCTTGCCCACGATCGATACGTCGGAGTTGCTGCCGTATTCCATGATGGGGACGATGTCGATAATCCCCGCTCCGGTGACGCCGGGGATGGCGCGAACCCGGTCGAGCAGGGGCGTGTAGAAGTCGGCCAGCATATTGCGCTCTTTGTAGTGCTCGGCGCTAAGGTAGAGCTCGGTGGTGAGGAGGTTGTCGGGCGAGAAGCCGAGAGAGGTGCCGCGCAACGCTTGAAGATTCCGGAGCAACAGCCCGGAGCAAACGAGAAGGCAGAGCGCGAGCGCCACTTGTACGACGATGAACAGGCCGCGCAGACGGTGCTGCGCCTTCGACACACCGGCGGCCCCGCCCGCGCGAAGCGCCTGGCTCGGCGAGGAGCGCGACAGACGCAGCGCGGGGTAGCACCCGGCAAGCAACGCGCAAGCCATGGCAATCACCACCGTGGCGGCGAGCACGGGAAGGTTGAGCGAGACCTCCGCGCCCCGCGCCAGCGAATGAATAAGAAGCTGGCGCA
>CAXTUR010000222.1:0-4579 GCA_964247455.1 uncultured Acidobacteriaceae bacterium | reverse complement strand
GCATGAGGGTTCAGTGTAACGGAGGGGCAAACGCAGATTCTCTTCGGGAATGACAAACAGAAAGGCAAGGGCAAGGGCAAACGCAGATTCCCTTCGGGAATGACAAACAAGGATGGGAGAGTGACTTATAGAAAGCGTGAGAATGGGGGAGATCGCCGGGGTTTACTCCTCTGGAGGTTGCTGCGTTGCTGGAGAGGTTCATGGAGGGGCGAAAGCAGCCGATGAACGTCCCACAGCATCGTTTGCGACGCGACGGGCACGTGGCCGGGAAGCGCGCAACGTTTTGCCGGGGGGAGGCCTCTACGATGACTGAGACGTACAGCTCCTTTCTTGTCGGAGTCTCGCTAGTGGTGGCGGTCTTGTCGTCGTATACGCTTCTGGATGTGGCCGCGCGCGCGCAGAGAGTGCGGGGAAGTCATCTGGCGCGGCGATGCTGGCTGCTGGGCGGAGCGGCGGTGATCGGCAGCGGGATATGGTCGACGCACTTCCTGGGGCTGTTGGCGGGCCGCTGGACGATGGAGATGCGCTACGATGAGGTGCTGACGGCGCTGTCGCTGTTGATTGCGGTGGTGGTGATGTATGGGGCGCTGCGGCTGGCGACGGAGCAGGAGGCCAGCCACGCGAAGCTCGGAGGGGGCGCTCTGCTGATGGGGGTATCGCTGACGGCGATGCACTCCATCGGCACGATGGCGATGCGGATCAACCCCGGAGTTCGTTACAGCACGCGGACATTGATGGGGACGTTGGTGGTCGCGGTGGGAGCGTCGTGGATCGCTCTATGGCTGATGTATGCGCTGCGCGAGGGGACCTGGGAGGCGCAGAAGAGGAAGCGCGGGGTGGCGGCGCTTGTCATGGGGATGGGCGTTGCGGGAATGAATTACGCGGGGATGAGCCTGGCGCATCTTGCACCCGGCGCGATGCTGCCGGACAAGGCAGGAATCGGCACACCGGTGCTGGGGACGCTGGTGACGGTCTTCTCTCTGGGAGGGTTGGCCGTGGCGATTGCGTTGGAGATGCTGGGCGACCGGATGAACGGCCTCCTGTCTCCCGACGGCTTTTCTTTCGAGGACAACGGAAATAAGCTGAACGCTACGAACGGGCTTGATCTGGTGACGGGACTCGCGAGCCGGGCTGCCTTTCTGGCCGGGCTGGAAGAGAAGATCGCGGAGGCCCGGGCCGGCGACACGATGTTGGGGCTGGTGTTTGTGGACCTTGACGGCTTTAAGACCATCAACGATTCGCTGGGGTATACGTCGGGCGACGCGGTGTTGCGGGCGTTCTCGGACGATCTGCAGCGGCGGACGCGGGCGAATACGGTGGTGGGGCGGCTGGGGGGCGATGAGTTCGCGCTGGTGCTGGACGGCTTCGACGATGTGGAGAAGGTGCAGCCGATGGCGCGGTCGATCCTGGACCGGATGACGACGGAGTTTGAGGTGGACGGAGCGACGCTGCGAGTGACGTCTTCGGTGGGGATCGCGTTGTATCCGCGGGACGGGGAGAGTGTGGACGCGCTGCTGAAGAGCGCGAGCGTGGCGATGCACCATGCCAAGCAGGGTGGCAAGAACTCGTTCCAGATCTTTGATCCGGCGATGAGCGAGACGGCGTCGCGGGCGTCGCAAATTACGCGAGGGCTGGGCGAGGCGCTGGCGAACAACCAGTTTTCGCTGGTGTTTCAGCCGAAGTACAACGGGCAGGGGAATCGGATTACGGGAGCGGAGGCGTTGCTCCGCTGGACACATCCGCTGCTGGGTAACGTTTCGCCGATGGACTTTATCCCGCAGGCCGAGGAGACCGGGCAGATTGTGCCGATCGGCGAGTGGGTGATACGCGAGGTGTGCCGGCAACTTGTCGCGTGGAAGGACATGGGTCTGGACCCGGTGAAGGTAGCGATCAATCTGTCGCCGGAGCAGCTGCGGCTGGAGGGGTATGCGGCGCGCATCTATGCGATCGTGCGGTCGGCGGATGTGGACCCCCGATGGATTATGTTCGAGATCACGGAGACGGCGGCCATGTGCGAGCCGAAGCTGGCGATGGCGGCCATTGCGGAGTTCCAGCGGGCGGGGTTTGATTTTGCTATCGACGACTTTGGAACGGGCTACTCGAGCATGGCGTACCTGCAGCAGTTCCGGGTGAAGGAGCTGAAGATCGACCGCTTCTTTATCGGATCGCTGGAGGACGGCGCGGAGGCGCATACGATTGTGGCGGCGATCATCGCGCTGGCCCATGCGTTGCATATGACGGTGGTGGCCGAGGGCGTGGAGACGCCGCTACAGCTGAAGCAGCTGAATGGGATGAATTGCGACGAGGTGCAGGGGTACCTGCTGGGCAGGCCGCTGACGCCCAGGGACTTTGAAAAGCTGCTGCGCGGCGAGGTGGAGCGGGATGAGCTGAGCGAGGTGGCGGGGTGGCAGGAAGGGCAGAAGCCGAAGCCAAGGCTGGTGTCGGCGATCGCCTGAGGGCGTGGGGTTCGTTCAAGGCGTGGCGTAGAGCCGATCCGGTCTGGTCCGAGCCGGTCCGTGGTGTGGATGCAGTGGCCGCTGGCGGCTGGTAACTCGATCCGGTGCAAGCAAGCTGACGGCGGCGTCTAACCTTTTCGGTTCTCTTCGCGTCTTGTCTTGGATGGGTGAGGTTGAAGACGAAGTAGAGGCCCCGGCGCAGACTGGAGTGACGTTTCCGGCTGGGCCTTCGATCTGGCGGCGGATGCGGGAGCGGAAGCTGTTTGCGGTGGACACGCCGGAGAGCCTGCGGCGGAACGCGGACGAGTTTGGCGATGTGTCGAGCTTTGTAACACCGCGCGGAAATCGGCAGTTCCAGTTCAACCATCCGCGCGACATTCAGGAGTTGCTGGTGGGCGACGCTTCGCGGCACAGCCGGGGGGTGGTGCTGCGGCGGGCGCGCGGAATCCTAGGTGATGGACTGCTGACGAGCGAGGACCCGCTGCATCTGCGGCAACGGCGGCTGGCGCAACCGGCGTTTCATCGGCAGCGGATCGCGGGGTATGGCGAGACCATTGTGCGGATCGCGGGCGAGATGTCGGAAGGCTGGGCGGACGGCGCGGAGATTGACGCTCACCGGGAGATGGTCGCGTTGACGCTGCGGATTACGAGCCGGTGCCTGCTGGGGACGGATGTGCGGCCGGGCATCCAGACGTTTGTGGATTCGATGCGGACGTTCAACGAGTATCTGCCGTATGCGCTGCTGCCGTTTGCGCCGGTGGTGGAGAAGCTGCCGATTGGGCCGATGCCGGGGATGAAACGAGCGCTGGCGGCTCTCGATGAACTGATTTACGGGATCATTCGGGAGCGGGAGGCGTCGGGCGCGGACGGGGAAGATTTGCTGGGGATGCTGCTGGGGGCGCGGGACGACGCTGGCGGCATGGACGTGAAGCAGGTGCGGGATGAGGCGTTGACGATCCTGATGGCGGGGCATGAGACGACGGCGAGCGCGCTGACCTTTGCGGTGTGGCTGATCGCGAAGCACCCGGGGGTGCAGGAGCGGATGGCGGCGGAGGTGCGGGCAGCAGTGGGAGAGCGGGAGGTGTGCGCGGGTGATTATCCGCGGCTGGGGTATGTGGCGCGGGTGTTTGCGGAGTCGATGCGGCTGTATCCGCCGGCGTGGATCAGCGCGCGGACGGCGACGGAGGATTACACGATGCGCGGGGTGGGGCTGATTCTGAAAGGGTCGGCGTTGGTATGCGCGCCGATCGTGGTGCATCGGGACGCGCGGTGGTGGCCTGAGCCGGAGCGGTTCGACCCGGAACGGTTTACGGAGCGGGCAAAGGCGGGGCGGGCGAAGTTCGCGTATTTTCCGTTTGGGGGCGGGACGCGGCAGTGTATCGGCGAGGGGTTTGCGTGGATGGAGGCGGTGCTGGCGCTGGCTACGGTGGTGAAGGGATGGCGGCTGTCGTTACCGGAAGGAGCGTCGGAGGAGATGGAGTTGCTGGCCCGGTTTACGATCCGGCCAAAGGGCACGGTGGGGGTACGGGTGGAGCGGCGATAGCGATAAAACCTTGACTTTGGAGCGGTTGGAGGTGAGACTTCAGGGGAAGAAGTAGCCCGGAGGGGATTGCGCCCTTCCGGGGTTGTGTGCTACTTCCTCAGCAGCACGACCAGGACGAGAAGAACGATTGCAATCACGAGCCGCCAAACTTGATCCAACACGGGGCACGACCGTAACGAACAAACGGAACCACGATGCTTTCGCATCGGTTTCCCTCTTCATTCGCCTCACCTCCTCATTTTGGTAATGGTTTTCGAGTCGCTGTAACGACCCGAAGGCCGCTCCGATCTTGAATACCGCCGCAATCAGGTGAGAAGGCTTCACAGTGTAGCTGGAAAGATTAACGGCTTGCTCACGCAGGGCTTTGACCTAACAGGCGAACGCGTCGATGATGGGTCCACATGTATCGTGGTTCGGTTTGACGGCCTTTATGTTCATCCCCAACCGAAGACGTTACGGTGCTGTACTTGGCGTCCTTGTAGCGTTGTCAGCGAAGTTGCTTGCGCTGGCCCCAGTTTGCGCGGTGGTGGCCGGAGCCGGAGCGGTTCGACCCGGAGCGGTTTACGGAACGGGCGAAGGC
>CAXTUR010000221.1:0-4621 GCA_964247455.1 uncultured Acidobacteriaceae bacterium | reverse complement strand
GTTAAAATCAGAAGGCCCGGCGGGTGGCCGGGCCTTGTTGATGATCTCTATTGCAAGGATAGCAGAGTGGGGATAACTAACGCGCAAAGTTCGTAAATTATTATCTTGTTTGGAATGAGGCAGATGCAGGGTGACTGGAGGGAATGGGGGCTTGACAGGATTGTGGGGAAAGCGGGTTCCCTTCGGGAATGACAACAAGAAAGGCAAGGTGACCGGCTGCTTTTACGTTTGCCCGCAGAGTTCTCGCCCGCTCGTTTGAGCCTGCTCCTGCTGTTTTGAAATCTCGTTTCCATGCCGAGTAGCATACCAATGCACTCAGCCAAATATTGGTGACCAGACGAAAGATACTTGCCGCTCCCCCTATCCTAGGCGGTTCCAAAGTTTGTCAGAGTCAGGACACCGCGAGTCACATTGAGAGGTGTACTGACTGGCATGGCGAGGCCGCTGGTGCCATGATGAAGACAGGGGCAATTGGCTCTTTCATCGACAGAACAACGGGACGATGAGGGTAGCGGCCTATAGAGAGCCCACCTTGGCGACGATGAGCCCTGTCGCGCAGGTGGGGCACCCGGCTTTGGAACGGCACCCGGTTCTTCGTTGAACCCATGTCTCAGAAGAGAGACATGGGGCACCTGGCGAGGGTGCTTGCCCTCAAAAAGGAACGCAGATTCCCTTCGGGGAATGACAAACAAGAAGGGTAAATGCAACAGCAGATTCCCACGGAGATGACAACAAGAAGGGCAAGGGCAACGGCGACGGAATTAGCGGAGCGTCAGGCGGATTTTTTATGGATGAGGTCGGCGGCTTTGGCGGCGGCGTCGGCGAGGATGCGGTGGTGGAGGGTGAAGAGGGCGAGTTCGAGGCGGTCGGAGACGCCGGTTTTGTCGTAGATGCCGCGGAGGTAGTTTTTGATGACCTGCTCTTTGGTGTTGAGCTGGAGGGCGATCTCTTTGTTTTTGCAGCCCTGGACGATGAGGGCGACGATCTGCATTTCTTTGGGGGTGAGGCGGTCGCGGACGCGGGCTCCTACTGAATCCACCGCGGCGAGCATGGTGATGTTGGCGTGGTGGACGTAGCGTTGGCCGCGGGCGACACGGCGGAGGCAGTCAACCATGTCGGTGCCGGAGATGTTGCGGCAGACGACGCCTTCGATCTTGGCGGCGATGTCCTGCGGGACCTGCTCGTTGTTTTCGGTGACGAGGATGCAGCGGCTGCCGCCGGTGTGGGCGCGGGCGACGACGGAGGCGAGGTCGAGCTGCATGGACGTGGAGAAGATGGCGAGGACGCCGCGGAACTGGTCGAGCGCGGCGAGGAGGCGGGTGGCGTCTTCGCACTGCGCGACGATGCGCATGTCGTCTTCGATGGCCAGGACGCGCGCGGCGCCGGAACGGAAGATGGCTTGGTTGTCCGCCAGGATGAGACGATTCATGGGGTTCTCCGGCGGATGCCTTGAAATCGATCCGCAGTCACCTCATCGGCGACCGGCTGGGGAACGCCGGTAATGTCTACAATTCGTACAAGGCTTTTGTTTTGTAAGGCACGCTTGTCCGGAAGAAGATGTTTGTGAAGCGTGGGATGTTCGGAGATACTCCAATCGGGGAAGGGTGCGATGGCGAAGCCGATACTGTTTGCGATTGACGACGACGCGAGCGTGCTGGAGGCGGTGGTGGCGGACTTGCGCCGTCACTATGGGCAGAGCTATCGCATCTTGCGGGCGACGTCGGGTGACTCGGCGCTGGAGACGTGCAAGCAGCTGCAAGAGCGGGGGGACGCGGTGGCGCTGCTTCTCTCCGACCAGCGGATGCCGGGGATGACGGGCGTTGAGTTTCTGCAGCAGGCTATGGTGCTGTATCCGAATGCCAAGCGGGTGCTACTGACGGCGTATGCCGATACTGAGGCGGCGATCCGGGCGATCAACGGCGCGAAGATCCACTACTACCTGAACAAGCCGTGGGACCCGCCGGAGGAGAAGCTGTATCCGGTGCTGGACGATCTACTGGCGTCGTGGACGATGGGGTACCGACCGGCGTACGAGGGCATTAAGGTGGTGGGCACGCGATGGACAGCGGCGGACTTCCAGGTGCGGGACTTTCTGTCGCGGCATCGCGTGGAGTACAAGTGGCTGAACCCGGAGTTGACCGGGGACGCGCTCGACCTGCTGCGGAAGAAGGGGGTCGACGAGGCGAAGATGCCGGTGGTGGTGTTCGGCGATGGCTCGGTATTGCTGAAGCCGACCGCGCAGGAGATGGCGGGCAAGCTGGGGCTGCCGATGCAGGCCAAGGAAGAGTTTTACGATGTGGTGGTGATTGGGGCAGGACCGGCGGGGCTGGCGGCTGGGGTGTACGGCGCGTCGGAAGGGTTGCGGACGCTGGTGATCGAGGCCGACTCGCTGGGTGGGCAGGCGGGGTCGAGCTCGAAGATCGAGAATTATTTAGGCTTTCCGCAAGGGCTGAGCGGGGAGGAGCTGGCCAAGCGGGCGTACATTCAGGCGCAGCGGCTGGGGGCGGAGTTTCTGCTGCAGCGGGTGATCAAGGTTCGATGCGAGAACAACTACCACATCCTATTAATGGAGGATGGGCGGGAGATCTCGTGCCATGTATGCCTGATTGCGACGGGGGTGTCGTATTGCAAGCTGGCGATTCCGGGCGAGGAGCAGTTTTCGGGTGCGGGGATGTACTACGGGGCGGCGCGGTCGGCGGCGCGGGGCTGCGCCGAGGAAGAGATCTACGTGGTGGGCGGGGCAAACTCGGCCGGGCAAGCGGCGATGCACTTCTCTCGGTACGCGGCCAAGGTGCGGATGCTGGTGCGCGGCGAGGGGCTGGAGAAGAGCATGTCGAAGTACCTGATCGACCAGATCGCGGCCACGGGAAACATTGAGGTGGAGACGGGAACGGAGGTGGTGTCGCTGGCGGGCGACGGCCACCTGGAGTGCATGACGCTGAAGACGCCGCGCGGGGAAGAGCGGCGGCAGGCGAACTCATTGTTTGTGTTTATCGGGGCTGCGCCCAGGACGGACTGGTTGCCGGATACGATCGCCCGCGATGCGAAGGGGTTTGTGCTGGCTGGACCGGAGTTGAAGGCGAAGAGCGGGAAGGTGTGGCCGCTGGAGCGCGATCCCTATCTGCTGGAGACGAGCGTGCCGGGGATCTTTGTGGCTGGCGACGTGCGGTTCAATTCAGTCAAACGATGTGCGTCGGCGGTGGGTGAAGGATCGATCGCGATCCAGTTCGTGCATCAGTACCTGGCGACCCTGTAAACGATATGAACGAGAACGGACAGACCGGGGCGCGGACGATGTTGCAGATGGACGAGGCGATGCGGGAGAGGCTGCACCGCACGCCGATCCTTCAGTCGCTCTCGGACGCGCAGCTGGGGTGTCTCGAGTCGGCGGAGGAGATCCACGTCCGGGGCGGCGAGACGGTGATTCGGCAGGGCGACGTGGACCGTCATTACTGGATCATTCTGGACGGGGAGCTGCGACTCTCGCAGACGGCCAACGGCCATGAGATGGCGATGCACGTGATGGGACCGGGCAGCGCGTTTGGCGAGGTGTCGCTGCTGGCCAATGTGGCGAGCGCGGTGAACTTCCGGGCCATCGGCGAGGCGCACCTGCTGCGGCTGGATGAGCAGGGTTTTTGGAACTTGTTGACGGTGTGTCCTGAGGTGCGGCGGGCCATCCTGGGCGACATGGCGATGCGCTTCCAGAAGATGCAGAGCGTGGCGGTGCATCAGGAGAAGATGGCGTCGCTGGGGACGCTGGCGGCGGGGCTGATGCATGAGCTGAATAATCCCGGGGCGGCGGCGAGCCGGGCAGCGGCGCAGCTGCGAGAGAACCTGATGCGGCTGCATGAGCTGGGTGCACGGTTTACCAAGACGCAGATGACGAGCGAGCAGAAGGTCTGCATCCTGGATTTGCAGCAGTACGCGTTGGCTCGCAAGGAGCCGCTGCGAATGAACTCCATTGAGCAGAGCGATGCCGAAGAGAAGCTGGCCGCGTGGATGGAGGAGGCCGAGATTGAGAACGCGTGGAAGCTCGCGCCGACACTGGTGTCGATTGGGATCGATTCAGACGAGCTGGAGTGTGCGCGGCGGCAGTTTCCGCCGAGCATCTTTTCGGACGCGCTGAGCTGGATGGAGGCGATGGTCTCGTCGATGCAGCTGGTGGGGACGATCGAAGAGAGCATTGGGCGGGTAAGCGACCTGGTGATGGCGGTGAAGAGCTACGCTTATGAGGGCAAAGGGCAGAAGCAGACGCTGGATGTGAACGCGAGTGTCCACGCGACGCTGGTGATCCTAGGGCACAAGTTCCGCGAGAAGCAGATTGCGGTGGAGAAGGAGTTTGGCGAGGGGATTCCACTGCTGCAGACCACGCAGACTGGGTTAAATCAGGTGTGGACGAACCTGCTGGATAACGCGATCGACGCGGTAAGCGCGAAGGGGCGTATTGCGATTAAGACGTGGGCTGAGACGGGCGCGGACGGGAAGAGTGGCTCGGGCGGTTCGATTTGTGTGAGCGTGGTGGATGATGGAGCTGGGATTCCGGCGGAGTGCCAGAAGCAGGTCTTCGATCCGTTCTTTACGACGAAGCAGGCCGGGGTGGGAACGGGGTTGGGGCTGGGGG
>CAXTUR010000220.1:0-4635 GCA_964247455.1 uncultured Acidobacteriaceae bacterium | reverse complement strand
GCTCCGAGAGCTAACCAACCGGCGTAGGAGCGGATGTTGCCGGACTGGATGCGGCGAGTGAGCGTGCTGAGGCCGCGGGTGGAGGCTCCGGCGAGCTTGCCCGAGCCGTCGACGGCGACAAAGTCGATGAGGCCGTAGAGGAAGATGCGGGTGCCGACGAAGAGGGGGGTGACGAGAAAGGCATGGTAAAGCTCGTCGACGTAGAATTTGTGCTCAAGCAGGCTATAGACAGGGCGGAAGCGCTGGGCCAAAGCAGTGGAGGTGCCGGGTTTGCGAATATAAAGGAACCAGGCGATCGCCAGGCCTAGCAGCGCGACGGTGAGGGAGACTAGAGCGAGGCCGAGTTCGCTGGCGGAGTGTGCGATGGGCGTGGTGTCGGCGGCGCTGGCGGTGGAGAAGACAGGATCGAGGAAGCGCTCGAAGCTGCTGTGACCGGGAATGCCGACCCAACCGCCAATGGTGGAGAGGATGGCGAGGACCACGAGGGGAAGGAGCATCGTCCAGGGAGACTCGTGGACCCCGTGCGGGTGGGAGGCCTGCGCTTCGTCATGCTCGTCTTCGCCTTGATGTGCTGAGTGACTCCCTTCGACGACGTGGGAGACGCCGAAGAAGGTCTTGAACCAGAGGCGGAACATATAGAAGGAGGTCATTCCCGCTGTAACGAGACCAACGAGCCAAAGGACCTTGGCAAAAGGGTTGCCGGAGGTAAAGACGTTATAGAGGATTTCGTCTTTCGAGAAGAAGCCGGCGAACGGGAAGATGCCTGCGATGGCGAAGACGCCCATCGTCATGGTCCAGAAGGTGACGGGGATGCGGGTGCGGAGCGCGCCCATCTTGCGCATGTCCTGTTCGCCGCTTAGTGCGTGGATGACGGACCCGGCAGCGAGGAAGAGCAGGGCCTTGAAGAAGGCGTGGGTCATGAGGTGAAAGATGGCGGCGGAGTAGGCGGCGACTCCGCAGGCGAGGAACATATAGCCGAGCTGGGAGACGGTGGAGTAGGCGAGTACCCGCTTGATGTCGGTCTGGACGAGACCGATGGCGGCGGCGAAGATTGCGGTGGCCGCGCCGACTAAAGCGACAAGGCCGAGGGCGTAGGGAGAGCGGTCGAAGAGGACATGGCAGCGCGCTACCATGTAGATGCCCGCCGTCACCATGGTCGCGGCGTGGATGAGAGCGGAGACCGGGGTGGGGCCTTCCATGGCGTCCGGCAGCCAGACGTAGAGGGGAATCTGGGCGGACTTGCCGGCCGCGCCGAGGACGAGCATGAGGCAGATGGCGGTGAGAAAGCCGCCGTGCCAGTCGGGTCTCGCGGCAATCGCGGAGAAGACCTGTGTGAAGTTGAGCGTGCCGAAGTGGGCGATGAGGAGGAACATGGCGAGCAGGAAGCCGAAGTCGCCGATGCGGTTGACGATGAAGGCCTTCTTGCCGGCGTTGGCGGCGGAGTCCTTCTTGAAGTAGAAGCCGATGAGCAGGTAGGAGGCGAGGCCGACGCCTTCCCAGCCGACAAAGAGCAGGAGGAAGCTCTCGGCGAGGACGAGGACGGACATGAAGAACATGAAGAGGTTGAGGTAGGCGAAGAAGCGCCAGTAACCGTCTTCGTGGGCCATATACCCAGCGGAGTAGAGATGGATGAGGAAGCCGACGCCGGTGACGATCGACAGCATGATCAGGGTGAGGTGGTCGACGGTGAAGGCGAAGTCCACTTGAAAACCCGTGATCTTGATCCAGGGGGTACCGACGGCACGGAGGATTTCGGGGGCGTTGAGGGCGCGGAAGATCGTCCAGAGATAGGCGACGAGCACGGCGGGGATGGCGGTGAAGAGGAGGGCTATGCCGGTGACGGCGGGTCGGGGCAGGCGGCGGCCGATGGTCCCGTTGAGCAGGAAGCCGGTGAAGGGGAGGAGCGGGATGAGCCAGAGGATGTTGGGCATAGTTGAGGCTATTTCTGGTTCTGTTCGAGATTGGAGACGCGGACGTCGTGACGGGCCTGCTCCGCGTAGAACTCACGCATGTCTTTCTGGATAGATTCCAGCCTGCCCATAATCTTGGAACGCAGACTGTTGATCTCTGCGTGCATCTCCGCCCGCAAGTTGTTCACGGACTGGTTGCTAAAGAAGCTGGCTGCCAGGATGGTGGCGACGGTAATGCTGACTCCCGCGATGTCGTGCATGGCCTGCTCCTTTACCAGATTCTACAGTTCAGTTCTTCATCAGGTTGACCGCGTCGATATTGAGGGTCTGGCGGGTGCGGAAGATGGCGATAATGATGGCGAGGCCGACGGCGGCCTCGGCGGCGGCGACGACCATGACGAAGAACACGAAGATCTGGCCCTGGACCTGGTGCCACATATGGGCGAAGGCGACGAAGGTGAGATTGACGGCGTTGAGCATCAGCTCGATGGACATGAACACGGTAATGATGTTGCGCTTGATGAGGAACGCAGCGATGCCGATCGAAAAGAGGATGGCGGCAAGGATGAGGTAGGCGGCAATGGGCACCATGCGGCTACGGTTCCTTCCGGGCGAGCACGACGGCTCCGAGGATGGCCACGAGGATGAGGATAGAAGTGACCTCGAAGGGGAGCAGCAGGCGGGTGAAGAGGACGTGCGAGATCTCGGTGATGTTCGAGACGGTGCCGCCGAGGTATCCGCCGAGGTTGGTGTTGCCGAGGGCGCGGCGTTCGGAGAGGAAGACGAACGAGAGCAGGCAGAAGATGGCGGCTGCTCCGGGGAAGCCGGCGATGTAGGCGGCGCGGCTGCCGGTGGTGCGCTCTTCTTCGCCTGCGTTGAGCAGCATGATGACGAAGACGAAGAGGACCATGATAGCGCCGGAGTAGACGATGACCTGCGCGGCGGCGAGGAACTCGGCCCCGAGCGACCAATAGAGGACGGCGAGCGACATCATGACGACGACAAGCGAAAGGGCGGAGTTGATGGGGTGATGCTGGAGGAGCAGGTTGAGTGCCGCCCCGACCGCCAGACCACCGAAGATAATGAAGAGTGCGAGTTCCATGAAGTGGCTGGTCTCTCCGCCTGGTGCAGTAATGATGTGTCCGGTTACTCTACGCGATTGTAATGCAAGCGCGTGATGTTGATTTTAGAGGCTGTTAAGCGCGCCTCGCAGTGTAGCGGCCAAAGTGCGCGGCATGAGGGTTGCGTGGGGACCAGATGAAGTGCTTTGAGGGGCTCGTCGAGTTGTTTGTAAGACGGAGCCGGCAGAAGCGCTCCCAGCGAAGCTTCGTTCAACGACTCATCGGCTCGGCAGAAGGGCGAAGCCGCGGTTCACCGTGGATGCTTTCCGCAGTTCTGTCGAGCCAGAGATTCCGTGCCAATTTAGCTATTAAGCTAATAAAATTGTAAGTCTACTCAACAGGCGAGTTTCCGGGGTTAGCTTATACTGGATCTGCGCAACGCTGTACTCAGATACTTCCGTAGCGGAGTGTCGTACAGTACCATCACCCCGTACGCCACACCTACCATCGCCAGAACGCCACACGTCACAACCAGGGCCAAACGGAAGGAGTCTGGCTTATAGGTGTAGTAATAGTTGCCAAACATCCAGATCACGGCATAGTGGGTCATGTACAAAGGGTAAGAGAGATTTCCCGCAAAGGTACAAATCTTCTCCGAACGCGGCGTCAGCATAGCTCCAGCTCCTAACCCGATAAGAAGTGGGAAATAGAAGATGATCACCACCGCTTCGCGGACCCATCCTCCTTTCGCGTAAGGCATCAGCAACGCAAGCAGCAGGAGAATAGACAACACGCCGAAGCCTAATTTCGTATGAATAATCCACTTAGACCGGTAGACCAGCAGGCCCGCCGCAAAGGAATACGCCACGCGCGCTCCACCATGCCAGAAGGTCTTGCCTCCCCACCCTCCCGATAACGCGCCAGCCCTATATCCAACGAAGCAAAGCACAATCCCCGCCAAGACGGTAAAGACCCACAGCGAACGCCTGCCTAACCTATACACAACGACCGCGTAGAAGATGTTCGCCACATACTCCCAGAACAGCGACCACGAGGGTGCGTTGAGGCTGAAGAAGTTAAATCCCCGCTCGCGCATTGCCGCATAAGGAATGAGAAAGATCGAGGCTAGAAACATCAGCGAGACCTTGTCCGTGCTGTAGGCAAGATACCCGGCAAACGGATCGAGTAAGAGGGAAATAAAACCAAGCATCGATCCAAAGATTACCAAAGGGTGCAGACGGATCAATCTAATTTTCAGAAACTCCCAAACACCCATCGTGCTGACCCGGTCGTCATAGGCGTATCCAATCACAAAGCCCGACAGGCAAAAGAAGAAGTCGACCGCCAGAAAGCCATGCCCTATAAACAGCTTGCTGTAGTCCCAGATCACCATCTCCATAAAGTGAAACGTGACCACCGCCAGCGCGGCCACACCCCGAAGCCCATCAAGGGCCTTGAAGTGCCGCCTGTTGCTTCGGAGCAGGGTACCCGGTCTGATTATGCTCATCGTCTCAATGTAACCTCCTTCTCGCTTTCTCGATCAGATGTCCGAGCATCGCCACAATAGACTAGAGCGGCGAGCTCCGCGCGACATACGCAAGAACAGTCATCAACGTAAACTCATCTGAGCTTCGAGGAGTATCATCAACCCTCCAGATGTCCGC
>CAXTUR010000219.1:0-4676 GCA_964247455.1 uncultured Acidobacteriaceae bacterium | reverse complement strand
GGTGAAGGTGAAGACGTTCGCGACGGGAGAGCAGGTGGAGGTGATAGGTTTGGAGTTGGTGGGCTGTCTTCGGGAATAAAGTTAGCCCCTGGACGCAGATTTCGGGAATGACAACTAGAAAAGCAAAGTCAAAGAATTAGTTATGCCGCCTATTAACTTGCTTAGAAAACCTATTAGGAATTACAGAAATGGTCGGCGGTTCTTAGCGATAGGGCCATGATGGTAAGGGCGGGGTTGGCGGCCAGGGAGCTGGGGAAGACGGAGTTATCGCAAATCCATAGGTTATCAATCTCGTGGGATTGGCCGTAGGGGTTTACGACAGAGTTACCCGGGTTTTCGCCCATGCGGCAGGTGCCGATAAGGTGGGCGGAGCGCTGCAGGGTCCAGCAGTCGGTGGCACCGGCGGCCTGCCAGGCGGCGGTCATCAGGGAGGCCGACTGATCGCTCATGGCGGCTTCGTTTTTGTTATGGCTGAAGTGGACCAGAGGTTTTGGCAGGCCGCTCCGGTCCAGCTCGGTGGATAGTTCCAGATAGTTATTTTTCGAAGATAAGCATTCGCCGTTGATGCCTATTCCGGCTACATGGTTATATCGGTCTGTATAGTCAGTCAGCCGGTGGCCGAAGAAGCCGCGTCCTCTGGCGACGCCCTGGGCCCAAGTCACCGGGACGACGCCCAGGCTCTGGACGATGTAGCCGCCGGCGAAGTCTGCGTCTTTGGGGCGGAGGAGGTCTTCGGAGATGACGGTGGCGGGAAAGCCGCGGTTCATGTGGACGGGCTGGTCGAAGGTGCCCCAGACCTGGGTAGCGACGTGGGCCATGAAGTTCCGGCCTACCTGGCCGCTGCCGTTGGCGAGTCCGGTGTGGAGGAGAAGGCGCGGTGTTTCGACGGCTCCGGCGCAGAGGAAGACGGCTTTGCAGCGTTGGCGTTTTTCGCCGGCTTCCGGTGACGCGGAGGTGTCGCGGTAGAGGACGGCGGCGATGCGGCCGCCGGGGTCGCGTTCAAAGCCGTGCACGAAGCAATTTGGACGGATTTCGGCACCGGAGCTAACGGCCCAGGGGAGATACGTGACGTCCATGCCGGCCTTCGCGCCGTTGCGACAGCCCTGGTGGCAGAAGCCCCGGTTGACGCAGGCGTTGCGGTGGCCGTACTCGGGGCGGAAGTAAGGTTCGCTGAGGGCGGCGATGGGGGCTTGGGCGGTGCGGAGACCGAGGGCGTGGAAGCCGCGCTGCATCAACTGGCCGGGCGCGTTGATGGGGACAGGGCCTGTGGGATAGCGACGGGTTGCGTCCCACGGGTAGTGCTTCGGACCGCTGACGCCGAGAAAGGTTTCGGCCTCTTCGTAGAAGGGAAGGAGGTCCTGATAGGTGAGGGGCCAGTCGGCGCTTTCGCCGAATTCGGTGAACAGGCGGAGGTCGCGCGGGTCGGCTCGGGGGACGTAGGCTCCCCAGTGAAGGGTGCTGCCGCCGACGCCGGTGCCGCTGTTGTTGGCTCCAAAGACGATGGGGGTTTCGCCGGCGCTGAGGCGTTCGTCGAGCCAGTAAATCTTGGCGGCGGCGACCTCGTCGGTGGCGAAGTCTTCAGCGGGGGAAGAGAACCAGGGACCGGCTTCGAGGGCGACGACACGCAGACCGGCGGCGGCGAGTTTGGCGAGGAGGGGCGCGCCGCCTGCTCCGGTGCCGATAACGACGGCGTCCACATCCTCCGTTTCAGCGTAGTGGCGCATCCGCGCGCGTGACCGTGCCAAGGCGTTCAAATATGCACTTCCCGGGGCTGGGGTAAGGTGATGTGCGTGAAGCCTTCTTCGTCGGCAAAGCCGGTAAAGCCGATGCGTTCCATGGTGCGCGGGTCGGCGGTGTAGAGCTTGGCAAACTCGCCGCGCACGTCTTCGAACCAGTCGCGCATCTGCGTGGGACTGTAGGCCTCTTTGCTATCGCCGAGGTGCAATGCGCCGAGGAGGCCTTTGCCTAGATCGCCTGCTTGTGCCTGCCGCAGCATGGTGTCTTGACGGTCGTCATCGAGCGCGATGAAGGGTACGCCGAACCCCCGTTGCGCCGATGCGTTGAGGGAGAGCAGGCCTTGCTTCCAAGCGGCGATGTCTTCGGGCAGAGCGTTGAAACGCCAGCCGTCGTGCCGGGGCTGGGTGAGCGTGGCTTCGAAGCGGGACGCAAGGTCGAAGCGAGCGCCCGGGACGATGCGCGCCGCGAGAGAGCGCAGGGTGCGACGCTCTTCGGGATTGAAGATGACGGGAACGACAGGTTGGTCTTGCAGGCGTTTGAGGAGGACTTCCCTTGTCGGAGGAGAGATTCGATTGGAAGAGATCAGGGCGGAGAACTCCGGGCTTAAGGCGGGAGCGGGTTGGCCGATCAGGCCTTGTTCGCGGAAGAACCCGGTCATGCGGTCCGCGACTTCACGGGGGCGCTCGAGGGGCGAGAGATGGCCGCCGCCTTCGAGCGGAACGAGCGTCGCTTTCGCGAAATGGGGAAGGGAGTGTATTTTTTGTGCGCCGGGGTTGAGCGCTTTTTCTTCCGTACCGGCCATGATCAGGGCTGGGGTCGTCAGGACTCCTACTTTTTGAGACCAATCTTCCTTGCTACCGGTGGTCATCCAGGCTAGGAGAGCGTCGGGATTCATGCGGAGCTGATCGTCCACCGTCCGCTGTTTTACGGCGTCGAGCAAGGGGAGGTTGCCGATGTTGTCGTCGACGAACTTTTCGGCGGACTTGCGGTACGCGGCACGGTCGAGTGTGCGTTGACCGAGGGACTGACTGGCTTGCTCGTGCTTGCTCTCATCCATCGGTTCCGGACCCGTGGGCGAAGGGGAGAGCAGAACGAGGCCGCATAGATTCTCCAGGCCGGGGGTACCGTCCTCGGCGTGGCGGGCGAGGATAGCGGCAAGCTTTCCGCCCATGGAGTGTCCGGCTAGGAGCCAGGGGGAGTCAGTCGTACCCTTTCGAAGATCCTGGATGGTGTCGATGAGATGGCGCACCATGGCGTCGATCGAGAAGGCCTGTGCGTCGGCGGCGTCTCCGAAGCCGGGCAGATCGATGGCAGCGCAACGGACTCCCTGGGGAGCAAGCAGATCGCCGACTTCATCCCAGGTGCGGCTGCTGCCGCCTAGCCAATGGAGCATGACAAGGAGAGGTCCCGTATCGCCACGTTCTTTCGCGGGTAGCATAAAACTTCAGATGCGATCGTTCATGCTTTCCGATAAGAGGGTTGCGACGGCGGTCAACTTCCTTGCGCTATTGGTGACCGGATCAACCGCGAACTACTTTTCGCTGCTTGGGGGGACGAGCCCCTTGAGGCGCAGGTACAGGGCGAGGGTGGCGTTTTGCTCATTGTCGTGGGAGATGGTGCCCCAGAGCAGGCCGATGCGGGAGCGTTTGCCCATGGGGCCGAGGTCGAAGGGGTCGGTGAGATTGGTGTCGGTGAGGGCGGCGAAGGCGGTGTCGCAGGCGGCGAACGATGCCTGGAGGGCGGCGACGACGGTGGCCTTTTCGGCGGTGTCCGATGGGGGCTTGCCGGGTTCTTTGGCGCCGTTGGCCGCGCCGCACGCGCGAAACTGTGCTTCGGTGATGTGGTTGACGACGCGGGCGAAGGTGCGGATCTCGGGCGTGGGCTTGTTGCCGTAGTCGGCGGCGGGCATCTTGTCGGCGGCCTTGAGGATGTTGGGCTTCAGGGCGGCGTAGGAACGCTGGGCCTCGGCGGCGGGGCCGGTGGGAGTTTGGGCGAGGGCGGTGGCGGAGAGGAGGAAGGCAGCGGAGAGTGGGAGACGCATGGGAGAACCTCGTTGGGAGTCGTAGACAGCTTATCCCATGTCGAAATCCTGCTTTGTGCGACTCGTGGAATCGATGAGTCAGTTTGCTTGTGAGGGGTTCGATCATCTGTTCGAATCACTTCCGACAAAAGCGACTTATCGTTACGATCCTCCTTGTTTTCATGCGCCGCTCTCAACCGGATGAGGTGCTAAAGGTGCGATAAAGGTGGGAGGAGAACCTGTGGGGCCGATTCTTACATTTGACAAATCGTTTCTTCAGATGCTTTCGCTAGATGAAGTCGACGAGCTCGACCTCCAGTTCAAGCTGTTTGTGACCCCGGTCCTCGTATCAGAAATCCTTGCGGACCTAGCTCACCCAGAGCCTAAGGCTGGACGGATACCGGAGCAGATGGTGATGGCGCTCGCGCGGAAGATGGTGAGCAATCATGGGATCATGCAAGCGCACTGGCGTATGCTCGCTCTCGGGGAGTTGAGCCAGACGATCTACTTCCCGATGGTGGGATCCGTTGTCGTGGATCCCACAGCTCCAAATGTGATGATGAGCAAAGACCGCCATGGCGTGATTTACGACGGACGGCAAGATCGGGAGATGTGGGATGCTTGGGCAACAGGCAACTTCAGCGAGTCTGATAGACACCTGGCTGCGAGGTGGCGTAATCAATCAGCCGAGGTCAACCTTGGTGAGATAAGCCAGTCGTGGGTCGAGTTCTGCGCGAAATATCTGCCCAAAGCGAAAAACACGGCAGACGTCATTGCCGGGATCGACCATATAACCAGTCAGCCAAAAGAGCAGAGCAACTTGTTGCGTATGATCTACCACTTCACCGGGGCACCTGCTGAGGTTTGCAGGTTGAGTATGTCGTTGGCGAAAGCGGGCTTGTTGCCGAGTATCAAGCCG
>CAXTUR010000218.1:0-4687 GCA_964247455.1 uncultured Acidobacteriaceae bacterium | reverse complement strand
GGCTGGGGCGGAGGTCTCGGGGACGGAATATCCACCACCCAGGAGCATCCGCGCACCATCGGCATCCTGACCGTCGACCTTGTTGAAACCCGCAACAATCAAGTTGTTTGGCGCGGCCAGGCCACCGAAGACAGTATTGCCAACAGCCAGCACGGAGACGAAAAGCAGGTGTGGCAATCAATTGGCAAAATGTTCGAGCATTACCCGCCCAAACCGGAGAAAGATAAGAAATAACGACTCGCTCGCGCCCGTGACTCAATTTTGAATCACGGGCCGCGTTCTAATATGTTTTGCCGATACCACACTTGACCGACTTCCTTCTGACTCCTTTAAGGTTGCCCTACGGTCGCTGTATCCCTTCCGTTGATCTTCGGAAAATAGCCACTCCGCGTCCGCACGCTCAACCGGCTGAACCCCTTCGCCTTCGCCTCCACATGCACCTGCCGATACCCCCCCAACGTCGGCGACTTCGTGGACCGGTAGGCAATCGTGTACTGCGTCCGAATATCCTCCGCCACCTGCGCCGCGATCGGATCGATCTCCTTCAGCGACCGTGGAAAATATGCCGCCCCGCCCGTCTGCTCCGACAGCGTCTCAAGCACCCGCTTCGCATGGCGCGACTCCCGCTTATCGGCATCGGCCCCAAACAGCAGCCCCACGCAATAGATCACCGGCCCGTCCAGATCCTGAATCCGCCGGATCGCCTGTTCAAGCGACGCCGTGGACGCATTATCCTCGCCATCCGTCACCACCAGCAGCACCTGCTTCGGGTGCTTCGCGTTCTTCGTAAGGTAATCCGCCGACGCCACCAGCGCGTCATAGATCGCCGTTCCGCCCGAGCTCTTGATGTAGCTCAGCCCCTGCTCCAGCTTCTTCGGATCGCTCGTAAAGTCCTGGTCGATGAACGCCTCCCAGCTGAAATCCACCAGAAACGCCTCATCCGCCGGGTTCGACAGCTTCACAAAGTCCAGCGAAGCCTGGTCCACCGCCGTCCGCTTGTCGTACATCGACCCCGAACTATCGATCAGAATCCCCAGCGACACTGGCAGATCCTCATGCCGGAAGCCCGCGATTACCTGCGGCACCCCATCCTCGTACACATGAAAGTCGTCCTTCACCAGCGTCTGGATTGACCGCCCGCTCCCATCGAGCACCGTCGCGTCCAGCCGCACCTCATACGCGTCCACGCCCAACGTGTACTTCCCGTTATTTCCCCGGCCCAGGGTCGATGTCCCACTCCCAGCCGGCGCACCCGCGTCCGCCTTCACCGGCACATCCGGGTCGGGCGACGGCACCGGATCGCGGTCCACCGTCAAATCCGGTACCTGCGACACGGCGGGCACCGGCTGCTGCGCATAGGCTGGAGCGGCACCCCACCCGCACCCAAGCAGACCCACCCACACCGCCACCCAAAGCCGAACCCGTCTACTGCGAAGGTGCATAGTACCCCTGGCGATTGTGTACCGTCAGCGGAGGCAAGCCCGGCGGAGGCACCAAACGTATCTTCAATTTACGCCAGTTTCCGTCCGTCTTCACCTCCGACGGCCGAAACCCGATCACGTACTCGTTTCGCAGCTCCGCCGAGATGCGCGAAGCGATATCCCCCAGGTCCGCCAGGTCCGACACCCGGAACATGCGCCCCCCCGTCATCTCGCACACGTCCGTCAGCAGTATCGGCCCCGTTTGCTCCTCCGTCGTCGGCGCGTACTGGTCGAAGATGCCGATGGAGTAAATCTGCACGTCGCTCTCCCGCACCAGCCGCCGCAACTCGCCCTCCGTATACCGGCTCCGGTTATCCCCCCCATCCGAGATAATCAGCAGCGCCTTTCGCTCATACTTCGCTTGCCGCAGTTTATTCACCCCCAGGTACACCGCGTCGATCAGCGCCGTCCGGTTCTCCGGCTTCAACATCACCATCCGCGCTTCCACGTCGTCCACGTCCGAGGTGTAATCCACGATCACCGCCGGCCGGTCGTTGAACCCGATCACAAAATACTCATCCAGCGGATTCGAGGTCCGCAGAAACTCGCTCAGCGCTTTCCGCGCCCGCAGAAACTTCGAGTTCATGCTCCCGCTCAGGTCGAAGACGATCCCGATCGTCACCGGCGCGTCCTCCGTCGAGAAGCTCTTGATCGTCTGCAACACCTCCTTGTCGTAGACGAAGAAGTTCTCCCGCTCAAGCCCCGTCACCAGCCGGTTCATCCCGTCCGTCACCGTCGCCGGCACCAGCACCAGGTTCACGTCCACCCGTATCCGCGCGTCCTTCCGCGAGGTCGCCAGCTTCGCCGCGTTCTCCCCACCCTCGATCACCGGCTTCTTCTCCTCCGGCGTCTTCGGCGGCGGAGCCGGCTTCTGCGTCTGCACCTGCCCCAGCGGATTCTCCTGCGCCCGGCACACCCCCGCCACCATCCCCACAATCAGGATCATGAGTGCCAACCAACCCGATTTACACCCCGCGTTGCCCATACCGCACCTTCAGTCTTGCGTGCCGTCCGACGGACAAGTCGCCTTACCCGCTCCACAAGTTTAGCCTCTTCGGCTACGAACAAGATGCTTAGACGGATGGCCGGACCAAAGAGCAGTCCCACATTCTTCATCCCGCACGGCTAAATTCATGTCGCCGGTGTAAACTTCTCGGCACTGGGAAAGCCAGAAAACTTTGGCAACTCCGTGGAGAACATCATGGACGTAAGCCCCGCTTGCCGGAGCTTCATCGAACACGCTTCGGCCCTGCGCTGGCGCGATTCCGTCGTCACGCTCAACGGCCTCACCATGTACGAGATGCTCCGCGCCCTGAAAGCGCTGGACGCCACGGACATCGCGGCGTTCAACAACGCTCTGGCCTCCGTGCGGCCAGCGGTGAACGCGCCGCGTATCGAGTATGCGTTGGCAGTCGTTCAGACGCATCAAGTGCCGGTCGCGACATCGGCCCGGCTTCCGCCCAACCAGATCGGTGATGCCAGCGCATGGTTGAAGAAGCCGACGTCTATCTTGGAGGAATATGTTCCGAAGAGCCGACTGCCCGCCTTTAACGTAGGGCTGATTGCCGCCAATAACGCCTTGATGTTTGATACATTTGGCGCCCCTCGCAACGATTACACTGACAGCGATCAGCCCATTACAAATCCCGCGCTCCGGCACCGCATTGTGATCTCCCATGCTGGACGGCTTGGGGTCAGAGGATTAGATTCAGCAGTTGCCAGTCTGCGAACCGTGATGTCAGCCGTTCAACAACAGCAGCGTTTGGTATACCGTGTGCTTGAATCGAACGGGATGCTTAGCGTACGGTACGTTCGCGGCTCGAAGACTCATATTTCGAATCATTCTTGGGGCACTGCCATCGATCTTATCGTTGCCGGTACCCCTGATATCCGCGGCGACAACCAAGTTCTTTTTGGTTTGTTGCTCATAGCTCCAATCTTTAACGCGCAAGGATGGTACTGGGGTGCAGGCTTCCCAACGGAAGATGGAATGCACTTTGAGACTGGACAGACCCTAATCAGGGGGTGGAAAGGTGTTCCCTAAAAGAGTTGCTTTGATGATTGTTGTCATCGCGATCTCATCCGCCTGTCCGGTTTTCTTCGCTTACCCTCAATCATCCGCGACGGATCGCCGCACTTTCGGAGCGGCAAGTTGTCGCGTAGAGACACCGACTGAGTGGAACAGCACCGGACCCGTCACTTGGATTGGTGGCTGCAAGCACGGCTATGCGGACGGATTAGGTGTACTGCGCCGTACAGACCCGGGCTACCCAACCGATTTGTTCCTAGGGCGCGTCGACCAAGGATTCCTTCGCAGCGGCGCGACTGACAGAGACGGAAGTTACAAGGTTGGATGCTGGGATGGTGGCACAGTGCTTCCACCTGGAGATGATCTGGAATACCGGAACAAGGTCATCGACGCGTGGAGGAATGCCGCCAAAGCAGCGGATGCTACGGCCAGATACATGAGGAGCCATGCAAACCCAAAGGCGGCACGCTTTTATACCCACCTTGCCAAGGTGATGCGTATGCAGGATGAGTAAGTCTAGGCAAAACGTGATGCGCTGGCTAATAAGAAGGCTTTGATCGAAAGGGGTAAGTGTTCAATTTTTCTTTAGTTTCCTTGGTCTGCGCTCTTGCCCTTTACTCTGCTGGTCAGCCATCAGACGCCTATGCACGGTCTCTAGCGATTGATCGCCGTACATACGGCACCGCAAACTGCCGCGTGGAGTCCCCCAATGATTGGAGAGACGTGGGGCATCTCGTCTGGATCGGCGGCTGCAAAAACGGTTACGCGCAGGGGTTGGGAGTGCTGCTCCGTGAAGACCATGGGTTTCGGGATCAGCGTTTTTTAGGGAAAGTAGATCAAGGCAACCTTCGCGTTGGCGCATTAGACCTGGGAGGACGCGATTACCGGGTCGGACCGTGGGAGAACGGCTCGCTCACAAAGGCGCACGAAGGCGATCCCTATTATCGAGGCTACATGGAGAGCGTTTATGAAGAGGCGGCGAAGGCTGCGGACGCGACCGCCATCTATATGAGAAGGCACTCCAACCCGAAAGCCGCTCGCTTGTACACCCATCTTGCGAAAGACTTGCGGTTCCAGCTGGACGAGTAAACCGGAGCTGCACCCCGTACAATCTTCAAAGGCACTCCTGGAGCCCCACACCCCCCATGGCCCGCATCTATCCCTTCCGCGCCCTCCG
>CAXTUR010000217.1:0-4690 GCA_964247455.1 uncultured Acidobacteriaceae bacterium | reverse complement strand
CGCCGAGGGAGTGGCCGGCGGCGAGGGCGGGGGTGATGCCGCGCTCCGCCAGAACGCGCGCAGCGGCCACGGAGCCGGTGAGGATGGCGGGCTGGGTGTGCTCGGTGAGCTTGAGGTCTTCTTCGGGGCCTTCGAAGATGAGCTTCGAGAGAGGGAAGCCGAGGGCGTCGTCGGCCTCTTCGAAGACGGCGCGGGCGGCGGGGAAGTGCTCGTAGAGGTCGCGGCCCATGCCGACGGATTGCGAGCCTTGGCCCGGGAAGAGGAAGGCGATGGTGGGTGTGCTCATGCTAGGTGTGATGGTAACTCAGAGCTCGGGGGTGCCGAGAGTAACTGCGGGTCCTTCGACTGCGCGGATCACGATAAGGCTGTGATCCGCTTCGCTCAGGATGACAGGTTTACGGCAGGACGTAAGGGCTAGATGCCGAGGCCGAAGTCGTCGCCGAAGGCAGCACCGGCGCGGGAGTAGCGGTCGTAGGGGGTGCGCCGGTTGAACTGGTAGCGTTGGCGGAGCTCGCGGCCTACGACCAGGCCAAGCGCAAGCGCACCGAGTCCGGCGGAGATCCAGCCCACGGTCTTCAGCAGGGGCGGAGTATTGTCCACGATCGACTCCTCCGAAAGCAGCGGTGCAAGGGAGGATTCGACCTCTCGGCGTAACCAGCGTAGTGAAAACGGCAACTTCATGATTCGGATGATAGCGCAGCCGTGGCTCCCTTCGCATCGGGTCGCTTGCATGGGCCGGTAAAGATGCCGTTCTGGTATACAGGCGTTCCCCTCGCGGCTAAAGCACATCGACGGTCTGGAAGCCGAGCCCATAGAGAAGCGCGGTCACGGTGGAGCGGGCGTTCTTGCGGGCGGCGTCGAGGATGCCATCGGCCAGAGCGGCGGCTTCGAGCTGCTGCTGTGCTTTGGCGCGGGTGTCGGATTCAAGGTCCTTGTCAACCGGGACGAGGATGCCGGTGGAGCGGGCGTAGACGCGGGTGTGCTGGTTGTCGAGCGTGGTGACGAAGAGCTTGGACGCGGGCAGGGTGACGCGGATGGCGCGTTTGCCGGGGCTTTCGGTGATGTGGACGTCCTCGGGTTTGAGCTGGGCGAGGTCGATACCGCCGATCGACTGGCCGTGGACGATGAGCAGGATGCGGTCGCCAGCGATGAGGTCGGGCAGGACGGCGCTGGACTTTGCGCCTTCGACGACGGTATCGAGCGAGTAGACGACGGTTTCGAGTCGGTTGAGGCTTTGAATTTCCGCAACGACGGTGGGGACGGTGGCCTCAACTGCGGTGGTGCGGCCGGTGATGAGGGCGGCGAGGCGGGCGGCTGGGCCTGTGGTGGCTTGGTGGAGGAAGACGATGACGATGGCTCCGCCGAGCACAAGAGCGAGCAGGAAGACGAAGAAGCCGCCGGAGGAGCCGCGGCCGGAGCTGTATTGGGTGGTCATGGGCGCTCCCTTTGTGTCTGGGTCAGGCTACCATCTGTGGCTGAGCGAGAGGCAACCGCAGGTCCTTCGACTGCGCGGATCACGATGAAGCTGTGATCCGCTTCGCTCAGGATGACAGGTCCGGGAAGTAGGCTAGAAGCCCTGGTCGGGGCGGAAGGCGGTGACCTTATTCTTGACGAAGGTGACGGCGAAGGGCTTGCCGAGATTGGAGAAGACAACCATGCGGTCGCCGTAGTCGTTGCTGGTGCTCTTTGACACTTGACCGAGGGCGAGCTGGACCTGCCGCTCGTTCATGCCGAGGAGGACGCGGTGCTCGTCGATGGCCTTCCAGATCTCGGGCGACCAGTGGGCGTAGAGCTGGTGCGGGTCGTCGTAGAAGAAGATCTCGTCGAGGTAGAAGGTGTAGTTCGCGCCTTCGCGGTAGCCGACGGGCACGGCGTACTCTTTGGTGGGCGTATCGGACTTTGGCAGGGTGAAGGCGAGCAGGACGTGGCGGTCACCGGCGGGGATGCGGAAAGCCCCTGTCTTGGACGCGACTTGCTCAAAGGCGTCCTTGACCAGCAGCGGCACGGCGGCAAGCAGGATGCCTTCCGAGTGGGCGTAGTCGGCGCGATGAGCGGCGTAGGGGTAGTAGTCCATCTGGCCACCGGCCGAGACCCAGATCGTCTGGCCGATCAGCTCTTTGGCGTCCTTGAGCGACGACTGGCGCTGCTTCTTGAGGAAGACGAGATCGTCGGCTTCGACCTTATAGGTGGGCTGCGCCACGACGGGTTTCTCGGGGGCGTTCCGTTCGCGGTAGATCAGGCCGACGCGTATGCCAACGGCGAGCAGGGCGATGAGGGTGGCTCCGAGGGCTATCTTGACGGTCTGCTGCATGGTGTTAGAGCTCCAGACGGGTAGAGGCAGTGTAGGTTATCGGATGGGTCTCGCGGCAGTTCCAAAAGCAGATTCCCTTTGGGAATGACAACCAGAAAAGTTCAGTCGACCGGCTCGGCGATGCTCTGCTGCCAGTCGGCTTCCATCAGGGACTCGGCGGTGAGCGAGTCGGCGTGGCGGAGGCGGGGGAAGACGGCGGCGGCCGCGCCGGTGACGAGCAGCGAGCCGATGCCTCCGACCACTACGGCGCGGACGGCTCCCCACCAGTGGGCGGTGAGGCCGCTCTCGAATTCGCCAAACTCGTTGGACGCGCCGATGAAGAGCCAGTTGACGGCGGAGACGCGGCCACGCATCTCGTTGGGCGTGGCGAGCTGGAGGATGCTCGACCGGACGACGACCGAGACCATGTCGCTGGCGCCAACCAGAGCGAGCGCGATGAGGCTGATCCAGACGCTGTGCGAAAGGCCGAAGACAACGGTGGCCGCGCCGAAGATGCCGACCGAAACCAGCATCGTCTTACCGGCGTTGCGTTTGATGGGTCGCAGCAGCATGGTGAGGGAGACGGCCAGTGCGCCGAGCGACGGCATGGCGCGGAGCAGGCCGAGGCCGCGCGGACCGGCGTGGAGGATGTCGGTGGCGAAGATGGGCAAGAGCGCGACCGCGCCGCCAAGCAGCACGGCAAAGAGGTCGAGCGAGATGGAGCCGAGCAGCAGCTTGGCGCGCCATACGTATTCAAGCCCGGCGAGCATGGTGCGGACGTCGAAGGCCTTCTTCTCGGCTAGCGTGACGCGGGTGCGGATGAGGGCGATCAGGACGATGAAGCTGGCGAGCATCAGCAGGGTAAAGGCGTAGACAACTCCGGCTCCGGCATAGTGGGCGAGCGCACCGGCGAGCGGAAGGGTAAAGAGGAGACCTCCCACGGCGGGGCCGAGGATATTGGCCGATTGGTAGATGGTCGCGCCCCAGGTGACGGCGTTGACGAAGTGCTCCTTCGGCACCAGCGAGGGGAGCATAGCGGAGGACGCGGGGCCGGAGAAGGAGCGTCCGATGCCAATGCCGATCAGCACAGCGTAGATGGGCCAGATACGTTGCGTTCCATGGAGGGCGAAGTAGAGCAGCCCGGCGGTGCAGACGAGTTGCAGCGCATAGCAGAGCAGGATGATGAGCCGGCGGTCGTAGCGGTCTGCCGCATGGCCGGCGGGCAGCACGCAGAAGAGGCCCGGCAGAAAGAGCGCGAGGCCGGTGTAGCCGAGCGAAAGGGCGGAGTGCGTGATCTGGTAGACCTGCCAGGCGACGGCGACGGATTGGGCCTCGGCTCCGAGGATGACGAGCAGGCGAGCGGTCTGGTAGAGGCGGAAGTCTCGTGATTGGAAGGCGCTGCCGGTGGAGAGTTCCGGCTCGATCGCCGGGGAGGTGCCTGCTGCGGCCATGCTGCTATGGTTTCATACTTCGGAGCGTGGGTGCGCTGTGCATGAGGGTGCGGCTGCAAAACGCAGGTTCCCTACGGGAATGACAAATAGAGAGGCGGAAGCTAAGAGGGGAGCGCGTCGTTGTGGCTGCGGGAGCCTCGCCCCAATGATCGGAGTGGAGCGGCTTGATGCTCTTCCAGCTGACGAGGCGCCCCGGTACTGAGGGTATAAGGGCCTTCCTGATTTCGGAGGCCACGACCAGCGGCAAAGTTGTCACATAGATAAAGATACCGCTGTGTTTGGTGAAGCACACGATCAGAAGAGCGACGACAAACATGCTCATCGCCAGCCACGCCCACATGGGTAAGGCAAGCAGAGCCAGTGTAGGCGCGAGCTCTTCTTCACTCCACAGGCCCGAACGATAGCTGGAGTTGAGCCGCCGTGCGGCCAGCAGCGAAAGCATTACTCCGGAGAGAAGCTGCGTGAGCACAACACCCACGAAAAGATTTCGGTGAGTGGTCGCAGCGGGTAGAAGTGCGGTAAAGAAGGTGCATGCGGCGAGGACTGCGCCCACGACCGCCCAAATGGCAAGCCGCTTCGGATTTGGCTTTGTGATGCCCACGGCTGAATCATACTCCTGCCGTTTACCGCCTGCTATGGTACGACGATCAGGAACGGCTCCGCACCTTTGGCTACGGCTGTCGGCAGGGGATCGTCTGGCGCCAAGTGGGAGAGGCCCTGCTGGCACGCGAAGAAGCGGATGAAGGGGCGGCAGAGTTGGTGGTGGGTCGTGGGAAGGTGCCCTGGAGCATGGGGAAGTGGGCTTCGAGGGCGTCTATAACAACGCTGATTACCGGGCCTTCACCTTTCGGGAATGACAACCAGAAGGGCAAGGACAGACGCGGCAGCCTTCGTCTTAGCGGCCGAGGAAGTCGCGGTAGCGGGTCTCGACGATGCCGGTGTTGCGGGC
>CAXTUR010000216.1:0-4722 GCA_964247455.1 uncultured Acidobacteriaceae bacterium | reverse complement strand
CGCCGTTGATGCCGGACTTGTCGCGGTTGTCGCCGCGGACGATCTCCGCGCCGTCCGAGGTGGTGCGGACGCCGAGCGTGGTCTTGCAGCCGTCGCCGCAATGGGTGCAGATGGTGGCGACGTGGTTCATCTCCCACGGACGGGTTTTGTAGCGGTAGGTGCCGGAGGTGAGCGCACCGACGGGACAGGCGTCGATGCACATGCCGCACTGCTCGCAGTCGACGTGGGCGAGGTTGTCGGGCGACTCGGACGCGGGCAGGTTGGGCGCAATAATGGAGGCCGAGCCGCGGTTTTGGATGCCGAGCGCGAAGACGTCCATGCCTTCGCCGCACATGCGAACGCAGCGATAGCAGAGGATGCAGCGCGGGCGGTCGAAGAAGACAACCGGGGACCACTGCTGCTCTTCGCGGTGGTTCTTGGGCTCGGCGTAGAAGCTGTCGGCCGCGCCGTACTTGAAGGTCATGTCCTGGAGCTCGCACTCGCCGCCGGCGTCGCAGACGGGGCAGTCGAGCGGGTGGTTGCCGAGCAGGAGCTGAAGGGTGGACTTGCGGGCCTGGGCGATCTCGGGCGTCTCGGTGGCGACGACCATGCCCTCGGCGACCGGCGTGGTGCAGGCGGTCTGGAGCTTGGGCATCTTCTCGATGCGGACGACGCACATGCGGCAGGCGGCCTGGAGCGAGAGGCCGGGGTAGTAACAAAAGGCGGGGATTTCGATCCCGGCGGCCTTGCAGGCCTCGATGAGGAGGGTGCCGGCGGGGGCGGTGAGCTTGTGGCCGTCTACGGTGAAGGTTACTTCGGGCATGGGGGGTCCTTAGGCTGCCTGCTGGGCGTGGTCGCCGATCTCTGAGGCGGGTTGCGGAATCTGTACGGTCAACCACTCGATTTCGTAGTGGCTCTCTGAAGGGTTCGGATCGAACTCGGAGAAATCGACGTTGGTCGTCTTGGCTTCGGGGATGGCCAGGCCGATTTCAAGCGCGTGCTCGAAGATGTAGCCAATGCCTTCCCGTAGGCTTTCGCGCGCTTCAGCTATGGTGTCGCCCATGCCACCGGTGCCTGGGACATCCGGCGCGAAGGCTCCCCAGCAGTCGTTCCCTTTTTCGAAGACGATCATGTAGGTTCGATTCATTTCATATCCGCCTGTTTGAGAAGTTGCCGCTCCAAACCCTTAGGAAGTTCCTTACCAGCATGATACGGAACGATGATGGTATTCGTCTTGACGGGATGACGGAAGTGGATGTGGCTCCCGGTTTGGTGATGGATGTACCAGCCGTTCGCCTTCAAGAGGCGGATCATCTCCTGCGGTCTCAGTGTGCCGCTCCGGCGAGTTCCAGTCCACGTGTTGCTGGTTTGCGTGTTGCGCTGCGTTTCTTCTTCGGCATGGTCAGTTGAAGAGGTTCGACGATCACGTAGTAGCCAGGAGGATTTGGAAACTCTGGATCAGGTTTCATGTCGACCGTGACCTCGTCGGTAGGATCGGGGATTGGGTCGCCATCGTCCTGCATCCATTGCAAGTGGGCCTCAAGCGCGCCTTTGAGCATGAGGCGCATTTTAGGGAGTGTCTTGGCGGTGGCCATACAGCCGGGAATGTCGGGCGCGTATCCGCCAAAGTTCTTGCCCGACCACTCGTAGATCACCAGGTATTGTCTCGTCATCGCAAGCCTGCCTGCTTCAGGATACTGATAAGCGTCTTCGGTGCAACTTCATCGGAAGGATGGCCGCAGAAAGTGACTTTGCCGGGCTTTGCGGGATGTTTATAGTGGTCGTGTCCACCTGTCGAGTAGTCATACTTCCATCCATCCTTCTTTACCAATTTGAGGAGGTCGCGATTCTTCACCTATGCCTAATCTCCGCTCTTAGCTAGTCATTTGCTCCACGTTGGAGGAACAGCACCTTGCAGTTTATTGGAAGGTCTATCTAGCACGTAGCCTTTTGGAAGCGGCGGAAGACACAAACTTACCTCGTCGAAGATGTCCTTGGGTTCGGTAGTAGCGATGCTTCGAATATCTACGTCATCTTTGGCGGAACACTCGTCGAATGCTGACCTGAAGCCACCCGGAGTGCTCAACATCCGTATAACTTCAACATCACTCCATCCCGCTAAGCCCGGCCATCTGCTTCTTGCGGCTTGATCCCAATATCTCTGAACAGGTATAAGCTGTTCGGCGCGCTTGTCTACGTGTGCTTTAGACGCAAAGCCTGCTGCAAATCCTATTACGCAAAAGACGGCGGAAGCTGCCCACGACCACTTTCCACCGTGTGTCATATCAGTGCGCTCCCGCCATCTCCAATTCTCCAACCGGCTTGATCTTGATCAGCGGGTGGTCGACGCGCTTGCCTTCGATGTAGTCCTCGAACTCCTTGCGGAACTTCTTGACGAAGCCGAGGGTGGGCATGGCGGCGGCGTCCCCCAAGGGGCAGAACGTCCGGCCCATCATGTTTTCGGCGAGGTACTGGACGTTGTCGATGTCCTTTTTGCTGCCGCCGCCGGCGTGGACGCGGGTGAGGGTCTTCTTGATCCAGTCCGTGCCTTCGCGGCAGGGGATGCACCAGCCGCAGCTCTCGTGCTGGTAGAAGGCGATGGTGCGGAGGGCGAACTCGACGATGGAGACGGTCTCGTCGAGCACGACGATGCCGCCCGAGCCGAGCATGGTGCCGGCCTTGGCCATCTGGTCGAAGTCGAGGCCGACGTCGATCTCGTCGGCGGTGAGGACGGGGCAGGAGGAGCCGCCGGGGACGACGGCTTTCAGCTTTTTGCCGCCCTTGATGCCGCCCGCCACGTCGTAGATGGCCTTGCGCATGGAGTAGCCCATGGGCAGCTCGTAGACGCCGGGGCGCTCGACATGGCCGGAGATGCCGAAGAGCCGGGTGCCGCCGTTGCGCTCGGTGCCGAGCTTGGCGTATGCCTCGCCGCCCATGAGCAGGATGTGCGGAGCGTTGGCGATGGTTTCGACGTTGTTGATGACTGTCGGGCCGCCGTAGAGTCCGACGACGGCGGGAAAGGGCGGCTTGATGCGGGGGATGCCGCGCTTGCCTTCGAGCGACTCCATCAGGGCCGACTCTTCGCCGACCTCGTAGGCTCCCGCGCCGGTCTGCGTGACGATGTCGAAGTCGAGGCCGGAGCCGAAGATGTTCTTGCCGAGGAAGCCGCACGCATAGGCGTCGGCCACGGCCTTGTCCATGATCTTCAGGAGGTAGCGGTACTCGCCGCGCAAATAGATGAAGCCCATTTTCGAGCCGATGGCGAGACCGGCGATGATCGTTCCTTCGATGACGGCGTGAGGGTCTTCGCGGAAGATGACGTGGTCCTTGCAGGTCCCGGGTTCGGACTCGTCGCCGTTGACGAGGACGTATTTGGGCTTTTCGGACTGCTTGGGGACGAAGCTCCACTTCATGCCGGTGGGGAAGCCCGCGCCGCCGCGCCCGCGCAGCCCGGAGGCCTTCATGGTGTCGATAATCCAGCCGGGCATGGCTTCCGCGCCCTTGTTGATGGCGAGCTGGACGGCCTTGTAGCCATCGAGTTCGACGTACTTGTCGATGTTGGCCGCGCCCTGGCCGAAGCGGCGGGAGAGGACGCGGACTTCATCCGGATGGGAGACGAGCGATGGCATTATTGTTCATCCTTTCCCCGGCCCTGCTTGTACATTTCGAACAAAACGTCGACCTTGTCGGGGGTGAGGTCGTCGTGGAAGTCGTAGTTGATCTGCATGGCGGGCGCCCAACAGCAGGCGCCGATACACTCGACCTCCTCTAAAGAAAAGAGGCCATCTTTGCTTACTTCTTTATGCCCGATGCCGAGCGTGGCCTTGCAGTGGTCGAGGATCTCGTAACCGCCGCGCAGCATGCAGGAGATATTGGTGCAGACCTGGACGTTGAACTTGCCCGCCGGTGTGGTGCGGAGCATAGAGTAGTAAGAGAGGACGTTGCGGACGTCGAGCTCGTAGATGCCAATGCGTTCAGCGATCTCGGCGACGACAGCGTCCGAGACGTAGCCGATCTCGTCCTGAGCGTAGAGCAGCATGGGGACGAGGGCGGAGCGGCGCAGGGGATAGATCGTGACCAAGTGGTCGAAGCGGGCGGCGAGTTCGGGGGAGAAGATGGTGGTGGCTGTGGTCATGGGTACCTACATATCTTGCTTGGTTTCGACTTTGACGACACGCTCGTGGAGCACAATCATGTCTTGGTGTATCTCGCGGCGAAAGGCCACGAAATCCTTGCTGATGTCGGTCCGGAGCGCCGTCATTTCGGAGCGCAGGGTCTCCCCTAAGCGGTCTACCTTATCGTTGAGCCGGTCGACTTTGTCGTTCAGCCGATGATTGTCGGCTCGGCTCGAAAGCCAAGCGAGAATGACAGTGATCGTGGGTATGCCGATCGCAAGGTAAAGCTGAAGGTTGTTCATTGCAGTCTTCCTCTGCCCATCTTAGATCGATGTTTCCATTCTCTCACTTTGCATTATCGCGCGGGTGAGGCGTTCGGCGGTCATGTCCATGTCTTCGGTTGTGCGGCCTATCGTAATGGTTCCGTCTTCGTGAAGGGCGAAGGGCTCGGCGTGTCCCGAATCGGTGGTCATTTCGGTAGGGGTGAAGCGAAGCCAGCGAGTGTTGACGCGGAGGGTGATGAGGTAAGGGCCGACTTCGACGACCGCGTGATGGGTACTGTTAAGGCCGTGTGCGGCGGCGTAGGAGCGGATTTGGGAGGCCCAGGAGGTCCAGAGTTCGGTATGGA
>CAXTUR010000215.1:0-4791 GCA_964247455.1 uncultured Acidobacteriaceae bacterium | reverse complement strand
ACCCCCCACCCGCCGCCTCCGCCCGGGGCCGCGCCTAAATCCTTCGAGCCTTTGTCGCCACCCTCTGTATGATGGAGGCCGTGTTCATTGTTCGCAACGCGCAGATGCAGGTCTTCGAGCAGGAAGCCCGCGAGTCCTTCATTCTGCGTGCCATCAAGCACCTGCGCCGGCAAGTTCCCACGAAGGTAGCGCCGACCGATGAAGAACTGCGCCCCTCGGTCGAGGGCTGGATCGAAGACGCCCGTGTCTGGGGCTTTCGCACCGAGCCGGACATCCTCCGCTACGTCACCATGGTCGCCGAGCAGTTCGGTCAGCGCGAACCCCTTGAGAACCGCCTTCAGGTCTTCCTCCGCCTCTATCACGAGCAGCTCACCACCGGCGTCGACCTCGCCCAGTTCGCCCCCTCGCTGATCGCCTTCGCCCACGCCCACAACATCCTCGCCGACGAAGGCGTCGCCTGGCTCGCCACCCTCGTCCTCGCCGGTCGGGCGAAGGGCAACCAGGACATGCGCTGGATCGGAGCATTCCTGGATGGCCGGCCCGGCGATCCCGTCCTTCCCGAAGAAGAGCGCATGCACGAGGTCCATCGCCAAGCCATCGCACGCGGCTGGGTAGCTGTGGAAGGAGGCGCATAATGGGAACCGCCGTTCAAGGTTGCCCTGAACCACCCGATCCCTGCAAAGACCTCTTGCAAGAGATATTGGAGTTTGTAGCAGTCATACAAAAGCATTGGAACGACCTCAAGCTTGACAAAGGAGGTTTACCGCTTACAAAACCTACCGTACCAGATCCACGATACGGCTACCGCTCCATTACCGGAGAGCGCCAACAGTATAAGGATCGGCAGAAAGGCTTGAAAAATCGTTTAGACAGATGGGAAGATAACGGCTGTGGCCCGAAACCCGAACTCGCTACGAAGTGGGAGAAGGAACCGATCCCTGTGCCTGATGCCAAGCCCGCAGGCGATACTATGAAGAGGGCAGCTGAGGTCGGTGCTGGCGTTAGTGCCGGGTATCTTCTTTATAGAGGTATTCGGATGATACCCTCTCTGTTCCCACCATTGTGGTGGACCTTACCAGAAAACGCTTTGGCTCCGTAGTTGAATCGAGGTAGTATGCAATCTCCACGGGACGCGGTTAGGCTATATCGCTGGGCAAACGTGTTGGCAACCTTAAGTCTGGATGTTGCTGAACCATACGTGCCGTTGATGGGATTGCCTGCAATCACGGGGTTCAAGGAAGGCTTGAAAAAAATAATTACGGAACTACAGAAATCCGAAATAGATCCCGAAGTATCGACGGTCTATTTTGAGACAACGCTTTCATGGGCTTCAGAACGGTATGGGGAAAGGTTTTCCCATTGTTTTTATATTTGGTCGCTTGTTATTTTTCAAAGCGGCGAGCTTGAGCCAGTTTCGTCATCGATCATGGCTTGGAGAGATTTGGTTCTAGACAGGGAGGGAGAGTTACCCGATATGGATTCAACCCCACCAGCAATAAGGGACGTGAGGCGCCTGCTGCGTGGCAATCATAAATCCAATGATGTATATAGGATACGTCCTTCTACGGAATGGGACAAATCCATTTATGCGTGGCGTGAATACGACTCCATGGTTGACGCCATGCTGTACGTGGATTGCACTATCGATTGCTTCAATTTCATTCAAGCGTGGAACAGAGTGAAGCGAGAGACGGCCAGCTTCTCCAGTCCGGCGAGTATCATGGCATGGGGAACAGAAGCTGCACGGAAGGTTCGAATAGCTGTTGAAGATTTGGGCGATCCCAGCTCGTGGCCCGATTTGGAAGCACTGCTTGCATGATATCCATTCTGAATCCCGACAGCTAAACCCGTATGCCGCGACAATCCTAAAATTAACCTCTACCGATGGACCAAGATCGTAGTCACTCTCAGCCTCGACCTTGCTGCGCCCTACATTCAGGATATGGGTTTGTTGTTGCCGAGCGGCTTTCAACGGGGTGTTCGTTCGATCGTCTCTAGGTTGCGCTCCGAAAACGCTGATCCCGAGATTTCGTTGGCCTATGCGGAGGAGCTGCTCGCGTGGTGCGCCCAAGAATACGGCGAGGCTGTTGCGCGTAATCTGTATGTTTGGGCCCGCGAGGTCTTCGATTATGGCCTTGTTCGGGACAATGGAGCGTCCCTCTTTCTCTGGGCCAGTGTCGTCCGATATCGAGGCTATTCGGGCTATCCTGCTCCTCCGCCTCCACCATCGTTTATCATTCTGCTTCGTCAAGTGATTGCAGCCGATCCTCCTCTAGATTTCGACGAACCAGCGCCCGTTTCCGAGTGGGACCGCAGTATGTATGCGTGGCGAGAGTATGACGTTGAAATTTACACGCCCATGACCACCGTCTCGCTCACCATTGACAACTTTCGCTTTCGTCGCGCATGGTCCAAAACTCACCAGGCTATGCTCCAAACCGCTGATTTCCCCTCCGTCAAGTTGTGGGCGCTTGAGGTAGCCCGACAGATGCAGATGCCCCTGGACCGCCTCGGCGATCCCGGCTCATGGCCTGAACTGCCAACCCTTCTCTAGGTCTTGCAGCCGATCCGCTCTTCTCCCGTCCGCGTTAGCGCCAGCACCTCGCCCTCCACCGCCGTCTCCACCGCAAACCGCTCCACCGGCCCAAAGAACTCCGCCCGCTCCCCGGCCGTGCACGTCGGCAGAAACGTCCGTAGCACCCGCGGATCGTAGAAGCGGAACAGCATCTTTTGTTCGTCCTCCCCCGTAATCGTCAAAAAGCGTCGTAAATGCCGTCTTAGCTCCTCGAAGCTTGCGTGTGTTCCCACGTACACGCCCCAGGCGTTGCCCCAGGCGCGCTCCATCATGTACGGCAGCAGCTCCGGCACACTTACCAACTCCACCAAATAAGGTCCTTGCGGGGCCAGGTCAACTGCTTCCCGTCCTTCATATAGCGATTGGAACCAAGCTCCGCCGCGCTTTAGTAGATCGAGTACGTCCAGGTTGCGCGCTCCGTCGAGCACGGCAAAGCCGCACGTCTCCCGCAGCTTGGCCACGATAGCTTGCTGCCACACAGGCAAGCGTGGCGCTTCTGAGAGCAGCCCAGGCACCTGCTTTCCATCGATCTTTACTGTCAGCCGCAGACATGTGCGTCCGGCAAGCACCGTGTCTCCATGAAACAGCACGCTCTCGGGCACGCGGACGCCGTTCACCAGCGTGCCGTTGCGGCTGTCCAGGTCGCGCACTGTGAATACCATGCCTTTGCGTTCGATCTCGGCATGGACGCGCGAAAGAAAACCGTCCGCGCATACAATCTCCGCCGGTAGCTCCCGCCCGATGCGAACCACTCCGCTCTCCGGCAGGGCGACCTCGCGCAATGACCCTCCGGCTTCACGGATCGACAGGAAAAACTCCACACGGCCTCCACACGGCTTACTTCTGGTTGCAAACCGCGCAGAAGGGCGTCCCGACCAAGGCTGCCGCAATCATCGCCGCGCCCTGCGCTCCACCCATCCCAACATCGCCAATGATGACCGTCGGACATCCCATGACGATCGGATTTGCCGGTCCCAACGCCAGCCCGGGCTTCTCCACCACGATGTCTCCCATTCGTGCGGCCATCATCCCGTTGATGAATACCGTCGGGCTACCCATCATCACCGATCCCACTCCATCCGGCCCGGTAGCGCTCACCGCCGGACACGCGTGCTGATCGATCTCCGCCCGCCAAGCCGGAAGCCCACCGATGAAGACATTTGGACTTCCCGGTCCGGGTGCAAGGGGTGAACCGTGGGCTGTCGGATCTGTGATTCGGGCCGCAGGGGGCATGGAAATCTCCTGGCATCCAGCATAGCGTTCACCTGTTGAATGTCAATTCCGCTGACATCCTTCAGTCTCGTTTCTTCGGAGTCGATGCGCCTAAGGAGGCCTTTGCTAAATCGATGGCAGCATAAAGTTGTCGGGGATCGGTGACTTCGATCCACTGCCTGGCCGTAACCACAACAATAGTCGGTGTATGGTGCAGCCCGAGGCGAACCCCGAACGCGCAGTCCGGCTAAACTTCTTGCGCGCACCGCCCTGAGCCATCGAAGACGAAGGGCAGCTTGAGATTGTGAGCCTTAAACCAGGCGCCGTTGAAGCGTTCCAGATCGTCCGGATTGGCGATCAAGTGCTGATGCGCGAAGACATCGCGGCGGTATTCTTCGGCAGTCTTTTGGGCGACGTTGTCTTCAAGGTAGCGGGCATCGATGGCAGCCGCCCGTGACCATACATGACCGGGGATGATGAAGTCATGGTGAACACGCGGAATCTTGTACTGCTCCATGGCCGACTGCACGATCGGAGAGGCTTGCGCGCAGGCATAGCACTCCAGGTCTTCGAACTCGACGATCGCAACCTTTGCGCCCGCTGGTGGCCGCAGCATGGACGTGTCGTTGAACGGAGTCGCTCCCGAAGATGGTACGGCAAGTTGAGCCGTAAGCAGCGGCACAGCAACGCAAGCGGCAAGAGCGACTTCAAATAATTTCATGTGCACCATCTTACCCGTCCGGTCCCCCGTCATTGGCCTTCCATTTTGCTGCGTCGTCATGCAATACGTGATCAAGGTATTCATCCACATGGAAGATGAGGAGTGGAAACAGCTCTTCTTACCTCTTCCTATATACATAGGTGCGAGGTTAGAATCACCGCCTTGCCCACCACTCTCCACTCCCATACTCTATATAAGAGCGTCCACCGTGCCCCCCATCCTCCAGATCGCCGCAGCCTCCCTCCTCTTCCTCACTCTCGCGGCCGGTTCCAACGCCCAGACG
>CAXTUR010000214.1:0-4823 GCA_964247455.1 uncultured Acidobacteriaceae bacterium | reverse complement strand
GATCATCGGCGAGGGCGAGCTGGACTTGGTGCGGACGGTGCGGGCGGCGGGGTACGCGCTGGACACGGAGGCGGTTTGACGGCGGAGGCGTTTCGAACCGCCCGGCTGCTGCTGCGGCGCTGGCGCCCCGGTGACAAGCAGGCTTTCGCGGCCTTGAACGACGATCCCGACGTGATGCGCTTCATGCCGCGCCGGTTGAGCCAGGACGAGAGCGACGCATGGGCTGACCGCATCGAGGCCGAGTTCGAGCGCGACGGCTTCGGGCTGTGGGCGCTGGAACTGCCGGGAGAAGAATCCTTCATCGGGTTCACTGGTTTGCGTCGCATCTCGTTCGCCGCGAGCTTCGCACCGGCCGTCGAAATTGGCTGGCAACTGGCGCCTGAGTTTTGGCGACGAGGCTATGCGACCGAGGCGGCACGAGCCGCCCTGCAAGTTGGCTTCGAGCAGTTTGGCCTTCGGGAAATCGTCGCCGAGACGACTGAGACCAACCTTCCATCCCGCGGTGTGATGGACCGGCTGGGAATGGTTCATGCCGTCGGTGCCGACTTCGATCACCCGCAGATTGCGGACGATCACCCACTGCGGCGGTACGTCCTTTATCGTCTGCCCCGAACCTGTTGGAGCAACGATAGGCAGCCTGTGCTGACTTGATCCAGTGCTGCCCTTAGCGTCGTTTCCTTGGAGTGCATAAGACGGGGGTCGAGTGGCAACGGAACCGAAAGTTCGATTGAGCAGAAGGCCGAAGGCGGATGGGTTTGCTGGCCATGGATTGATGTACGAGCGCGCCCGGACTCGGTGTGCACATTCCCGTCCCCTGAACGCGGTCGCCATTTGTAGATGAGGGTTGACATCCACGTAGAGTACGGGCGAAATCCGGAAAGCGGGCGTTGCCGCGGAGGGCGCCAACATGATCGAAGCGCTTGTGGATTACCGGAGTCCCTACTCCTACCTGGCCGTTTGCAACCTGCAACGACTAGGGGAGAGCTTCGAGACCACGCTCATCGACGTGGGCTGGGTGATGGCACAGGTGAAAAACCAACCCTCACCCAATTGCCCACCGAAGGCGAAGTACGCGTTCATGGACGCCGCCCGGTCGGCCGCGCACGAGGGCATTCCGTTCGCACCGAACATGGCGTTGCTTGGCGCCGTCAGGGCGGGTGCGTTGCCCGCAAGGACTTTGATGCGCGCAGGAATCGCAGCCAGGAAGCTGGGTCTTGATCTGCGATTTAACATGGCCATAGCGAGCGCGATGTGGGCCGGAACCGAGGATCTCACCTCGCCGGAGGCCCGCTCGCAGCTGCTAGCCGCCAATGGCATCGACGCGCCGACATTGTGGGACGACGCTGCGGCGGAATGGACCGAGGCAGCGCTCAACAAGAACAATGCCCGTGCAGTTGAAAAAGGCGTCTTCGGCGTGCCGACGATTTTCGTGGATGACGAGATGTTCTTCGGCAACGACCGAATGCCCATGATCCGCCGCAAGATCGGCGCGGAAAGCGTCGCCGCGTGAGCGGCGCCAAGCACGCCTTGGTGACGGGCGTGGGTCCCGGTACGGGTGCGGCGATCGTCCGGCGCTTCGCCGACGCCGGCTACATCGTCACCATGCTGGCGCGCAACGCCGAGCGTCTCCGCGGCTTGGAGGCCGAGGTGTCAGGCAGCGCAGCTTACCCGACGGACGTGACCGACACCGCGCAGTTGCTCGCTACGCTGGACCGCGTCTGCGCGGAGCGCGGCGATCCCTCGGTTGTGGTGCACAACGCGGTCGGCGGCACGCTTGGCACGTTCGACGCGATCGACCCGGCCGCCCTGCAGAATAATTTCTCGATCAACGTGATGGCTTTGCTGCACCTGGCGCGGCGCTTGACGCCGGCGATGGTCGCGGCCGGCCACGGCGTGCTGATCGCGTCGGGCAACACGTCCGCGCTGCGCGGCAAACCCCGCTTCGCCGGCTTCGCGCCGACCAAGGCCGCCCAGCGCATCCTGGCCGAGTCGATCGCCCGCGAACTCGGCCCCAAGGGCGTGCACGTGGGTTACGTGATCATTGACGCGGTCATCGACCTGGAATGGACCCGCAAGATGCGGCCCGATGAGACGGACGACTACTTCATCAAGCCGGCGCAGATCGCCGACGAAGTCTACCACCTCGCCCACCAGCCCAGGGGCGCGTGGTCCTTCAACGTCGAGGTGCGGCCCTACGGCGAGAGCTGGTAGGGCGCCGTTCATGCCACGATTGGCGGCTCAAGGAGATCAGGAGTGGGGCATTCGCAAGACGAAAAGGCCAGAAGCCGGCAGCGCATCCTGGACGTCGCGTCACGGCGCTTGCGGGAGGCGGGGCTGGATGGGCTGTCCATCGCGAACCTGATGAGCGAAGCAGGGCTGACGCATGGCGGCTTCTACAAGCATTTCAGTTCGCGCGAGGATCTGGTCGCCAGCGCGGTGACACAGGCCATGACCGACACGCTCGGACGTCCCGCCCCGAGCCTCGGATCGCTCATCGACAGATACCTCAGCGCCGAGCACCGCGATGCGCCCGGCGGGGGCTGCGCCATCAGCGCGCTGGCGGCGGATGTGGGGCGCGCGGACGCCTCGTGCCGCACCGCGTTCACGGAGCAGTTGCGCAGCGGCCTCCAGCGCCTCGCAGACCTATCTCGACAGGCCGGCGAGGATGAGAGCGTGGAGGCGGCCATGGTCCGGCTCAGCGCGATGGTGGGCGCGCTGATTCTCGCGCGGGCCGTCAATGACCCTGACCTCTCTGGAGCCTTGATGCAGGCGACCCGGAGCAGCCTTGAAGCGACGTCCCAACACGCGTAGCCGCATGCAGGCGAAGCCGCTCGCCTGCCGATCCACTCAGGACTGGCCATCAATCGGCGCGGCGAGGAGATGTCAATGACGTCCGAAACTCAACTGCACATCGACAAACGCAGCCCTGCGCTCTGGCAAGTGACGTTCAATAACCCGCCCATCAACCTCATCGATCCGGAGACGATCCGCCAACTCAGCGGCCTGCTCGATCAGATGGAGTCGGAGCCGGAGTTGCGGGTGGTCATGTTCCGCAGTGCTGACCCCGAGTTCTTCATGGCGCATATCGATGTCAAGGGGGACTACGCAGGGATGGCGCCGGGCAAGACGGGCATGCATCCGTGGCTCGATGTGCTTGTGCGGCTAAGCCGCGCGCCCGTCGTCTCGATCGCGGCGATCCGCGGTCGCGCCCGGGGGGCGGGAAGCGAATTCGTGCTGTCCTGCGACATCCGCTTCGCATCGCGCGAGAAGGCCATCCTCGGACAGTTCGAGGTCGGGGTCGACGCGGTGCCTGGCGGCAACCCGATGACACGCCTGTCGCGCCTTGTAGGCCGTGGCCGGGCCCTCGAAATCCTGCTCGGGGCGGATGACTACCCGGGGGAGTTGGCTGAGCGCTACGGCTACGTCAACCGCGCCATCCCCGACGCCGAGTTCGAGAGCTTCGTCGAAGCGTTTGCCGCCCGCGTCGCGGGATTCGAGAAGCAAGCGATCGCTGAGACGAAAGCGTTCGTCGATGTTAGCACGCTCCCTGATGACGCCGAGTTCCCGCCGGCATTGAAGGCGTTCTTTCAATCCGCGTCCCGTCCGCAAACCAGGGCGCGGTCGATGGCTTTGGCGAAGACGGGATACCAGCAGCGCAGCGACACCGAACTCAATCTTGGCCGTCGGCTCGCGGAATACCGCGCTGAGCCCCTGGCATGAGTGCGCTCCCGCCCGCGTTGGCCGCGATGACCGGATTGGAACAGTTGCGCGCGCTGCTTTCATCGGGGCGACGGGCGAGCATTGGCGCCACTTTGCAGTTCTCCGGCGTGGAATTCGAGGACGGCTTCGCCGCCTTCGAGGGCGTCCCTGGCGAGCATGCCTATAATCCCATGGGCACTGTGCACGGGGGCTACGCGGCGGCACTGCTCGATTCTGCCTGCGGGTGTGCCGTGCATTCCAAGCTCGGCGTCGGTCAATCGTACACCACGCTCGAACTCAAAGTGTCCTACCACAAGGCCATGACCAAGGAGACGGGTCAGGTCCGGGCGGAGGGCCGGGTTCTATCCTTTGGCCGCCGTACCGCCTTTGCTGAAGCCAAGCTGACGGATGCAGCCGGACGCCTATACGCTTCCGCTACGTCGACGCTGTTAGTGATCACGAGCGGCGGCGACCAGCTTCCCGCTCCCACTAAGCCAAACTCTGCAACCATCGACGCTATGGGCTGAATCGAACTCTCGGTTCCGCTGCCACCGGACCCCCAAGATGCATCAGCCCGTCTCGTAAAGCTCTTCGACCGTGACGACGATCCCGGGCGGGTCCATCGTGATTGGGCCGTTGACGATGACCAGCGTTTCGATGCCGCCGCTCCGGCGATGGTGGGTCACCACCCGCCGGGTCGGATGCACGATCAAGTAGTGCATCACCGACGGCACCCGGAAGTAGCCCGCCAGCTTGCCCCCGGTGTCCGTCGAGGCCGTGCCGGGCGAGAGCACCTCCACCACGATCACCGGGTTGGGCGCGGCGACGGCGTCATCGTCCATCGGCGCGCCGCAGTTCACCAGCGCGTCCGGCTCGTAGTCGCTGTCGCCGGTCTCCACCGTCGCGCCATCAGGCAGGGCCTGGCAACCAACCCCAGCCTGGGCCACCGCGCGATGCAGGGCGAGGTAAACCGCCGCCTTCATCCGCAGGTGCGCGCCGCGTTGCGCCGCCATGGCCACGATGCGGCCATCCACCCGTTCGTAGCGGCCCTTGGGCTGCGCCTCGCACCAGCGCCTGAACTCCTCGCGGGAGCAGTGCTCGCCCGTTGCCAGCTCCGTCACTGC
>CAXTUR010000213.1:0-4874 GCA_964247455.1 uncultured Acidobacteriaceae bacterium | reverse complement strand
AGGCGGTGGCGGCGGGCGATGGTGTCGGCGGCGAGCGTGGTGTAGCCGTGGCCGATGTGGGGGCGCGCGTTGACGTAGTAGATGGGTGTGGTGAGGAAGAACTTGGGCATCTGAAAGGTTAGTTTAGCAGTGGGCGTTCTATCGGACCCTCAGCATCGCAAACGCAGATTCCCTTCGGGAACGACAACCAGAAGACAAATGCCTTGCGTTACACCTCGCGGGTTGCCCCGAGGCGGGGCACGAGGAGTTGGAAGATCGTCAGGGCGACGACATAGGCGCTAGCGGCTATGGAGAAGACGAGCAGCGGGTGGAGCGAGATGTTGTGCTTGACGATCCAGGTGAAGGCGGCTCCACCTAGTGCGCCGGCGGCCGCGCCGATGCCGACCACGGTTGAGACGGCGGTCGAGGGGAACATATCGGCCGGGGTGGAGAAGATGTTGGCCGACCAGCCCTGGTGTCCGGCGGCGGCGAGGGCGATGAGCAGCGTGGCGGGCCAGGCGTTTGCGGGGAAGACCGAGCCCATGTGCGGGACGAGGACGACCGGCACGACGCACAGGGCGCAGACGAGCATGGCGAACTTGCGGCCGGAGTTGACGGAGTGGCCGCGGTTCATCCACCAGCCGGAGAGCGAGCCGCCCGCGATCGACCCGATGGATGACACGAGATAGACGGCGACGATGTACCAGTAGGCGGCCTTCAGCGTGAGGCCGTAGTTGCGGTTGAGGAATTGCGGGAGGTAAAAGAGGTAGAACCACCAGACGCCGTCGGTCAGGCCCTTGCCGAGGGAGAAGGCGTAGAGGCCGCGGGTGCGGAAGAGCTTACCGTAGGTGGGGTGTTCGGTGCCGAGAGCGGCGGCGAGGTTGGCCTGGGTCTGGGTGGCTCCGCGACGGAGGCGGTTGTACGGGAAGAGGAGCCAGATCACCAGCCAGACGAGGCCGAGCGAGCCGGTGGTGAGGAAGGCGGCGGGCCAGCCGTACCTGGCGGTGACGGCGGCGACCAGCAGCGGGGCGATGAGGGCGGAGGCGTTCGAGCCGGAGTTGAAGAGGCCGACGGCCTTCGCGCGCTCCGGCGTGGGGAACCACTCGCTGACGGCCTTGATGGCGGCGGGGAAGTTGCCGGATTCGCCGAGGCCGAGGAAGACGCGGGCGATGCAGAAGCCGGCGACGGTGGTGACGAACGAATGCGACAGCGAGGCGGCCGCCCACACGAGGATGGCGATGGCATAGCCGGTCTTGGTGCCGAGCCGGTCGATGAGGCGGCCGGCGAAGAGGAAGCCGAAGCCGTAGGCGATCTGGAAGAAGATGAGGACGTTGCCGAAGTTGTTGTCGAAGACGGGCTGGTGAAACTTGTCGGCGGCGTGGTCCCAGCCCATGAAGGCGGCGTCGTGGAGCATGGGCTCGACGTAGCCGAAGACGTTGCGGTCCATGTAGTTGATGGTGGTCGCGAGAAAGAGCAGAAAGCAGACGAACCAGCGGATGTTGTGGGATTGCGGCGCGGAGGCGAAGCCGACGTCTTGGTCGCGGGAAAGGCCGGGGAGCGGGATGGTCTTTGAGGTCATGAGGAGGACATGGCGGCTGGGGTGAGGATAGCTGCTCATAGGCTATGCGTGTCAAGGCTGCATCTGAGTCCCTGAGGTGTGGCGATGGCGTGGTTGAGCTTTGTGGTGGCGTTGCTGGCGGGGGCGGCGAACCCGTTCCAATCGGGAACGAACGCGCAGTTGAACAAGCAGCTGGGCGCGCCGCTGTGGGCGACGGTGGTGGTGTATGTGACCGGGCTGCTGGGGGTGCTGATGGTTCTGGCATTTGCGCGGGAGCGGCTTCCGTCGATAGGGCAGGTGTTAGGGGTGAGTTGGTGGGCGTGGCTCGGCGGGCTGATCAGCATCGCATCGACCATGGCGGGGTTGATGCTGGCGCAAAAGCTGGGGTCGGGGGTGTTTACCGGGCTGAGCCTGACGGCTTCGCTGGTGATGTCGGTGGCGCTCGATCATCTGGGCTGGATTGGGTTCAAGCAGCATGCGGCGTCGCCAGGGCGGATGGCGGGATGTGCGCTGATGGTGGCGGGGGTCTGGATGGTGTCGCGGTTCTGAGGAGCTAGGCGGGCGGTCTGACTAGCTTCTGAGTCGTCGTCTTCAGAACTCCGTGAACGCGTTCCTTGATGGTCAGCCGGAAAAGACCATGGGTCTTTGTTTCGTCCTGCATTTCGGCACGCATAAGCTCCAGCTTGCCGCCTCGAAAGACGTATTGCTTAGATGCATACTGCACTCCAGCTTGGCTTGTTTCATATGTTTTCAGAAGGTGGGTTTGTGGATCGCGCGTAAACACCGGATAGTTGCCGAGGTAAGAAAATTGCTTTTGAGACGGTTTGTAGAGCCAATAATCGGCGTAGGTGTTAGTGGCTCCCTGAGCGGTCACGAACTCGATATCTTGGAACCCGTCGGCGTTGACATCAACTCCCCGAAACGACGGGGTGCCATCAGTAAAGAACTGAACCTCATTATGTACTTTGAGCTTTTGAACGATTTTGCCATTTTGCGACACGAGTAGCTGCGGGACGAGCTGGCCATCATTGAGCGCGTGCATGAAATCATAGGTGATTGAGTAGGAAGGTACGCCACGTCCGACTTCCAGCATGCAGGGACTGCACATGGTATTGGGCGTAACCTGACCATGTTCCGTCATGGATGCAAAGAGGGTAAAACAGCAGATGGCTAGATAGAGTTTTTTTTCTTCATGTCATTAAGAAACACTTGGCACTCGCAAGCCGCAACCGGCGGTCGGCGATCCCGGTCAATCCACCGTTGATGATGCGGGTGATTTGGTCGATCGAATCGTGATCCGCAAAAGTATTGAGATGATGCATTTCCCAGAAGTACGCCGCCACGTCCACGGCAATTACGGGATCGGTTGCGATCGACGTCCAGTTGTTCGATACAGTGTAGTCTTTGCCGCGCGCCTTGCCGTAGGCCTGATAATTTGCTCTCCCGGTTAGCTGGATCAACCCTCTGCCTTTGAAGCTTTCGCCGTCTCCAAGCTGCGTGTTGCCAAGATCGGTCCGGCCCTCGTAAGCCTTTCCGCTAGCGATCTCTTCGGTGTACTGCAATCCCCCACTTTCATGAACGATCTGCGAGAGAAAATGGGCGATCCGAAGCGGAGTGTTGACGGAAACGCTGGCCATGGCCATTGTCAAGCCGGGGTAGAACTTGGCAACCAACGCTTCTAGTGAATCGAGAAAGATCCCCTGCATCTTGGTTTGGGACATTGCGGAAGGTATGCCAGCCCGCAAAGCTTTAAGTGTCGCGCTCAGAGGCGCGACCCGCCGTCTGGCTTCATCATCTTCATCACCCGAGCTAGGAAGAGCAGGATCGCGTCGGATAATGGTTTGCTGAACCGGCCATCGCGGGGGAGAAACGCCTTCTGTATGATTTGCGCGATGTTCAGGTTCAGCATGACCTGAACCTTCTAACGTCCATCTCTGTTGTTCACGCACTGGTCGCCTACCGTCGCGGATAAACACATCTATAAAGCTCCTTTTCACATGGTCAGTGTACGCAGCCCATGTTATTTCGTTGTGAGTACAAGGACGGTTGCCACAGCATCGAGTGGCTGCGCGGGGAGCGTAATGTCTGCGTCGCCACCAGGCTTGCCCTGCTTTTCGAGTGCGATGGGCAGCGGAGTATGGGCCTTGTCGGCCAGCAGGTAGGCTCCGGTAATGGCGCGGGGCGAGTTGTCAAGGTGAAAAGTCTTGCCCGGCCACTTGAAGAAGACGATGTAGATCGTGTGCGGGCCGGTGGTGGAGCGCCAATTCCAGGAGGGGAGGAACTTTTGGTTGCCGTGGGCGTCTTTCTCGGTGGAACTGAAGCTGCCAGCCTCCGTGCCGAAGAGGGTCGGTTTGGTGCCGAAGAGGGCCTCGCCGTTGACCGCGAGCCACTGACCCATGGCGTGGAGACGGTCGCCCTCGGCGGACGGAACGGTGCCCGTAGCATCCGGACCGATGTTGAGCAGATAGTTGCCGCCCTTCGAGGCGATGTCGATCAGGTTGCGGAGCAGCTCTTCGGTGGACTTGAAATGGGTGTCGTTCGCCTTATAGCCCCAGGTGTCGTTCATGGTCATGCAGGCTTCCCAGTCGCGTCCGGAAAAGCCTTGCGCCGGGATGTACTGCTCCGGCGTTTCGGTGTCGCCGGCGTAGCCTCCGCCAAGGCGGTTGTTCCAGATGAGGTTCGGATGCTGGTTGAGTACGGTGACGATCTCTCCGGCCAGCGCGGGAGTCATGTCGGGCGACGGCGTGTCGAACCAGATCACGGCGGGGTCGTAGTTGGCGAGGAGCTCTTTGATCTGCGGGATGGCCTTCGTGTGGAGATAGGTGGCAAACTAAACATTAAAAAAAAAATACCAGTGGAAGGTGGGTGGCTCGTGCTTGCCGGTGCCGTAGTCGGTCTTGTAGGCGGCGCCACCGGGTGCGGTCCAGTCTTGATCTTGCGAGTAGTAGAAGCCGAGCTTGATGCCTTGCTTGTGGGCTTCGGTGGCGAGTTCTTTCAGCGGGTCGCGATGGAAGGGCGTGCCGGTGGTGATGTTGAACGGGTCTGCCTTTGAGTCGTACATGGCGAAGCCGTCGTGGTGCTTGGCGGTGATGACGATGTACCGCATGCCGGCTGACTTGGCGAGGGCGACGATCTCATGCGCGCTGAAGGCGGTGGGGTTGAAGCCTGCGGCGAGCGCTTTGTAGTCGGCGACTGGGATGGACATGTCGTTCATGATCCACTCGCCGATGCGCGGGGTGGGCTGGCCCTTCCAGTTGCCCGCCGGGATGCTGTAGAGTCCCCAGTGAATGAACATGCCGAAGCGGGCCTCGCGCCACCATTGCAGGCGCGTGTCGCG
>CAXTUR010000212.1:0-4984 GCA_964247455.1 uncultured Acidobacteriaceae bacterium | reverse complement strand
CCTCCAGCAGCGTCTTCACCGGATAGACGTTCACCCCCGCCACCACCGCCGCCTCGCGGGCATTGCTCGCCGGGATGATCAGGTTCGGGATGCCCTGCGTCCGCGCCGCCACCGCGATCGGCAGCATTCCCTGCACCGCCCGCAGGCTCCCATCGAGTCCCAGCTCCCCCACCAGCAGAAAGTCCCCAAGCTCCTTGTTGTGCAGCGCGCCATACGCGCCCAGGATGCCGATGGCGATGGGCAGATCGAACCCCGACCCCTCTTTCTTCAGATCCGCCGGAGCCAGGTTGATTGTGATCCGCGTCGGCGGAATGTCGAACCCGGAGTTCTTGATCGCCGACCGCACCCGGTCCCGGCTCTCCCGCACCGCCGCGTCCGGCAGCCCCACCGTGTGGAACTCCTCCGCGTTCAGCTTCACGCCCGAGTAGTCCACCTCCACATCGATGATGTTCGCGTCGATCCCGTAGACCGCCGCGCTGCGTACCTTGAAAAGCATTGAAGAGCCCGATCGATCCTGTGAGGCGGAATGACGCCAAGTGTAGCATCCGTGGCTAACTGACAAGATTTGTCCCCATAGACCCTTGCACCTTCCGTCATCATCCGGTACCGTGGCTTCGTAGCGCTCCACCGTCGCTCATAGGCCATATGCCTCCAGCCGCCCGTATCACCGACATGCACACCTGCCCTGAGGCCACTCCGGAGCCTCACGTCGGCGGTCCTGTTATCTCCGGTTCTCCGAACGTCTTCATCAACGGTCTACCCGCGGCGCGCATGGGCGATCCCCTAACCTGCGTTGGCCCTCCTGATGTCATCGCCAAAGGATCGACTGGCGTCTTCATCAACGGTTTACCCGCGGCGCGCATGGGCGACCTCACCGCTCACGGAGGCGTCATCATCGGCGGTTCACCGAACGTCATCATCGGCGAGATCGGCGCACCTTCGCCTGGCAACGCTGGCATCGGCGGAGTTATGGCGGGACTGACCATCAGCGAGGTCGTCACACCTCGTCCGTCCATCGCTTCGGCCTACTCAGCCCCAGGAGCCATTGTGCCCGCCGTCTATCATCCTGGCGCGGGCGGCGCGTCCTTGCTCCAGGTCGCGGCCAAATCGCCTGTCAAAGGCATGTTCCCGGCTGAGCGCGCGGTCATCTGCGCCGCCGTTTGCCAGTGCGACGCTTCGCCTGGCCTATCAAGCAGCGGCGCGCAACTGAAACAACTCTGCGTATCCTCTACCCTCCACGCCGCGGACGCCGCCACAGGGTACCGTAGCACCATCAAGTCCGAAGTCAGCTACGACATGACTCAATCTCCGCCACAGCCGATCATGGTCAACGGCATGCCGACCCGTCCGCATCCGCCGGGCAGCTTCCCCGGGCAAAAGATACCTGATTTCACCTCGGGTGCAGGCATGATGCGCCGCCCAGACGTGGTGATCGTCGACGATCCAAATCTCCCGCCAGCAGGCGATAACATCCGCTCCGTAGTCGAGGTAAAGTTCCCACCTGATACGTTAAGCGCGGGCCAGGAAGACGCCTACAGCAAAATCAACGGCGGCACTCCACCGGAGGTCTTGTCCCCGCAGCAATGCGGCTGTGCGCAAAAGCAGCCGGAGCGCGTTCCCGTACCGGCTCCGGTGCCAGCAACCGAGCCGGAGGATCATACCGTCCGTAATGTTGTAATTGGAGGAGCGTTGGTTGCCGGCGCCATTCTGCTGGCGCCTGAAGAAGCGGTGGCAGCTGTGGGTTATGGCATCCTGCGCTTGGGAGGCTTGCTTCTAGGTGGAGCGGCGGCGACAGCACCCTGACGAGGACACAAATGACACAGAAAGCCACAATCACTTCGGAAATGCAAACGGCTGTACAGGGTCGATACTTCACTGAAGTAGATGGACATCCCGCGATCGGAACCGGCTTGACGGCCTTGTTGCTCTTTCGAGATGGTTCCACTGTCGAGCGTCGTCGCGCCGTCGCTGAAATCGCACGGGATTACCTTGCCCTTGTTGGCGATCATATTAAATGGCGCAGCACGGAAGATGAGACCATTGACCTTCAACGGAACTCCGCTCCCGCCATCGAGAAATCGAAAGGATTTACTTCTCCTAAGATCCAATGGTGGTACAGCTACGGAGCAGGCGACTCGGTCACAGATGCCTCCGCCTATCTGCTTACATTTCTCTGTCAAGCATCGTGGGACCCCAAAGGCGTCAGCTATCTCTATTTACAACTTCCACTCATGTACATGAATGCGGAGTTTATCCTTCGTTTTCAGAAGTATGCTTCGGATCTATCTGCGGACCAGGCGTACGGTGGGGTCGGTGTTATGCAACGTCCGGGTACGGCCTATGCACATGCCGCGGCATCCTTGGTTTATATGCTTGCCATACAATATCCAGGGTTACAGGTGTTTTCGCCCTCAAATACGTGGGAAACTTACAATCTCACCGATTCGCTCGCCTCCGTCAACTGGCTTACCGCCGTAAGTGACCGTTACCTAGCCCGACTCGGCGGCTGGGAGATTGCCGCACGTGGGCTCGATCCACGCATCGCAATCTACAAATACCACGGCGGCGTCATTTTCCAAGCGGGTGCCAAGCCCGACCTAGGCGACGCAACCAACGGTCTGAGGCCTGAGCTCTACTGCCAAGTCGCGCGCGCCCTGAAACCTCTACGTTTCAGCGGCAAACAAGGCGGCTTCTACCGGCCCAGCGACAAAGGGCCCACTCTCGACGCCGGGAACACTGCCATTTGGCTCGACCGCTTCGATTAGAGCGCATGCAGCATAGAACGTACGGGCCACTACAATCAACACCGTGAACACTAGCCTCTTCGAGCTCTTCAAGATCGGCATCGGCCCCTCAAGCTCCCACACCGTGGGTCCCATGCGCGCCGCCCTCCGCTTCGTCGAGCACCTCCGCACCGCCGACCTCCTCCCCCAGACCCTCCGCGTCCAGGCCGACCTCTACGGCTCGCTTGCCCTCACCGGTATCGGCCACGCCACGGACACAGCCGTCCTCCTGGGCCTTCTCGGTGAAGCTCCCGCTACCATCGACACTACACTGACCGCTACCCGCCTCGAAGACCTCCACATCACCGGCGAACTTCACCTCGGCGGCACCCATCCCATCCCCTTCACCACCGCCACCGACCTCTTCCACCGCGACCGGATGTATCCCCCGCCCGGCACCCCCACCCATCCCAACGGCATCCGTCTCGCCGCCTTTGACGCCACCGGCACCCTCCTCGCCGAAGACACCTTCTACTCAGTCGGCGGAGGCTTCATCCTCTCCGCCATAGAGTTCGCCGCGCAAGCCAACAGCACCCCCGTATCCACAAGAACCGTCCCGTACCCCTTCCGCTCCGCCGAACAACTCCTCACCCTTGCCGAAACTCACCACCTCACCATCGCCCAACTCGTCCTCGCCAACGAGTACGCCCTCCTCGCCGACCTCACCCTAGCCGTCGCCCGTCCTGACCTTCCTACCACCGGCACCCCGGAAGCGCGCCTTAAGACCAGCATCCTCGCCCTTTGGCATACCATGCAAGACTCCGCAGCCCGAGGTATCGCCACCGAAGGCATCCTCCCCGGCGGCCTCAACGTCCGCCGCCGCGCCCATCGGCTAGCCGCGCGCCTAGAGAACATCACCACGCCCGACCCGCTCGCCGCCCTTGACTGGGTCACGGTCTGGGCGATGGCCGTCAACGAAGAGAACGCGGCTGGCGGACGAGTGGTGACCGCTCCCACCAACGGAGCCGCCGGCGTCATCCCCGCCATCGCCCTCTACTACTTGCGTTTTATAGAAGGCTCAAACAACGAAGGACTGCTGCGCTTCTTCCTCACCGCCGCCGCCATTGGCATCCTCTATAAAGAGAACGCCAGCATCTCCGGCGCCGAGGTCGGCTGCCAGGGCGAGGTCGGCGTCGCCTGCTCCATGGCCGCCGGGGGCCTCGTCGCCGCGCTCAACGGCACCAACGCCCAGGTCGAGCACGCCGCCGAGATCGCCATGGAGCACAACCTTGGCATGACCTGCGATCCCATCGGCGGCCTCGTCCAGATCCCCTGCATCGAGCGCAACGGCATGGGCGCAGTCAAAGCCATCAACGCCGCCCGCATGGCCATGCACGAGACCGAAGGCCACAAACTCTCCCTCGACCAGGTCATCGCCACCATGTACCAGACCGGCCTCGACATGCAATCCCGCTACAAGGAAACCAGTCTCGCCGGGTTAGCCTTGAACATCATTGAGTGTTGACCGGCTACGGAACGCCGCCTAGACTTTGCATATGACAGTCCAACTCACGCCCGCTCAAGAGCAAAGACTGTCTCACCTCGCTGCGGAAACTCATCGGTCGCTTGATGATCTCGCGCAGGAAAGTATGGACCGCTCTCTTGCCTATGAGGAAGACCTCCATGCGGCGGTCAAGCGGGGCCGGGCCGATATCGCCGCCGGTCGGCTGGTCGATCACAAAGAAGTCATTGAGCATCTTGATGCGCTTCTAAATGAAAGATGAAGATTATCTGGACAGTAGGCGCGGTCGACGACCTCACCGTCATCTTCAACTACATTCGCCAGGACAGTTCGGACGCTGCCCGGAAAGTGGTTAGGACCATCTACGACAGACTAAACAGCTTACCCGCGATGCCCCATAAAGGCCGTAAGCGCGCTGACCAATCACGAGAACTGATTTCGCTCCGTGACCTTACATCGCACTGTACGAGATTGCCGAAGACAATGTTTATATCCTGGGTATCCACCAACCGCTAGAGACTGGTAGTCCGCGTTCTAATCAGCCCCGCCGTACACTATCCCCATGCCGTCCCTCTTCCATCCCACCACAAACCCCGCCGCACCGCACATCGACCGCCTCCATCCCTCCTGCGCCATGCCCGGCGGCGAAGTCGAGCTCCACGGCCGCAACCTCGGCCCCTCTGAAGACCGACTTCCCAGGATCACCCTTAACGACACGCCGGCTGCCATCACCTTAGCC
>CAXTUR010000211.1:0-5002 GCA_964247455.1 uncultured Acidobacteriaceae bacterium | reverse complement strand
ACCCTCACCGCCGCGATCCTCCACACCCCCCCCCGCACCTGGCAGCATCATCCCGTTATCACCCTCACCGACGACGGCCTGATCGAGAGCATCGAATCCGCGCCTTCGTTCCATGACCAGACCACAGACCAGACCATCCTCACCCCCACCTTCCTCGACATCCACTTCCACGGCGCGGTCAACCACGACGTGATGGACGCCTCCCCCGCCGCCTTCGACCGCATCTCTGTCTTCCTGGCGACAAAAGGCGTCAGCCACTATCTCCCCACCACCGTCACGGCCCCGCTCGACGCGACCCTCCGCGCCCTCGAAGCCCTCGCAACGGAGATCGAACGGCCCGAACACCCCGGAGCCATCCCGCTCGGCATCCACCTCGAAGGCCCCTTCGTGTCGCACATCAAGCGCGGCGTCCATCCGCTCGAGCACATCCTCCCGCCTTCCATCCGGCTCTTCGACCGCTTCCAGCAGGCCGCCCGAGGCCACATCCGCCTCATTACCCTCGCTCCCGAAGTTCCCGGCGCGCTCGACCTCATCGCACATGCCACTAAGGCCGGGGTAAAGATCAGCCTCGGCCATACCAACGCCTCTGCTTCGGACACCCGCGCCGCCATCGCCGCCGGGGCAACCTCCGCCACCCACACCTTCAACGCCATGCGCGCGCTCGACCACCGCGAACCCGGCGTCCTCGGCGTCGTGCTCGACGAACCTACTCTCTTCGCCGAGATCATCGCCGACGGCGTCCACGTCGCGCCCGAACTCCTCCGCCTCTTCCTCAAAGCCAAGGGTTTCGACCGCGCCATCCTCGTCACCGACGCCATGTCCGCCACCGGCATGCCCGACGGCACCTACACCCTCGGCGGCTTCCCGGTGGAGGTCGCCAACGGACGCTGCCTTGCCAATGGCGTCCTCGCGGGGTCTGTCCTCACGATGGACCAGGCTGTAGCCAACTTCGCCCGCTTCACCGGCCTCGATCTACCGAGCACCACACTGCTCGCCTCCCGCAACCCCGCCCATCTCCTCGGCCTCGAAGCCGAACTCGCCCTCGCCCCCGGCCAGCTCGCGAACTTCAACCGCTATACCCCCGGCGGCGTTCTTCACTCCACCATCCTGCACGGCCAAGTTCAACCTATGAACTAAACCCAACGCGTCTGTCATCCCGCAGCGAAGCGAAGGGATCTGCTTCTGCATCTCCCTTTGTCTGTCTTTCCCGAAGGAGAACTGCTCCCGACTGATAGTCTAAGGCCCGCTCTGGAATGTATTACAAGCCTCAATCGTCCCCTGCTGCAACCCCGCCTCAAACCAATGCTGCCGCTGCGCCGAGCTGCCGTGGGTGAATGTCTCTGGGCTCACCGAGCCGCGCTCCATCTTTTGCAGATGGTCGTCGCCAACCGCCGCCGCCGCCTTCAGGCCCGACGCGATGTCCGCCGCATGGATAAAGCCGCGGTCCTCGCCCGTCTTGGCCCAGATGCCCGCGAAGCAGTCGGCCTGCAGCTCCAGCTCAACCGAAAGATGGTTGCGCTCCGAAGGCTCCTGGCTGCTCAGGCGGCTCACCTTCTGCTCCGTCCCGAGGATCTTCTGCACATGGTGGCCCAGCTCGTGCGCGACCACATAGGCCTGCGCGAACTCGCTCGTACCGCCGCCAAACTGCGCCAGCTCATTCCAAAAGCTCAGGTCGATGTAGACCTTTTCGTCCGCCGGACAGTAGAACGGCCCCGTGGCCGACTGGGCCGTTCCGCAGCCCGAGTAGGTGCGGTTGCGAAACAGCACCAGCTTGGCGTGACGATAGTCCTTGCCCGTCTGCTCCGGCAGCAGTGTCGTCCAGGTCTTCTGCACGTCGTTCAGTACAAACGAGACCAGCTGCGCCGAACGGTCTTCCGCCGCCGAGTGGGCGCGCGGCGCTCCCTGCTGCATCGTCTGCGTCTGAGGCGCGGCGGCTCCTCCCCCACTCAGATAACCGCCCAAGAAGTTCCGTCCCGTCACCAGGCTGACGATCCCCAGCACAATGATCCCGCCAAGCCCCAGTCCCCGTCCGCCGCCAAAGCCAAACCCGCCGCCCCCGCCGCCCGACGAGTCCCGCCGGTCTTCCACATCGTCGCTGCCGCCGCCCGGCGTCCAATCCATCGTCCGTCACCTCTCCCTAAAGTGTAGATGCGCGGAACGGCGCGGCGTCCTCCACCGTATGCTTCTGTCATGTCGACGACCATAGTGCGTCCCAGTGACCCCGCGCTCCGTGAAGCTCTTCGTCTCGCCGCTGTCTTTGCGGCTACCAAGCTGCTCCTCCAAGTCGCGGCCAACCTGTGGGAGGCGCACACCGGCTGGGGCTACTTCCGCGACGAGTTCTACTACGTCGCCTGCGGGCGGCATCTCGCCTGGGGATATGTCGACCATGGCCCGCTGGTCGCCGTTCAGGCGCGGCTGTCGGAGCTGCTCTTCGGGCGCTCCCTTGCCGGGCTACGCCTCCTCTCTGCCGTCGCCGGGGCCGCCCGCGTCTTCCTAACCGGCGTGCTCTGCTGGTCGCTCGGTGGCCGCCGCCCCGCGCAAGGGTTGTCCATGCTCTGCGTTCTGCTTGCGCCCATATATCTAGGAGGCGACAGCGTTCTCGCCATGAACTCCTTCGAATCGCTCTTCTGGATGATCTGCCTGCTCTCCCTCATCCTGATGGAGCGCGGCGGCCCACAACGCTTGTGGCTCGTCATCGGCGCATCGGCGGGGATCGGCCTGCTGAACAAGCCCTCCATGACCTTCTTCCTCGTCGCCCTGCTGATGGCCCTTTTGCTTACGCCGCAGATAAGACTGCTGGCAAACCGCTGGGCTGTGGCAGGGGTCGCGCTCATGCTGGTGATCGTCGCCCCGAATCTTCTCTGGCAGGTGCAGCACCACTGGCCCACGCTCGAGTTCCTCCAGAACGGGCGCGCGGAGCACAAAAACATCGCCCTCGCTCCCGGCGCGTTTCTACTCCAACAGCTCCTGACCCTGGGCCCACTCTCCGCCTTCGTCTGGATCGCCGGGCTCGTCCATCTTCTCCGCGTTCCGCACCGCCGCTGGCTCGGCATCACCTTCCTCCTGTTCCTTGCGCTGATGGTGGCCCTGCACGCCAAGGATTACTACGTTATCCCCATCTACCCCATCCTCTTCGCCGCGGGTGGCGTCTTTTGGGAGACACGCCTCGCCCATCGCCGCGCCGTGGTCGCAAATCGCCCCCTCGCCCTTCCGGTCTACCAGGCCACGCTCACCCTCGTCACGCTCTTTGTTCTTCCGCTCGCCTTACCCATCCTGACGCCCACACAATGGCTGCGCTACACCAAAGCCACCCACCTCGACCGCGTCAACGGCAACTCCGAGAACAGCCCCAGCGGCCCGCTGCCGCAGTTCTACGCCGACCGCTTCGGCTGGCAAGAGGAGGTCGACGCCGTCACCCGCGTCTACAACGCCCTGCCGCCCGAGCGCCGCGCCGTCACCGGCATCTCCTGCGACAACTACGGCGAGGCGGGCGCGCTCAACTTCTTAGGCCATGGCCTGCCCGCAGCCTCCTCCGGCCAGAACAATTACTTCCTCTGGGGACCGGGCGCAACCAACTGGGACTCCATGATCCTGATCGAACGCTCCACGCCCGAGCACCTGCACGCGTATTACAACTCCGTTGAACTCATGGGTTATACCGGCACGCCCTTCTCCATGCCCTTCGAGCACAAGGACATCTATCTCGTCAGCGGACGCAAATTCAACATCGCCGAAGTCTGGCCGAAGAAGAAAGACTTCATCTGAAGCGTCTTCTGTTTGTCATTACCAAAGGGGACCCGCTTCTCCTGGTTGCCGGGTGCCCCATCTTCGCGACAGCTTCATCGTCGCTAAGGTGGGCCTGGCCCAGCCGCTCCGCTATACTTCCGCTCTATGGGCACGACCCTCCTCCACGCGCCCACTCCGTCCCTCCGCCGGGCCCTCCGCCTCGCCGCAATCTTCGCCACGCTCAAGCTCCTCCTCCACGTCGCCACCAACCTCTGGCAGACGCACCTCGGCTATGGCTACTTCCGCGACGAGATGTACTACATCGTCTGCGGACGGCGGCTGGCCTGGGGCTACGTCGACCACGGCCCACTCGTCGCGGTGCAGGCGCGCTTAACTGAACTGCTCTTCGGCACCTCGCTCACCGGCATCCGGATGTTGAGCTCGCTCGCCGGCGCGGGCCGCGTCTTCCTCACCGGCATCCTTGCATGGTCGCTCGGCGGTCGCCGCCCCGCCCAGGCCCTCGCCATGACCGGTATCCTCGCCTCGCCCCAGTTCCTCTCGATCGACAGCTATCTTTCGATGAACTCCGCCGAATCGCTCTTCTGGATGGGCTGCCTCCTTACGCTCATCCTGATGCTCCGGGGCGGCTCGCAACGGCTCTGGCTCGTCTTAGGGGCTTGCGCCGGGCTCGGTCTGCTCAACAAACCCTCCATGGCGTTCTTCCTCCTCGCATTCGCGGCCGCGCTGCTGCTCGTCCCTGAACGCCGCCTCCTCGCTACCCGCTGGGCCGCCGCCGGAGCCGCCCTCATGGTCCTTATCGTCCTCCCGTATCTCCATTGGCAGGCGCGAAACCACTGGCCGACGCTCGAGTTCCTCCTGAACGCCCGCCACCAACACAAAGTCCCCGCGCTCTCGCCCGTCCTTTTCGTGGCGATCCAGATCCTCTACCACGACCCGCTGACTATGCTCGTCTGGGGCGCGGGTCTGCTCTGGCTGCTCTTCGGCAAAGACGCGCGCCAATGGCGGTTCCTCGGCGTCACCTTCGTCCTCTTCATAGACCTGATGATCGTCCTTCACGGCAATCACTACTACGCCTCGCCCATCTACCCCATCCTCTTCGCGGCAGGTGGCGTGGCCTGGCAAAGCTTCTTCCCGCTACGCAGAGCCCTCGCCTTTGGCCTAATGGAAATCGCCCTGATCGCCGTCGCCGCCATATCGCTGCCCTGGGGCATCCCCGTCCTCGCGCCCGAGCCGTGGCTCCGCTACATGAAGGCCA
>CAXTUR010000210.1:0-5013 GCA_964247455.1 uncultured Acidobacteriaceae bacterium | reverse complement strand
GCCATTTTTACTGATCTGTGCCCACTCAACGTCCACAGTGACACCTCTTACCTATAGTGACACAGCTAGGAATAACCATTTCGCTCTCAGCCTGTCTAAAGGCGCAAGTGATACCGTCCAGACAGATGACCCGCCACCCAGCCCTGCTCTTTGCCCTCGCCTGCAACCCCTTCCTCGCGTCCGGCCAAAGCACAAGTCAGCCGTCCAGTTCGCTCACCCTCCCCTCCGGCACTCCGTTTGCCGTGCAGATCGACCAGAACCTTCCTATGCATTCCGGGACATCCATACGCGCCCACCTGATCTACCCGGTCTACTCTGGCGGCACACTTGTGCTACCCGCCGACACGACCCTAGCGGGCACGGTCGTCGCGCTCGAGCCTGACCATAGCCGCCGTATACACGCCCGCCTCAATGCCGACTTTACCCCTTTTTACACGCCCGTCGTCCGCTTCAACCAAATCGTTCTCGCCGACGGCACGGCACTTCCGCTTGCCTCGGGCGACGCCAGCGACGGTGCGCCGATCTTCCGCATCGTCGCGCCGCCTCCGCAGACCGGTGGCTTCTTCCATCGCCAGTTCACCGTCGCTGAGGCGGCAGCTAAGGACCGCGTGCACGTCCTAACTGGTCCTGACAAGTCGGACCGCCTGAAGCAGCTCCTCTATTCGCAGCTGCCTTATCATCCGCAGCGCATCGCCAAGGGCACCGCCTGGACGGTGGAGTCGACGGGGCAGCTCTCGCTTCCACAGCTGCCGCCGCAGCCGGCTGCCGCAGCCCAGGCGACCGCAGCCACCGACGCGCCGCCCACCTGGATGGTGCAGGCCTATCTCAACGACGCGCTGACCTCCGCCTCAACCAACGTCGGCCAGGAGATCAAGGCTACAGTCGCCGAACCGATCTTCAATCCCGACGGCAGCGTCGCCGTTCCACAGGGCGCAGTGCTTTCGGGCGCGGTCACCAAGGCCAAACCCGCGCGCCGCTTTGGACGGGCTGGCGCGCTGAGCTTTTCCTTTCGTCAGCTCACCCTTCCTGGCGAAGAGCCGCAGGCCGTGCAAGCCTCGCTCAAAGGAGCCGACTCCAGCTCCGCCGCGGACCTCGCCATGACCTCCGAAGGCGAAGTCAAACCGAAGCCGCAGGACAAGCTCGTCGTGCCGTTCATTCTGCTGTCGCTCGCCGCCCGTCCGCTCGACCGCGATGGTGGCGACGGGATGCTCGGCAAGAACGCCGTGGCTTCCAACAGCCTCGGCCTGATTGGCTTCATCGTAGGGACAGCCGCGCAGCAGCCCTACCTGGCCGCAGGTATCGGCTACTATGGCGCGGCCATCTCCATCTACGAGCGCATCTTCGCCCGCGGCAAGCAGGTCACCTTCGCCCGCAACACCCGCATCGTGCTTGAAACCACCGCCCGCCGCTCCGCCCCGATGAAATCCGCAGACCCAGCGGTTAGACCACGCTAGGCCTTATTCCCACTCGATCGTGCCGGGCGGCTTCGACGTGATGTCGTAGACGACGCGATTGATCCCGCGCACCTCGCTGACAATGCGGCTCGAGATCGTCCGCAGCACCTCGTACGGCAGCGGTGCCCAGTCCGCTGTCATCCCGTCTTCGCTCTCGACCGCGCGAATCACGCAGGTGTTGGCATACGTCCGCTGGTCGCCCATCACACCAACGGACTTGACCGGCAACAGAACCGCGAAGCTCTGCCACACCTTCCGGTACAGCCCGGCGCGCTTGATCTCGTCGACCACAATCTCATCCGCCTCCTGCAAGATCGCCACGCGCTCTGCCGTCACCTCACCGAGTATGCGGACCGCCAGTCCAGGCCCCGGGAATGGCTGCCGCCCGATGATCTCCTCCGGCATCCCGAGGTCACGCCCGATCCGCCGGACCTCATCCTTGAAAAGGTCGCGCAGGGGCTCGATCAGCTTTAGCTTCATGTCGACCGGTAGGCCACCGACGTTGTGGTGGCTTTTGATGGTGTGGCTCGGCCCGTGAACACTGCTTGACTCGATCACGTCCGGATAGAGCGTTCCCTGCACCAGCCAGGCGATCTCCTCGCCCGCGCTCTTCTCCGCCTCAAAGATCTTCTTGGCCTCATCGTCGAAGACCGCGATGAACTCGCCGCCAATCACCTTGCGCTTCGTCTCAGGGTCGGTGACGTCTGCCAGCTTACTCAGAAACCTTTCCGAAGCATCGACCGCCACGACGTTCAGTCCAAGCTGCTCCCGCATCGTTCGCTGCACCTTGGCAAACTCATCTTTTCGCAGCACGCCGTTGTTGACGAAGATGCACGTCAGCCGATCGCCAATGGCCCGCGCCACCAGCACCGCCGCTACGGATGAATCCACCCCGCCACTCAATCCACAAATAGCGTGGCCTGCACCCACCTGCGCCCGCACCCGCTCGACTGTCGATTGAATGAAGTGCTCCGGTGTCCAATCCGCCGCGCACCCGCAGATGTCCATGCAGAAGTTGCGCAACAGCTCCATACCCTGCGGCGTGTGTGCCACCTCCGGGTGGAACTGCACGGCCCACATGCGCCGCGCCTCGTCGGCAATCGCGGCCACGGCGTTTGCCGTCTCGGCCGTCAGCACAAAGCCTTCGGGCAATGCCTTCGCCTCGTCGCCGTGCGACATCCAGACGTTCATCGAGCGCGGCAGACCGGCGAACAGCGGCGTCTCCGCGACCACAGTCACCTCGGCATGGCCGTACTCTCGCGCTGGGGCCGGCTCCACCGCGCCCCCCAAATAATGCACGATGAACTGCAACCCATAGCAGATACCCAGCACGGGCACCCCCATCGCCAGCACCGCGGGGTCTGCCTGCGGCGCATCCGCGTCATAGACCGACGATGGTCCGCCGGACAGCACGATGCCCATGGGGCTGAGCGCCTTCACCTTATCCAGCGGCACCGTACACGGCAGCACGACCGAAAAAACGTTGAACTCGCGGATGCGCCGCGCGATCAGCTGCGTATATTGCGATCCGAAGTCGAGGATGACGATGGTGGAGGTGTTCACGATCTCTTGATCGTACCGCAGCTACTCGGATTTTTTTGTGTTGTTGGCCGCGCCGATCAGCCCCGCGCCCGCCACCAGGATCGCCATGCCGACGATCCACGGGGTGTGCACGTGGATAAGCGTCGCTACATAGATGAGGCCCGCAATGATGAGCACCACGCCGATACCGTAGACCGCGAAGGAAGACATACACGCTCCTGAACTCTGTGATAGGACTGTTCGTAAGATGCACGTTTACCGCTTGCTTCGTCAATGCAGAGTGTCCGATCCTGCGCCGCCGAGCCGCAAGCGAAAGCATTATGGGTCAACTGTTATTCGCCCCGCAGAAGCGCGCCACAGCTCCAGGTACGCGGCGAGGCGAGCCACATGAAAAAAGTCGGAAGCGACGATGTAAAACAGGAAGACGCCCGCCCACCACCATTGCAAAAACTCGCGCGAGGCCACCGTTTCAAACGGCAGCGGACTCGCCGAAAACACCATGGCCAGCACGATCAGCGCGATCTTGACGATGCCCATGACGAGGTTGATCTCCACCAGCTTGATCTTTAGACCGCCTACACGAAACGCCGCCACGATGCTCCTCCGCGCACCCCAGTTGCGCAGCATCGACAGCAAAGGGGCCACCGCGAATCCCCAGCTGCCCACCGCCCACAAGGTAAACAGCCCCAGCGTCGCCGCGATCGCTAGTGCGAAGTAGAGCACCAGGCTCGGCTCCCCACCCCGGCCCAGCGGCCCCGTGATGGCTACGACAGCCGCAGTCTGCAAACACCAGAGCCACGCCGCGAAGCTGACGCAGAGCGCGGCCATGCGGATGGCTTGGAGGATCATCAGCGTTCCCGGCCTGGCATGCAGCGTGGGATCAATCCGCTTGAGCACCGGAGTCCTGCCCAGCGACGACACGACCACCCAACTCACCAGTAAGACCGGTGCAAGCCAGACGGCTACCGCCCAAAGCGCTGGTTTGAGCACCAACACGGCCTTAGCAAGCGTTACCGAGCTTCGCACGGGGTCAAGCAGCGTCATCTCTCGCAGCGCGTTGTAGTCGAGGGAGGTCGCCAGCAGAATGCGCGTCGCCTCGTACCGCAGCAGCAGCAGCACGGGGATGCCGTACACCCAGCGCCACAGCACCTCGAGCGCCGTCAGCCAAGGTCGCCGCCAGCACCATAAGAGCGTGCCGACAAAGCCCTGCGTCACCCGCTCGTTCGTACCCGCAGCCGCCACTACTTGACCACGAGGTTGACGAGCTTGCCGGGAACGACGATCGTCTTGACCAGCATCTTGCCTTCGATCCGCGCGGCTACCTTGGTGTCGGCTTGCGCTGCGGATTTCACTGCAGCCTCGTCGCTGCCGACCGAAACGGAGATGACGACCACCAGCTTTCCATTCACCTGGACAGGGATCTCCAGCGCGTCTTCCTTCGCCAACTCAGGGTCGGCAACTGGCCAGGGCGCACGAAAGACAGGTCCTCCACCACCGATCTCTGTCCATAGCTCCTGCGCGAAGAAGGGAGCGAATGGTGCCAGCATCAGCACCGTCGTGCGAAAGACCTCGGCGATGGTGGCGGACGAAACCTCTCCCGCGTCGATGGCCGGTTCCGCCGCTTGCACCTCGTTTACCAGCTCCATGACGGCAGCGATGGAAGTGTTGAAGTGCCACCGTCCGCTGAAATCCTGCGTGATCTTGCCGAGCGTTTGATGCAGCTTGCGCAGCAGCTTCAGGGCGGTGGGCGATTGCGAAAGCGACGCGTCAGGGTGCGCCTGCGCATCCTTGTACTTCATCGTCAGCCGGTACACGCGCGAGAGAAACCGGCCGATCCCGGCGACCGCGTCCTCCTGCCAGTCCATGTCTCGGTCCGGCGGCCCCGCAAACAGCGAGTACATCCGCGTCGCATCCACGCCGTACCGCTCGATCATCTCGTCAGGGCTGACCACATTGCCTTTCGACTTCGACATCTTCGCGCCGCCCTTGAGCACCATGCCCTGTGAGAATTGGCGCG
>CAXTUR010000209.1:0-5049 GCA_964247455.1 uncultured Acidobacteriaceae bacterium | reverse complement strand
AGAGATCGTGGACTACCACTAAGCACAGGAGCTACCCCATGACCAAACCTTTCGCCATCCACCCTGGCGACATCCTCCTCACCGAGTTCATGGAGCCCGTCGGCCTCACCGCCTACCGCCTCGCCAAAGAACTGCACGTCAGCATCCCCCGCATCAATGATCTCGTCCGCGGCAAGCGGGCCATCACCGCCGACACCGCCCTGCGCCTCGGCATCTACTTCGGTCTGCCCGCGCAGTTCTGGATGAACCTGCGAAACGAATACGACCTGCGCATGGCCCAATCGAAGACCTCGGCCTTTGCCAAAGTCCAGCGCCGCGCCGCCTAGCCTCACCGCATTTTCATCGTGCGTCCGCTTCCAAGTTGGTATCCTAGGAAAGCCATGACCAAACAAGACCTCCTCGCCCGCCGCATCGAACACCTCGACATCACGCAGCACAACGTCGTCCCCCTCGTCGACGCCATGGGCAAGATGGCCTACAGCTCGCGTGACACCTTCCGCGCCGCCTCCATCTACGACATGATGCTGCGCGACACCGACTGCGGCGTCATCCTCTGCCTCGCCGGGTCGCTGATCTCCGCCGGCCTGCAGAAGATCTTCGTCGACCTCATCCGCAACAACATGGTGGACGCCATCGTCTCCACCGGCGCGAACATCGTCGATCAGGACTTCTTCGAGGCCCTCGGCTTCAACCACTACATCGCCGGCGACGAGTTCAAGTACGGGGCCGAGGACGCCACCCTCCGCGAGCTCATGATCGATCGCATCTACGACACCTTCATCGACGAGGAAGAGCTCCGCCTCTGCGACGAGGTCACCCACCAGATCACCGACTCGCTCGAACCCCGCGCCTACAGCTCGCGCGAGTTCATCCAGGCCATGGGCAAATACCTCAGCGACAACGGCAAGACGCCCCAAGCCGGCGGCCGCGACTCCATCGTCCTCGCCGCCTACGAGAAGGACGTGCCGATCTTCGTCCCCGCCTTTTCGGACTGCTCCGCCGGTTTTGGCCTCGTCGCCCACCAGCACGCGCGTCAGGGCAAGCCGGTCGTCTCAATCGACTCCGCCAAGGACTTCTACGAGGTCACTCAGCTCAAAATAGCCAACCCCACCACCGGCCTGCTGATGATCGGCGGCGGTGTGCCCAAGAACTTCGCGCAGGACATCGTCGTGGCCGCCGACATCCTCGGCACCGAAGCCTCCATGCACAAGTACGCGATCCAGATCACGGTGGCCGACGCCCGCGACGGCGCGCTCTCCGGCTCCACGCTGAAGGAAGCCAGCTCCTGGGGCAAGGTCGACCTCACCTACGAGCAGATGGTCTTCGCCGAAGCGACCATGGCCCTGCCGCTGATCGCCGGCTACGCCTTCCACAAGAACGCCCACGCCGCCCGCACCGGCAAGCACTTCGCTAAGCACTTCGACCGGGTCGCCGTTCTGGCCTGATAGAAAGTGATGTCGTGCTAACCTGACCGGCATGAATCGCATAGCCAAGTCATTGCTGATCGGCACATGCTTGCCGGCAGTTGTATATGTCCTCGGCATCAGCAAAGTAGCAGCGCCAATCCCTTTACTTCTTCTTCTACCTGCACTGGTAGCCTTTGCATGGGTACCGGATTCTCATTTCAACTTGAAGGGACAAACCGCACCTCCTTGGCCCCATATCGATCGTTGTAGGTTCGATAGTAGCTATTGCACTCTACTCAGCGGTTGCGTACGCGGCAATCTCTTCTCGCGGACGAGCCGTGCGAGCGTCAAAGGACTCCACACTCGGTCTGCCTCCTGAAAAGCCTCAGGACCGCCAACGCTAATTACACGTCAAAGCCGTCCAAACTGGCGATGGCGTCCCGGTTGCCCCATGCACACTAAGATCGAGGAAGTCTCCCGCCCCAACCGCTACACTTCCGGTCGCCGTACATGGCGAGTTTGGCGACACCACACACAACAAGCTCGTATCGTTCATATTGGAAGGCAGCCCGCGCCGCAGCGTCACGGTAATCGTCTGTGTCTGCTGCGAATACACCATCAGCCGGGACGCCGTGCATCCGTTCGGCACCCACGTAAGCACCTGCGCGGTGTCCGTGCCGCCGCTGAAGTTGCCGCTCGTCACCGAGTAGAAGAGAAACTGGTTCGACACGGAGTGGTAGACCGAGGCCGCCGACACATCCGTCCCGCTCGTTCCGTTCGCTCCGCCCGCACCAGAGTCACCACGAGGAATCGTGAAGTTCAGTACGGCGTTAGTAGTCGTTCCCGTATTTGTAATGAAGGCCGATGACCCTGCCGCCCCCGTCGTTACGCTTCCTACGCTGACCGTTGCCCCAGGCCCGGACGGTCCGGAAGGCCCCGCTGGACCCTGTCCTCCCGCCGCCAGCACTGCCCACACTGTGGGGTAAAGGTTGGGCTGCTGGCTATAGTTCGCCGACTGAGCTAAGTAGCTTGACCCGTTGAACGTCGCCGCATCGTTCGCGGCATAGGATGAGGTAGCTGCCCATGCGCCGCGGTACCTCACTCCCACAGGCCCTTGTGCGCCAATCGCGCCGACAGGCCCCACTGGACCTGTTGCTCCCATCGGCCCTTGTGGTCCGGCGGGTCCTGTCGCACCCGTTGGCCCAGCGCCGCCCGACGCGAACTGCGACCACTGAGAAGGGCTTCGATCCGGCGGGTTTCCCACATTGCCTCCAATGAGCGAGACGTATCCGGCACCCCCGTACAGCACGCCGTCTCCCGCCGCATAGACCTGAGAAGCCGCGTATGGCCCTTGAAACCGCAGGCCGACCGGACCCAACGGCCCGACACTTCCCTGCGGGCCTGCCGGTCCAGTTGCGCCAGAAGGGCCAATCGGTCCGGCGGGTCCGGCAACACCTTGCAAACCTTGAGGCCCTTGTACACCAGAAGCTCCGGCAGGCCCGATGGCTCCCTGAGGTCCGGCAGGTCCGCTATTGACCAGCGTGATCTCCAGCGTCGCTCCGTGACCCGTCTGGTCGTTTTCTTTGCTGTCAAACTGTACATCCGCTGCAGCCGAGCTCAGTGCCACCCCAAAGTTCGTTCTTGGCGCGCTGATCCAGCCTTGCACCAGCCCGGTCACGTCCACCGCGAAGTACGCCCCTGCCTGCGAAACCGCGATCGTCTGCGTCGTGCTGCCTATTGAAGGCAGCGAAGCAGATGTCACGCTGTATTCGCCCCAAGCCGCGTTAACTGGCTGCACCGTTACCACTCCTGGCGTATTTACCCGATTGCAATAGAGCGTCAGCACAGCTTTGGATACCTGCGCCGAGGTCGTACCACTTGGCAGCACTCCAAGATCGAACTGGACCAGCGACGTGTACCCTGCACCGACATTCAGGTTCGAGATCGTTCCGCTATTGACCAGGGGCAGGGCGCTGTTCACGTGCGCGTCCGCCACCAGCGTTGCGTGCACGGCATACCCCGGCGCGGCCATAGCCAACATCGCGGCAAGCATGATCATCCAACGAACTCTAAGGAGCTCCAGGCGCATACACCATTCGGAGAGTCTTCTTCAGACTTCCTCCGCCCTCAACGATCCAAACTCAGCGATTCCCGTTGCCGGCCATGGGCTGGCCGTGCGCTATGCGTAGACACTTAGACCTGAAACACCTAAGTAATACCCCGTCCCAAATCGGAACGCAAGCAGAATCTTACTGGCTTTTCGTTGAAGTCGCGTTCAAACGCGACCGGCTCTGCACGAAGGCCCAATCCCACGAGTCTAGGCCAGTTCCTCTAGAAGGTCGGCCACTTCGCCAGGCATCGTAATCATGGCATCGTGACCGGTCTCCAGCTCACGCCATTGCCACCCCGTCCGACTTTTTGCCCAGGCGTGCCCTGAGGCAACAAATGGATGTGGAGAGGATACGCAAGCGATATAGGAGCACCTAAGGCCATTGCCCACAGGGTGATTGAGCCGAAAAGGATTCTCCGCTATGCTCAGCGAAATCGGCGTCATGCGGCGATTAACCCAGTCAGCGTCTGGCCCTTCTGGAACACCGAGCATCCCGGCCGGTGGCGCTGGGCCGATTGTCTCCCCTGCTGCGTGCAAAGCTTCATACATGGCCGTTTGAACGGGAGAAAAATGGTCTAACAGCGTTTCGCCATCTTGCAGGATCAATGCATCGAGAAAGATCACTGACCGTAGCCGCTCCGGCATCCTGTCCGCGACACCAGTCACCGGCACACCGCCGCTGCTGTGGCCCACCAGAACGACCTCGTCCAACTCTTCCGCTTGCAGCACACCAGTGATGTCCTGCACGAATGTCTCAAGCGTGATGTCATTGCTTAATAGATGGGCGCGTTCGCCCGAACCGGTTTGTGTGGGTGTCCATACTATGTGACCGCGGGTGCGCAATAACGAAGCTACTCGGCTCCAACACCATCCACCATGCCAAGTGCCGTGTACCAGAACGAAGTTTCTCATGAGGTTCAGTTTACGAGAGTATCGATCTAAAAAAGTGAACAGCTCTACCAATCAATGTACTCAGCGGCATTACCTGAGCTTGCCAGTCGATCGGCGCGCGGCGCCAGAGTATTTCCGTGCGGACGAATGTTTACTATCTTCTTCAGACATATGCATCCTCTACCAGGAGGACGAGCCATGCTGTTCCCTGCTCAACCCGCATCCGATAGAGCGGCACTCAACACTTTTGCCGCGAAAGGCCCGCCACGATGCCCGCATCAGCCAACACCCCCGGCCAGCACCCGCTTCCCGCCAATCTCGTCAACATCCCTCGCCTCATCACCGCCTTCTACGCCTTCCACCCGGACGCCAATGTCCCCGCGCAGCGCGTCGCCTTCGGCACCTCCGGGCATCGCGGCAGCTCGCTCGCTGTCGCCTTCAACGAAGACCACATCCTCGCCATCACCCAGGCCATTGTCGAGTACCGCCACTCCCAGCGCACCACGGGCCCAATCTACCTCGCCCAAGACACCCACGCCCTCTCCGAGCCCGCCTTTGCCGCCGCGCTCGAAGTCCTTGCCGGTAACGGCATCGCCACCATGATCGACACCACGCTCGACTACACGGGGGCGGCGGGCGGCG
>CAXTUR010000208.1:0-5062 GCA_964247455.1 uncultured Acidobacteriaceae bacterium | reverse complement strand
GCATGGCGTCGAGCACGCTGTTCTCGAAGACCTCCTGCGAGCGGTCGCAGGCGTAAAAATAGCCGGCGACACCCTCGTCCTCAAAGACCACGGTCCACGGAACGGCGGGCGAGTTTGACGAGAGGAAAGCCCGGCCCGGAACGAACGACAGCGACTGCATACCACCCCTTCGAATACAACAAACCGACCACTATATTAAGGATACACGCGCTACACTCAGAGGGGCTTGCCGGACGGACCGGTCGCATGAGGGCATCGATCAAGGCAATGAAGCTCCCGCACATTCAGATAGGACCGCCGCAGCGGCTGGCCGCCGTGCTGCTGCTGATCTTCCTTGGCGAGTGCCTGTCGGTGATCGGCAACCAACAGCTGACGCAGCAGGATTACCGCTACGCCCGGTGCGGCCGCGAGATGTGGGAGAAGCCGTCGCCGCTGGCCGGATACTTCACGACGTGCGGCAACCTGAACGGCGATGGAACGTTCGCCTATCGGCTGGCGGGCTTTCCGTTGACGGCGCAGCGGCTGGTGCTGCTGGCGACCGACAAGCTGCGGAGGCCGCAGAACCGGGTTTATGCCGAGGGCACGCTGAACGGCTCCACCTGGGAGGCGCGGCACGAGCTTTCGAGCGTCAAGTATCTGCTGCATCTGCCATTTGTCTTCTTTGCCTTGTGGCTAGGGGGCGGGCTGTGGTGGGTGGCGCGGCGGCTGTATGGCAATGCGGGCGGGTTTCTGGCGCTGGGGCTGTATTGTTTTTGTCCGGCGATCGTCCGGTATGCGGTGGTGCCGAATAACGAAGTGCTCGCCATGTGGGGAATCTATGGGCTGGTGTATACAGCTATCGGAGTCGCCCATGCCATGCAGGGGCCGCGCCGCAAGTGGAAGCCGCGGATCGCGTTGCTGACGGTGGCGCTGGGGCTGACGGCGGCGGCGCATCTGGTGGCGGCCATTGTCGGGTTTACGGCGGCGGTGTTGTTCATGTTTTACGTGGCGGAGCGACGCCGGAGCGCGGTGGTACAGATTCCGGTTTTTGCGGCGATCGGCGCGCTGTTCATCTTGCTGGCGTTCTATGGATTTCACCTTGCGCCATTCACCTATGTGTTTACCGGAGGCAGCGGCCGATTTTGGTTTTCGCTGCACGGTGCCACGCAGTTTGTCCGTGACGTACGGGAAGCGCCGATCCTGGTTGCGACCTTTGTGGCCGCCGTGCTGTACGTTGGCGTCCGCCGCAGCCGCTACTTCGGCAATACGACGCCGCTGCTGATGCTGCTGCTTCTGCTGCCGCTGGCGAGTACACAGATCGTGACCGCGCCCTGGCTATGGGCATTGCCCTTTCTGTTCACCTTGATTGGAGGCACCTTTGCGGACGCGATCGAGACCCGGCAGCGCAAGCTCTTTCTTACGGTGACCGGAGCGGTGCTGCTGGCGCAGGCGTTGGCGTGCCTCTCCGCGCTGCCCGCGCTGGCACGCTTGTAACGTGATCTGCCCTTCAAATTGCGCATGAGGATGGAACCGTGCGTCCAACTTCTGTATAAGCTACTTGTACCCTCAAGGACCATTTGCCGCGATGAAGAGACTCGATCTGCGCTCCGCACGTACTTTCTGCCTGCTTACCCTTTTGCCGATCCTTGCCGCCGGTTGCCGCACGTCGGGCAAGGCGGCCCAAAGCGTCGACGCGCCAAGCCACGCCTCGGAGCTGCAGCCGCTGGTGACCGCAAAGACGCTCCCCGGTCTGCACTGGCCGGACTTCTCGGACATACAGCCCGAGGTGCAGAAGTTCTACGAGAATCGGAGCTATGCGCTGGCGTGGTCAAAAGATGGTAAGCCGACAGCGGCGGCGCGGGGTTTCCTGGAGGCGATTCAGAACGCGGCGCAGAAGGGTCTGGGACCGGACGACTACGACGCGGGACTGTTGGCGCAGCGCATCGGGCAATTAGGGTCGGCGCAGGATGCGGCCCAGTTCGACGCCGCGATGACGGTCGACGTGACGCGCTTCATCTCCGACCTGCACATGGGCCGGATCAATCCGCAGCACTTTTCGTTCGACATCAAGTCCGAGCAGAAGAAGCTCGAATGGGCGGACTTTCTCGCGAACAAGGCCCTCGATGCGACGGATGTGCCGCAGCTGATTACGTCGTTGGAGCCGGATTCGGAGATCTATCGCCAGACGGAGAAGGCGCTGGGGCACTATCTCGATCTGGCAAAGCAGCAAACTGATACCACGCCACTGCCGCCGGTCATGAAGCCGGTTGGCGCGGGCCAGAGTTACGCGGGGGTGGGGCAGCTTTGGAAGCGGCTGCAGCTTGAAGGCGATGCGCCTGCAGGAGACGCGCCCGCCGGGTATAACGATGCAGTCGCGGGCGCAGTAAAGAACTTCCAACGGCGGCACGGGCTGAGTGAGGACGGCAAGCTAAGCCCGGCGACGATCAAGGCGCTGGATGTCCCACTGTCGCAGCGTGTCGTTCAGCTGCAGAACTCGCTGGAGCGCTGGCGCACGTTGCCGGACGCATCAGTCAACCCGCGCATCCTGGTCAACCTGGCCGAGTTCATGCTCCACGCCTACGACGATCAGCACCATCTGCAGTTCAGCATGAAGGTCGTGGACGGCAAGGTAGCCGGGGATCACCAGACGCCGGTGTTTACCCAAACGATGAAGTACCTCATCTTCCGTCCGTATTGGAACGTCCCCGTCGACATTGCAAAGAAGGAGCTGGTGCCCCATATGAACGCCAGTCCGGGGTATCTGGAGGCGAAGAACTATGAGGTGATCACGAACAAGGGCGTGGTCCAGACCTCGTATAACGTAAACGAAGTCGCCCACGGCATGGTGATGGTGCGCGAGAAGCCCGGTCCGCGTAACTCGCTTGGGCTGGTCAAGTTCATGTTCCCGAACGAGTACGACATCTATCTGCACTCCACGCCGGAGGTGCATCTGTTCCAGCGCACGGTGCGCGACTTTAGCCATGGCTGTGTGCGGGTACAGGAGCCGGATAAGCTCGCCGCCTGGGTGCTGGAAGGCCAGGACGATTGGGACCTCCCGAAGGTTCAGGAGGCTATGAACAACGGCGAAGACAACAAGCAGGTGAACCTAAAGAAACAGCTGCCGGTGGTGATCTTCTATCTGACGGCCATGCCAGGCGACGACGGGCAGATGCGCTTCTTCGATGATGTATATGGTTACGATAAGAATCTTCAAGAGCTGCTCGACAAGGGAATGCCGTACCCGAAGGACCCGGTGAAGATCAATCCAAAGACCGCGCCTGGCGATACGGTCTAGGTTGGCTTCGCTCGACCCCGCCGTCTTTCGCCGTAAGCTAAAGGCTTGGTATCGCCGCCACGCACGGGTGCTGCCGTGGCGAGGCATCAACGACCCCTACCGGACATGGGTGTCGGAGGTCATGCTGCAGCAGACGCGGGTGGCGGCGGTCATCGAGCACTATCGCGTTTTTCTGGAGCGCTTTCCTACGATCGCGGCCTTGGCAAGCGCCTCGGAATTGGACGTGCTGGCGGCGTGGTCGGGGCTGGGGTACTATCGGCGGGCGCGGATGCTATATAGGGGAGCGCAGTTCGTAGTGGCGGAGCTGGGCGGCAGGATGCCATGCACGGCGGTCGAACTGCGTACGCTTCCCGGTGTGGGCGAGTACACCTCGGCGGCCATTGCCAGCATCGCGTTCGGTGAAAGCGTGGCGGTCGTCGATGGGAACGTAGAGCGGGTGCTCTTGCGAATCGCGGGAAGGCCGGAAGATACGACGGCTTCTGGACGGGCGTGGGTGCGCGGGCAAGCGGCGGAGTTGGTGCCACCCGCACGCAAGAGTGGCAACGCACCCGGCGATCATAATCAAGCCATAATGGAGCTGGGCGCAACGATATGCCTGCCGCGGGCGCCCCTTTGCCTCAACTGTCCGGTGTATGTGTTGTGCGAGACACGGGGAGAGCACATAACGGCTCCGCGTGAGAAATCGAAGAGCAGGCCCGCGGCCTTTCTGCTCGACCTGGCCGACGAGCACGTCTTGTTAGAGAAGCGACCTGATGAGGCCAGTCTGATGGCGGGCATGTATGAGCTGCCGCCGTTGGCGCTCGACGAAGTGGAAGGCCGCAACCCGGTCCTGCGGCTGCGGCACTCGATCACGAACACCGTCTATGCGGTCGCCGTATATGCCGCGGACGATCTTCGAGACCGAGTGCCGATGCGTAGAGAGCGGCTGCACCGAGTACCACTCCATGCCGCCGGAGCCTTGCCGCTGACCGGACTCGCGCGCAAGGTGCTCCGCCGTATGAAGCTGATGCCTTAGCTTTTCGGGACGACCCCTGTTGCCTTTTCCTGAGTTTGCAGTGCCTTATCCTGATCCTTCTTCGCCTTGGCTTGCGACTTGGCAGCCTTGGCGTTTGCGGACGCCGCTTTTTCTTGTGCCTTCTGCTGCTTTTGCTGTGCTTTCAACTCGTCCTTGGTGACGGGTGAGCCGGTGTTGTTGTTCAGCGTCGTCGCCGAGACGGGCGAGGGCGAGGTGGTGGTCTGTTGCGCGTAAGCGGCAGAAAGCGGCAGCAGGCAGCAAAGCGCGGCTCCAGCAACCCTGACAAGATTTATTTGTGATTTCATTGCAACTCCCCTTGGCGAGCTTCATGGAAGCCCGACGTGCATTGGATGGGGATACGCGTGAAAAGATAGCCTTCATGGGTGCTTTCGGCGTCGGGGCGACACAATCTGCATCGAATCACCTGAAGAATGCAATGTACCCAAGGAGACAATGATGAATCGCAGCGCAAGCGCAATCTGGCATGGTGGTTTACGGGACGGCAATGGAACAGTTTCGACAGAGTCTGGCGCTCTAAAGGACCTGCAATACAGCTTTGGCTCGCGCTTTGAGAGTGGCACGGGCAGTAACCCCGAAGAACTTCTGGGCGCGGCCCACGCGGGCTGCTATTCCATGGCGCTGAGCGCGCAGTTTACCGAAGCAGGCTTGAAGCCGGAGACGATCGAGACGACCGCTGCCGTGACGTTGGAGATGCTGAAAGACGGTGGGCCGACGATCACCAAGATCCATCTGACGACGAAGGTCACGGCTCC
>CAXTUR010000207.1:0-5065 GCA_964247455.1 uncultured Acidobacteriaceae bacterium | reverse complement strand
ATAGGCTGGAAGTGTGCCTTGGGGGCGCTCAGGTCGCCCTCGAAGTAGGTGTCGACGCGAATCCACTGCATGTTGCGGCCAACCTTGACCTGCTCGCGCCCCACCACGGCGATGTTGTTCTCCGCGTAACAAGCCACGACGCAGGCGTTGCAGCCGATGCAGCTGTTGAGGTCAATCGACATCGCCCAGGCATTTTGGATCTGCTTCGAGGACTCGTCCTGCTTGGTGTAGTCCCACTTGTCGCCGGAGAGCGAATCTTCCTTCTTCGGGTCCTCGCCCATCGCGCCATAGCCAACCTTATTGACCAGCGATCCGGGGCCGCCTTCATGCGCAAAGCCCGGGTTCTTCTTCACCTCGTCCAACGTGGCGTAGCGAATGATGCCGCGCTCTTGGGCCTCGTGCCCAGGTAAGGAGTAGGTGCCGGTCTTGTCGGATTCGGGATGTTCGAGATCATGCTGGGCGAAGGCGCCGCGATGTTCGATCGAGTGGACCTTGGTCACGCACAGGTCGTAGGTTCCGGGTTTCTTCGTCAACTTCGCGTTTGGCGAAAACAGCGGATGGTCAATGGTGCGAAGGAGATACGCGTTAAAGCCAACGCCAGCTCCCACGCGCCCGGCCTCTATGCCGCGCCCGAAGCCCAGATGCACCGTCACCGCATCGTCAGGATGACCGGGAACCCCGAGTGCCGGAGCGATGATCTTGCGTCCGTTCAGCTCGATCTCGACCGGACGGCTCTCCTCAAAGCCAAGCCGCTCCATGGTGTGGAGGCTCATCAGCGCGGCGTTATCCCAGCTGAGACTGGTCACCTGCTTTGGCAGCTCCTGGAGCCAGCCGACATTGGCGAAGCGGCCATCATATAAGGAGGGATCAAGCCGAAAGGCAATCTCGATCGCGTTCTTGTCGGTGGAAGCGGCGACGGCCGGTGAAGCGATCGTCGCCTTCGCCGCGGTAGGCGTCCGGGTCGGCAACTCCGTGCCTTCTACCCATCCATCGTGCAACGCCTTGCGCCAGGCGGTGGCGAAATCGCCCTTCAGGTAAGTCTTGGCCATGGCGACTACCGCATCATAGGGCGAGGCCTGCGGATCGTCGAGCAGCGACTGCAGGACATCGTGCGCGCTTCTGCCTTGATAGAGCGGGTCGATCATCGGCTGCACGATCGAAATCGTTCCGTCGTAGGCCCGCGCGTCCGTCCAGCTCTCAAGATAATGCGCCTTGTTGATATGCCAGGTGGAGATCGCGCCCGTCTCGTCGACGTGGCTGCCGAGATGCACCGTGTTCGGAACCTTGCTGATCGCACCGGCGAACCCAAGGTCAGCTGGCGCAGTGTAGATAGGGTTCGCGCCTAGCATTACCAACCACTCGACCTTGCCGGCGTTCATATCGGCGACTAAGGCCTTCAGGTCGGCATTTTGTTCGGACGGAATGGGGTTGATCGGGTCCGTATAGACCACCGTCTTGCCTACCGCACCCATCGCGGCGTTCAACGTGTGCGCAGCGGCATGGACCGAGGCCGGAGTCTGTACGCCGGGGATCACGACGCAGCGGCCGCCGCTCTTCTTAAGATCGTCGAGCAGCGCGGTCATGAACTTCTGCTTCGCCGGATCGTTTAGGGACGATCCCCCGCCTGCGAGTGCATCCGCAAACGCCGCCAGATCGCTTGGCTTCAATCCCAGTCGGTGCTCGGCCTTGAATCCGGTAACCGTTGGCATGGTCTCGACCACGTACATCCGGTTCGGCGTTTTGCCTTCTTCGTAGCGGTGCCGCTCAGCATAAGCCGCAGACAGCGGAAGAAATCCGGGAAAGTGAATGCCTCCGAGAAAGTCCGCGCCGAGCGATACGATCACATCGGCATCTTCAAGCCGGTATTGAGCGTCCGTGTAGCTGCCAAAGGCCGCCTTCGACGCCGCGCGCGAGGAGTCCTGATTAATCGGCTCCCACTGGATCAGCTTGGCTTGCGGATACTTCGCCTGCACCTGCTTCCACTGACCGGCCAGCGTAGGCGAGATCACCGTCTCGGACAGGATGTAAATGCCTTGTCCACCGTTGGTCTTCTTTGCCGCCGCCGCCAGCTCCTGCTGAAAGTGCCCCCAATCATCGTTCTGCCCGCGATAGAGCACGTGCTGGGAGCGATCCGGATCGTAGAGCTCAAGCAGCGTCGCCTGCGTATAGGCGTCAGACTTGCCCTTCGACATCGGATGATCGGGATTGCCCTCGATTTTGATCGGGCGGAAGGCGTCGGACTTTACCAGCACCGGCACCGCGCCGGTCGGGAACGGGTAGGCTGTGGCGAAGTACATCGGCTTGCCGAGAATTAGGTCTTCCGGCTGCTTAATATACGGGTAGATCGTCTCGTCCGGCTGCTTGGTGCAGCCCGCAAGCCCGGCCAGCGCGAACGACGCGCCCATCACCTTCATAAAGCCGCGACGGCTGATGGGGTCGACCCACTCACCCGCGCCCGCTTGGCGTGGAAACTCCTCGGCCATCAACTCCTGGAACTCGCGGTCATCCGACAACTCATCAAGGTTCTTCCAGAAGCGCCGGCCGGTCTTGCCGTCGAGCTTGGCCTGCACCTCGGCGAGCGTCATCTTGGCTCTGCCGATATGCGTGACCACCACCGGAGCCGTTGTCGCTTCGTTCCGCTCCACCATTGCGTCCTCTGTACTTATAGTCGTCTTCATCGGTGGCATGTCTCGCAGCTCGAAAGCTCATTTGCTCCGCGGATGTGGTACTTCGCGGTTAAGTATTTGCCCAATTCAATCTGCGAGGTGAACTTCTGATAGCTCGGCGGCATCTGGAAGGCATTCGGAGACCCGTCACTGACGGTCTGCCCCGCACCTTGCGTGGGAAGCTGCTGCATCCCGTCACCCGAATGCGGTCCGGCCTGCCCGTTTCCGCTACCCGGAGCCACCTGCAACATCGCCAGCTCGGCCCCCGAACCGCTCGGGTCCTTGGTCGTGCAATTGACCTGCTGCGCCGTCGGGACGGAGTTCCCTTTGCCCGTGTCCGAACACCATACCGGCTTGTCCGTTGAAGCGCCCGCCCAGGCCAGGTTGTAAATCTCGCTCACGGGCCGAAGATTGACGGCCGGATTGCGATGGCAGTTCAGGCACCACTCCATCTGCAGCGTGTTTTGCATATACATCAGCGGCATCTCGTCGACGCGCCCATGGCAGCTGGCGCAGCCGATGCCTTTGTTTACGTGGATGGAATGGTTGAAGTAGACGTAATCCGGCAGATCATGCACCTTGATCCACTGGATGGACGCGCCGGTAGCCCAGCTTTGCCGCGCGGGCTCAAGCAACTCGGCATTGGTCCAGATTTGCGCGTGGCAGTTGATGCAAGTCTTCGTTGGCGGAATGCCCGCGTAGGCGGACTTCTCCACCGAAGTATGGCAATACTGGCACTGCAGCCCGAGACCCACCACATGGTGCTTGTGGCTGAAGGGAATCGGCTGGTCGGGCCGCTGCCCCTGCCGCGTCACCCATGGTGACCGCTGCAGCGAATTGAGAGCAACGCCGACCGCGATGACGATCAGACCCGTCAATACCAGGCTCATCCGAGCCAACGCGTTCGAAGTGCGGTCGAAAACTTGCGCCATAAATGCGTCCTGCTTCCCTATGTATCCGCGGTAACAATGTGCACGTGCCCTTTAGGGTTGTGCCTACCGCCTCCGGGTACTGTCACGAAACCGCTGCTATAGACCCATCCGCTGCGGTCTAAGGCTTTATCGTGCTAAGAATCCCAGAGTATAGCAGTCGCTTCAACTTTCCAAGACTGCCGTTAACAAGAGCGTTACTTTTTACAGTCCGTTCCCAGATCGTAGAGAACCGCCGCCACTGAGTACACCATATCTCGTACCACGCCCTCTGCAAGCATCCGTGTAATGTGCAAGATGCCGTTTGGAGACCTTTACTCCCTATTGGGAACCACGTACCCGGCGGCAGGGATCATGTGCGATATTCGTTGGCGAACACGCTTGCTCTTCCACGATCCGGCGCGCGTGGTCCTGCTACCGTTTCCTGTATGCCGTCCGCGCTCACCCGCTCGCTTCCCTACAAACGCGCCCTCGCCCTGGCCGAGCTCACCGCGGCCGACCCACAGCTTGGAAAGCTGATCGCCCGCGCCGGCCCGTTCACCCTTCGTCTGCCGAAGGCGCAATCGCCATTCGAGGCTCTCGTCCGCTCCATCCTTTATCAGCAGATCCACGGCAAAGCAGCCGCAGCCATCCACAACCGCCTGCTTGAAGGCTTCCATCCGCTCTGCGGCATCGGCAACCACTTCGACGCGCAACACCTGCTCGACTGCCCCAATGAGCAGCTCCGCGCCGCCGGCCTTTCGCATAACAAGACGCTCGCCCTTCGCGACCTCGCCGCCAAGACCCTCGACGGCACCGTGCCGACGCTCGCCCGCATCCGCCGCATGAGCGACGAGGACATCATCGAGCACCTGACGCAGGTGCGCGGCATCGGGCGATGGACGGTCGAGATGTTGCTGCTCTTTCACCTCGGCCGCCCCGACGTCCTCCCCGTCGGCGACTACGCCATCCGCAAAGGCTTCGCGCTCACCTTTCTCGGCCTCAAGCCCACGCAGAAGGTCACCCCCCACCTGCTCGCCGCGCCCGAGCTGATCGAGAAGCGCGCCAAACGCTGGCGGCCCTGGCGCTCGGTGGCCAGCTGGTATCTCTGGCGCGCCTGCGATCTGGCGGCAGGCAAGCCTCCCTTCATCGTCTAGCTTGCAAGCCATGCGGTGTTACTTCACTAACCCTGCTTGAGTCTTATCGTACGTCTGCCGGAGTCCTTCGCCGACTTCATCCATCGAATGAAGATTGGAAAGCGTCCTAAGTACGTCCCGGGAATAATGTTCAGTATACGCAAGGCCGTTCGCCCACTCCCCTTACCGGCTCTTTCTAGTTGAGAGACGATACACTCTCAAGGATGATCCAGCATGATCCCGGCGGCAAGGTCCGCCTCAAGCTATCGAGCGATGTGGTAAGCCGCGCCGTTTTTGGCGGTAAGCGTCAAGAGTACCGCTACACCCTACATCGCATATGGGACGAGGCCAAGCC
>CAXTUR010000206.1:0-5073 GCA_964247455.1 uncultured Acidobacteriaceae bacterium | reverse complement strand
ACGCTCGACACGCCGGTGCTCAACTTCGCCGCCGGCCAGCGCATGAAGCGGGCCATGATCCGCCTGGAAGCCGCAGCCGCCGGAGAGGGAGACCCCATCGCCGCCCTCGACGCGGCCCTGACCCTCGCCCTCGCCCTCCGCTCCATGCCCTTGGAGGTGAACCTTTGGCAGTCCCAGAACATCTGGAACGACCTCCTCCGCCGCTCCGACTCAAACTACTGGATGCCCGAATGGCGCGACGGCTTCAAACACCTGGGTGAAGCCATGAACATTGCAGTGGACCGCCTGGTGGTGGAAGAAGGCGTGACTACGTTCTAACCTGAACTAAGCACCCAATTACTTGGCAGCCAGCTACCGCAAATTAGAAGCTGAAGATTCCATAAAACTGCACCTGCCGTGGGCTACCGATCGGGTTCGTGACCGCACCGACGCTGTTGCCGTTGTTGATGAAGGGGTTGTCCGCTGGAGCAGTGCTGATCCCTTGCCCGAGTGGCGTAATGTTAGGTGGATTGCTGAAGTCCGACCCCGTGAAGTTGTTGTTTGGCGTGTCGAAGCTGGGAGTGTTCGTGACGTTGAACACTTCCATAGCGATGCGAAGCCGATACTTCTCGCGGATGGCCGTTTCCTTGAAGATGGCGATGTCGGCGCGCTTCTGGAAAGATCCCCGGAAGATGTTGCGCCCGCCGCTGGCAAAACCCGACTCGACCGTGTCGCAGGCCATGGTTCCGGCAGTCGTCGCTCCGCAAGGCGGAACCCCGCTTTGGCCCGGCAGCAGTGACGGGTACGCGAAGGCGGTCGGGGTAAAGGCCACGTTGCCGTAATTGGGAACATCGGCGTTCGGATTGACAAAAGCTCCGCTATGGCCGGTGAGCGCCTGCTTGGCCGTAACACCGGGAGCGAGCGGCAGCACCGGGTTGGTCAGGTAGTCGTTTGAGGCATAGAAGATGCTGCCGATCGTACCGGAAAAGTCGTAAACGTTATACGGCTGGCCACTCTCAAGAATGGTCACGCCACTAAGACCCCACCCCGCACTGGCCTTTGAAAGGAGATGACTGTCGAAGTGCTGCTCGGGTATCTGGTAGTTGAACGAGAAGCTGGTGACGTGCGTTCGATCGTAGTCCGCGGACGCATAGCCTGACCGCAGATTATTGGGGTCGTTGCCATTGTAAAAGATGCCGAAACCGCTGGATGCGTCGAGCGTGTGGGACCAGGTGTAGGCGAGCGAGTAGCTCAGCCCGTGCCATGCCTGTTGTTGCACCGAGACAAGCATCCCGTCATAATGCGAGTAGCCGATCGTACTCCAGGCGACGGAGTTCGGACTGTAACCGATATGCGGCACGCGCAGATCTGTGTTTCCGCCAGTCGACGTATTGTAGGGTTCGCTTACCAGGGTATTACCCTGCGCATCGGCGGCATTGTAGCCGTAACTGTAAGTCTGGCCATTCACCGGCGACTGCGGCGTAGCGACCAGCGGCTGATTGAAAGGCAACGGTACGGTTTGATGAACGCCATGATTGCCGGTATAACCCAGGCTCACCAAAGTTTTTGGAAGCACCTGGTACTGGAGGTCGAAGCTCCAGTTCTCGGTATACGGCAGCTTGTTCGTCGAGGCGTATGCCCCAAACAGGAATGGAGCCGCACCTCCAATTAGCGCATTCTGGTTAGGTAAATTACTGATGAAGTGCGCAGGATTGGTGTCAGTCGCCGGTTGCGCGGAGCCGAAGGGATTCTCGATCCTTGCGCCTTTGGGCGCGAAGACCTGCTGCACAAACGGCGGCTGCAATGTCACGCCGAATGGTCCATTAAAGCCGCCGCCAGCCGAAGGGGAGAACTCGGTAAAGAACTCGCCGCGATCGTAGTAAAGGCCAAACCCTGCCCGCGCGACCAGCTTCGGTGAAACGCTATACGCAAAGCCGACGCGGGGGCCGATGCCCCATTGCCGATTAGTCAAGGTCGAGTTGGTTGCACCGGGCGTGGCGTACAGCTTGTTGTTGCCGGCGACAATCAGGCCGCTGTTGGTGATGGTGTCGCTCGCCAGGTTGTAGGCGTACTTCGTGGCGTCGAAGTTGACCAGATTGCCATACTTCTCATACAGACCGCCATCATCGTCGTAGCGGATACCATAGGTAAAGGTAAGCGCAGGCGTGACCTTCCACTGGTCCTGAGCGTAAGCACCGATCTGCGGCGAACGATAATAGCGGTTACTGGCGCCTTGGAAGTAGTCGGAACGCGACGTATCAAGCGGACCGCCGGTCAAGAACCCGCCCAAACTAGCGAACGTGATATTGGCCACCTGGTTGGCGCGGTTGAGAATATTTAACTGGGTGAAGTCGTAGTTTCCTCCGAAGGAGAAAGAGTGACGCCCAACGACCCAGTTGAGTGTTGTAGTGCCTTCAAAGGTGTTTTGGACAAAGCCAGTGTTCGAGAAGTTCGATGTAGGACCCACTGCCAGTGATTGCCTGCCGTTGACATTGCGAATATCGATCCCGGGTAGCAAACTGCTCCCAAAAAGATTGATCCCAACCTGTTGCGGTGTGAGCGGCTGGCCGGTCAGGGAGGTAACGTTCATGCGGACAAAGCCGGCCTTCTGGTCCCACGAAAGGCGCGGCGACAAAATGGCGGTATTCTCGATCGAGAAGACCTGGCTGCCCGCATTGAACTTCTGCGGAAAGCCAAGCAGCGGTCCACTCGAAAACGGACTTTCAGAAGGATCGTGCTGGAAGTAATACTTAGTCGAAAGAGTATCTTTGCGAGACAGCACGTAATTCAAATTGCCGTTGGCCTGGTTGGCAAGGAATTTAGACGCTGGACCGAGAAAGCTGACCTTGGCCTGTCCCGCAGCTGGGGACCGGATCAGGTACGATCCGTCAGGGAGCTTGGCTTGCAGAATGGCCAGCGCGATGGGATCGATAGCGGTTCCGGCGGGCAGACCGGCGGCGTGTACGACCGGTGCCAGACCGGCGGCGGAGCGGTCATCCGTGATCTTTGACGGAGCATAGTAGGAGGCGCTTGAATTGAGCTGGTCCCGCGCCCGAGTGTACTGATAGCTGCCGTAGAAAAAGAGCCTGTCGCGCAGGATTGGCCCACCCAGCTCGGCTCCGGCCACGTATCGGTGGAGATCGGGAGTCGGCTGCCCCACCTGCTTGTTGAAGAACGGATCGGCGTTCAGCGCAGAGGTCTCCCAGTTGCCGTAGACCGAGCCATGGAGCGTGTTGGTGCCGGATTTGGTGGTCACGTCGATATGCGCGCCGGCGGTCGCTCCTTGCGACGCGTCGAACATCGATGTGTTCACACGCTCTTCGGCGATGGTCTGCTGCGGTGGTGAGGGAAGCGCCTCGCCGATAGCATCGAAGATGGACGTATTCGTTCGAATCACACCGTTGGATTGAAAGGACTCGCCCGTGTTCAGAACCGCACGGTTCTCGGCCACCTGGGACGACGACGCGCCATTGAACAGGTTGTTCGTCATCACACTGTTCATCGTGAAAGTGTTCGACGAGAGCCGCTGGCCGTTCGAGTAGATGTTCTGGTTGCCCAGACCCGTGTTGGTGCCGGTGTCGGCGAGCACGTCCGCCTGCACGCCCGGACTCAGAACGGCTAGCTGCGTAAATGATCCCGTGCCCAGCGGCACCTTCTCGATGGCTGCCGCATCGAGCACGTAGCCGTTGGTCACGTCGGTGCTGTTGAGCTGAGGCGTAGCCGTTACATTGATGCTGGTGGAGACTTCGCCGGTCTTGAGCTTAATGTTGACCGTCGCGGTGCGGTCCGCCTGCACGGTGACGTTAGCGAGCCGCTCCGTATTGAAGCCCGGAACCGCCACTGTGATGGTATAAGTGCCGATCGGAAGCGCCTGAAACGAATACGCGCCGGTTGCATTACTGGCCGCGCTGCGAGTTGCGGCGGTCTGATCATTGACGATCGAGATGGACCCGTTGGGAACGATCGCCCCTGTGCTGTCGACCAGCGTCCCGGCGAGCGTCCCGAGGGACTGCTGGGCGCAAGCCGGCGAAGCTGCGAGCAAAACAAAGACGGGAGCGGCATAGATGCAAAGCGAAAGACGAGAACGGAACATGGGACCTCGAGTCGGATAACAGAGTGCAACCAGCTAAAGCTGTATCGGACGGTTCAACGCTCTCAAAGCCTAATGACGCCATGTAAATATGCCGTTACGACAGCAGCCCGTCAGGAACTGAACCTAGCCTTCGTCTATGTTGTTGGTAAGGTGAATAGTTTGGGGGACTGTCTTTAGGAGAGATCTCCACTTTTTAGAAGACACCTTGCCTATTGAATGAAAGGAAGCTGTGTCGTCTGGGCACAGACTTGCTCGTTTACAGATGCTCACATCCAGGCACGCCATCTCGTCTCAGCTACGCCACTTTAACTCTACCGGGCCGCTCAGCGGATGCTCCCCTATCCCCTTGAGTCGTGCCTGCTTCAGCGCAAAGTACCACTTGGCCGGCTTGTCCGCGTCGTCGACCAGCATCAGCGACGGGTTCGAGCGCAGGCCGCGCGCCTGCTCGATCATCGTCTCCTGGTCCTGCCGGACGAACCGCGCTCCGAAGAAGGTGGCGATGCTGGTGACGAGCGGCACATGATAGAAGACGTTCCACGCCGCCACCACATCGATCCGGCAGGTCGAGGCCGTCACCGGCGTTACGGTCGTCAGGCTAGAAAACCACTTCGCCCCGCAGCGGATCGTCTCTACCCGCCGGTTCGGCAGCACGAAATCGATGGTCGTCGTGATCGGCTCGCGGTAGACGCCCAGCAGCTTGTACGGTGCGCTGTTGCCGCTCGGCGCGTGGGCCGACATCCGAAACCCCTGCGGGATCGGTTCGAACCGCTTTACTTTCTCATGGATCGATGCCCGCGACCGCCACCACCACGCCTGATGCACGAACGGTCCATGCGCCGGGTCCATTAGCCCGATGATGCCGTGGTCTACATTACAGGGCAGATCGGCTTGCAGGTGCGCACCGCGAAACCTCTCGGAGAACTTCGGCAGCTCCGGCACTGGCGGCAGATTCGCCCCCACGCGCCCCACCCCCGCTGCCGGAACGTACACCCACGCATACC
>CAXTUR010000205.1:0-5098 GCA_964247455.1 uncultured Acidobacteriaceae bacterium | reverse complement strand
CGAGACCGGCGAGGCCGCCGCCGACTACGATGATGCGTGGAGTTGCTGCTGCCATGATCGTTCCTATTCTGAAGACTTCGGCCTACCGGTCGCAGACTTAGCGGTTACTTATAAACTTCGATTTGCACCAATTATGGTAATAAAGCCTATTAGAAGAAAAAGCAGTTATCCGTAACGCAGGCTACGCAAGATTAAAGGTCTTCGACTACCCGGAAAGTGACTCAGGTAAAGTTGGGTGATGCTTGGCAAGAGCATGGAAAATCCGAACGACTGCCGAACGTACCGTTGTCCTTCAATATCGTTGATCTGTTTGGCCATCCAAGCCCGGAGGCACTCGGCAAACAAAGTGATGACGATCAACACGTCTTCTATGTGCCTAAGACCGCCGATCTGTGGAAGCGAGTTCACCGAACCTCGCCCGGCTGACTCGGATTCGTCGAGTTTGGCGGCGGCACACTCGGCGCGGGCAGCGTGACCCCGGCGGGCTGCGCGGGCATGACATCCGCCGGTGCATTGCGGTACTTTGGCCCGACAAAGGCGTAGATGCCCGCCAGCCCAAAGCCGCAGAGGACGACGCCGACCGCCGTGCAGACGTAGCCGGAGCGGCGGCGGGCGCGGTCGCCGGGGGTGATGCCCCACTTGGCGGCGAAGAGCCAGATGCCGTAGGCGAAGTGCCAGGTGGTCGCGACCATGGCAATGACGTAGATGGCGAGCATCCAGGGGTTCGAAAGCTCAACCTGGACCTTGTGGAAGGCCGCGCCGGGGTGCTCGGGCAGGGAGACGCCGGAGAAGCGCTGCCGCCAGACGTGCTGGACAATGTAGGCGAGGGCGATCAGGCCGGTGACGCGCTGGGAGACGTACATCCAATTGCCGGCCCAGGGATAGACGTTGACGCTGGCGCGGCCGCGAAAGGCAATGTAGACGCCGTAGAGGGCGTGGTAAGCGAGAGGAAGGAAGATGAAAGCCCATTCCAGCACGCGGACAAGCGGCAGCCCATTAAGGAACTTGACCTGCTGGGCGTAGGCGAGCGGCCCGTTGAGCGCCTCGAAGTTCGAGAGGATGTGCTCGACCAGGAACGCACCAATGGGGACGATGCCGGAGAGGGAATGCAGGCGGCGCAGGAGAAAGGAGTGCCCTTCGCCAGCGCGGAGCGGCTTGACTCCTCGTAAGGGCGGAGCTGATGTGGGTGCTGGTGGAGCGGCAGTGGCCATCGAGACCTCTTGGTCAGCTCCGACAGACACAGGAAGCGACAGAAAGATTATTCCGCCACGCTCACACCATCGTCAAGAAAAGCGTCCAAAGGTGTGCGATAATCGCAAGCTCTGTGCGATTTCGTCAAGCCAGCTTAGGGAGCAGAGCGCGGAGAGCGTTTGCGCGATGGCTGACGGTGAGACGTTGGTCAATCTGGATCTCGGCCATAGTCTGACTATATGGCGGAAGAAAGAAGAGCGGATCGTAGCCGAAGCCGCATGAACCGCGTGGATTAAGCAGGATTTCGCCCTCGACAGTGCCCTGGGCGGTCTGGAGGATGACACCATTGCGGGCGGCTGCGAGCGCGCAGCGGTAACGTGCTGTTCGCTCGCCGGGGGGCACGGTCGCGAGTGCGGCGAGCAGACATAAATTGTTGCGGGTGTCGGTAGATGTGCCAAGCGGGGCAGAGAAGCCTGCGTCGTCGGCATAGCGGGCCGAGCGGAAACCAGGAGCGGAGCCGAGGGCGTCCACCTCGAGGCCGGAGTCGTCGGCGATGACGATCTCGCCGGGTGCGTGGCGTGAGTAGAAGAGGGCCTTCGCTGCCGCGTTCCCCGCAAACGTAGGCTCGTCTTCCGGCGGCGGCGCGATGGTCGCCAATCCAGGAAGTGGAATGATCTCCGCCTTGCCTGAAGTAGCCGCGAAGTCACGCAGTTTGCCGGGGTTGCTGGTGGCGACGTAGAGGAGCATACCTGGATGATAGCCTTACTTTAAGGTAAGACACATGTTGAAGACAGGGGTGATGAGTTCCAAGGGGCAGGTAGTCATTCCGGCGGCATTGCGGAAGCGGTTCAAGATGAAGGAAGGGACCACGATCGTGTTTCGGGCGGAAAAGGGACACTCGTTTCAGCAGACGCTTCGTTCGAGAAGTTTGGAGAGAAGCTCAGGTGGTTGCGACTGCCCGCCTACGCGGGTAAGAAGTAGGGGAATAATGGCCAGCATGAAAGCGCACACTGAGTACCTGACCTTTACCACGGCCGACCGCTACGAGATGGTCCACATCACGCCGGAGGTGGAGCAGATCGTCCGGCGCGCCGGCGTGGTGGATGGCCTTTGTTTCGTTTCGCCGATGCACATTACAGCTGCGGTCTATGTCAACGACAACGAGGATGGGCTGATCGAAGACATTTCCGTGTGGCTGGAGAAGCTGGCGCCCTCGCAGCCGAACTACCGCCACCACCAGACCGGCGAGGACAACGCGGACGCGCACCTGAAGGCGCTGCTGCTGCACCATGAGACGACGCTGCCGATCACCAACGGTCGGTTGGACCTGGGAACGTGGCAACGGATCTTCTATGCGGAGTTCGATGGGCAGCGGGCCAAGCGCGTCATTGTGAAGATACTGGGTGTGACAGCAGAATGACGTCGACGCGGCGGTTCTTGGCCCGGCCGTCTTCGGTGCTGTTGTCGTCAACCGGATGGAACTCGGCATAGCCGGCGGCGGCCATCTCGGTCGGCTTTAGATCGCCATGGTCAAGCAGAAATCGGGCAATGGTGGTGGCGCGCGCCGAGGACAGCTCCCAATTTGTGGCGAACTGCTGCGTATGGATGGGGATATTGTCGGTATGGCCTTCGACGCGGATCGGCCCCTGGGGCAGCGACGCGGCAAGCTGGGTGAGCACGTCAAGCGAGGTCTGGCGCACCTCTGCCGACCCGGAGCTGAAGAAGCCAGCTTCACGCAGGGAGATGACGAGACCTTCGGGCGTTTGGCGCATGGTCAGACTGCCGAGCGGCATCTTGTGCGTCTTCGCAAGGTCGTTCAGCAGGTTGCCGATCTTCTCCTCGGTCGTCTTGGGTGCAGGTTTGGCTTGCGGCTTGTTGTTGGTGGTGATGGGCGGCTTGGCTGCCGAGACCGTCGCCCCGCCCGCGCCTACGGTCAGGGTTGGCTTTGCCGAGTGCGACTCGAAGATACCTTGCGGTTTGAAGGCGTTCTTCATCGCGGCTTCCAGCTCTAGCTGCTTCTTTTTGTCGGACTTGCTTGACGCGAAGAGCACGACGAAGAAGGCGAAGAGCAGCGTGATGAAGTCGGCGTAGGAGACCAGCCAGCGTTCATGGTTTACGTGCTCGGGATGCTTTTTCTTGCTCATGCCGTAGCCTCCGCGACCTTGCCGCCCTTGGCCACCGCTTCTCCCTTCGGTTCGAAGAGGAAGGTCTTCAGCTTGGTCTCGATCATGCGCGGGTTCATGCCTTCGAGGATGGAGATGACGCCTTCGAGCATCATCTCCTTCACCATGGTCTCTTCCTTGTGGCGGAACTTCAGCTTACCAGCCGCGGGCAGGCAGACGAGGTTGGCGAAGGCCACGCCGTAGATCGTCGCCACGAAGGCCGTGGCGATACCCTTGCCGACCTCGTCGATGTTTTCGAGGTTTTTCATGACCTGGATCAGGCCGATGACCGCGCCGATGATGCCGACGGTCGGCGCATAGCCGCCTGCCGCCTCGAAAACGGCTGGGATCTTCTCTTCGATCTCGCCTTTGTTATCGAGTTCGAGCTGCATGATCTTGCGGACCTCGTTGGGCTCCGTCCCGTCGACCGCCAGCATCAGGGCCTGCTTCAGGAACGGGTCTTCGATCGTGTTCAGCTCGGCGTCGAGCGAGATGATGCCGCTCTTGCGGGCCTTGTTGGCAAAGCCCACGATCTGCGCTAGGATCGCCTCGCCGTTCGAACCCTTATGCATGAAGACCTTCATCGCATGCTTGAGCGCGGTGACGAAGATGCTCAGCGGAAATTGGAGCATGACCGCGCCCGTGGTGCCGCCGATCACGATCATGGCCGCCGTCGGCTTGATGATGTCCGTGATCTGGCCGCCTTCGATCAACATTCCAGCCAGAATGCCGATGACTGCCAGCGCGATTCCGGCGATGCTTGCGATGTCCATGGTCGGGGTCCTCTTATCCGTTCGTGTCTATCTAATTCTCTTGTTGACGATGCTGTGCGCCGGCGGTGATGGCGGCCGCGCCGGCGAAGGGAAGGGAAGACTCTGGCCAGGCTCTCCGCAGGCCGTCGGCGCGGTATTCCATGCAGCGCTCCTGCACCTCTTCGCAGCTTTCCAGCACGATGATCTTTTCTCCCGTGATCAGAGTCAGCACGGTGTCGGGCGAAGACTCCGCATATTTGATTAGATCCGAGTTGACGGTGATCGCGTGGCCATTCAGGCGCGTCAGGACAATCATGGTGGTCGCTTCCTTACACCGTTTATCGACCAGCAGGCAGAGTTCGATAGCACGCGGTCTATGGAGAGGAGACCATTTCCGCCACCGCTTGACTCTTCTCCAACTTCATGCTTTATTATGGAAGACGAAGTAATCCCGGAAGGACTGTTACCTCCCGGGAGGTTCGTGCTACTTCAACAGCAGCACGATGACCAACAGCGCCACTGCCATTACCAGGCGCCAGTCCAGCACGATGGTGATCAGCAGCCGGAACCAGGATGTAGAGACATCCTTCTCTGGGCGCATCAGGCAATCACTTCCTTACCTCGGCAGCAGGCCCCGGGTCGTTCTAGCGACCCGGAAGCCACTCCGATCCTGTCCGCTCTTTCCACAGCTCGGTAAGGAAGCTCCTCCATCTTACATACCGACGGTAAGCTCGCTCCCTCCGGCGATCCTGTCTGTCTCGGTCACGTTTGGTCATGCCGCAGGCGCAAATCCAGCTTGACCAAAATCGGGACACATGGCTGATGCGATCAGTTGCAACGCCGATGAGGTGTAAGAACGCGGAGCCTACCGCCGACCTGAACCGGGCAACCGGCCACAGAGACTCGGAGCGGGAACGCGGGACTTACAAACCTGTCTCATCAGGAGCACCCCATGTCACTCGGAATTCTCAATAACATCTCCGCCATCTACGC
>CAXTUR010000204.1:2621-5209 GCA_964247455.1 uncultured Acidobacteriaceae bacterium | reverse complement strand
ACCGTCATGCGGCCTTTACCCTTCATCCAGTATTGCCACTCACTCACAGTTGGGTGCCAGTGCATCTCCCGAATTCCACCAGGCTTGATCGTAATCATGGCTGCGGCAATCCCCTTCGCCACAGGAAAGTTGCTCGAATCGACCACGCGGGTTTCGCCTCCATCCGTCTTCTGGGTCGGGGTCATAGCCGCCATCTTAAAGGTGTATTTGGTCTCAGTCGCGAGATTCTTGCCTAGGAAGCGTCGATCGTCCTCAAGCGGTCCTGGCAGGGGTGCCTCAAAGATGTAGAGCTCCGTCGGCGGAAGCTGATCGAAGGTCTTCCGGTCCCAACCGGTATTCTTCTTCACGATTTCGGGAGGGGTATGGACAAGAAACTCCGAAAGCAGGAAGGTGTCGTCCTCTGAAAACGCGCCCTCGTTGAACACGAGCAAAAACTCACAGCCGTCGTCTCCAAGACCTTGAATCGAATGCGGATAACCTGCCGGAAAGTACCACAAATCTCCCGCTTCCACATCGTCGATGGCCATCTTACCATCCGGTTGCATAATCGACACCCGCGCTTTGCCCGTCAGCATAATGGCCCATTCATCGGCTGTATGCCAGTGCAACTCACGGAAGGAACCCGCTGTCAAACGCATATTAACACCGGCCATCTCCTTCGAGGACGGCAGCTCGCGCTGCGTTACCTGATGGGTCCAGCCACCGGCCTGGATACGCTTGGGTACCAGATCGAAGGAAAACCAGATCGGCCCTGGATTGCCATGATCGGTGAAAGGAGGCGTGTTGGAGTTGGGATTCTCCGCTTGCAAGGTCTTGTTCTCCGGCCCTGGATCGGTATTGTTCTGTTGCTGCAAACCAGCCTGCTTCTCCTGCCGGGTCTGCGCCATCGCGGTCACGGACACGAACCCGGCGCTCGCAAGCGCGGCGGCACCCATAAAGCGCCTACGCGAGAGGGGTCCCTCAAGCTTCTCAGCCGGGTGGAACGTTTTTACTTCTGTCGGTGTCTCTATCATGGTGGTCTCCTTGTAGTCCGCCGTCTGCGGACATACTTACACTCTTCATTAGAAGCGGATAGGAAGATAACGCTTACTGTATGTTTGAGTCTCTGTGATTCGTTTTGTGAGTAAGCAACTATGGGTTGAGCTGGCCAACTTGCTTTGCTACCGCAATTAGGCGCTTCACCAAAGGAATATGCCGGTCGGCAAGCACAGCAACACCAATTTCGGACTGAATCTTGTGCCGGGTCAATACCTTCACAGCCAGCATGCGGCGATTGCGCCGCGTAACGCCTTCAGGCAGAATAGCGACCCCTAGTCCGGCCGCGACAAGCGCAATGGCTGTGTCCATCTCGCCGGTCTCCTGCACTACGTTCGGCGTAAAGCCGGCAGCGCGACAGATACTGGTCCACCGCTGGTAAAACGCGGGTGCCCAGCGTTCGCCATATACGATGAAAGGCTCTGCCACGAGATCTTCGAGGCCCCAATCCCTCTTCTTGGCGAGTGGATGAATCTTCGACAAGACCATTGCAAACGGCTCACGGTGAACAAGCGAGACGCTGAGGTCTGCCTCCGGCAGCGGTAGCCGCACAAACCCGGCATCGATCGTGCCGCTTCGAAGGCCTTCCACCTGTTGCACGGTGGGAACGTTCTTGAGTTCAAGGCTTACTCCTGGATACTGCTTCTTGAAACCAAGGACCACTGCCGGAACGAGTCCGGGCGTTGCAGAAGCGACAAAACCGATGCGCAGATTGCCGATCTCGCCCGTAAAGGTACGCCGGACACGTAACTCCATCTCTGCAATCTGCTGCATGAGCGCATCGGCATCGACCTGAAAGACGGAACCGGCTGGCGTAAGAGTAACCCTTCGCCGGTTGCGCGTGAAGAGGCTCACACCGAGATGCGCCTCCAGTCCCTTGATCTGCGTGCTCAGGGCGGGCTGTGAGAGATGCAATATTTGAGCCGCACGACTGAAGTTGAGTGCCTTCGCAACAGCAAGGAACGACCTAACGTGTTTAATTTCCAGGATACTTCCTCCTTCAGCGAGCGGTGATTGCTACGGAGACACATTCTTTGCCAACCCATTGCGCAGTCAGAGCCCGCAATGCGATCCGTATCGAGCCTTATAGCAACGAATCGTAGCAGGAGACGTCGAAGATTCCAGAGCTGTTAACCAAAGGGTTGTAGGTTCGAGTCCTATCTCAGGAGCCATCACGTGCGACTTGTGGAGAGTTGCTTGTCGCAATCCATCCTCAGTTGTGTATTAGACAGCCATAGCTAGGCCGCTAAGTGCCCGGTCGGCACGGTTCAGCCGAAGAAGTCGAGCGATGAACGGCTGCTGGCGGAGGCACCGTATGGCTGGAACGGCAATGGACGAGTGCGGCTCCGCGCCTGTTTTCATCGGGAAATGCTGTTTCGTCGAGTGGCTCTGCTGGGGGAGGACGAGGCTGCCCGCTGACCGCACGAACGGAATCACAGACTAGACAAAGCTTATGTAAAAAACGATCTTCGGCGTCGAGCGATCAGCTTGTTGGCGCTGTAGACGACACCAATGCTCACGATGAAGCATAGGGTCAGATAGCATAGAAGCAT
>CAXTUR010000204.1:0-2521 GCA_964247455.1 uncultured Acidobacteriaceae bacterium | reverse complement strand
GGTTTGAGAGCGTGATGCAGCCTTCGCTTACAGCCATCCTGCCTACCGGGTGAAGTCTGAAGTTGCCGTGCCTAATTCCTTCTACAAAGGTGAAGGCGCTGAGCGTTCCCTTGGCGTACAGAGCAAACCAATGCTGACGGTCGCTGTTGCTAATCAAATCATGAAAGAATGCCGACAAGCGCGGAATACTCCCGCCTACCGGCCGGTCCACGATGTAGTACAACCCTGGAGGTATCGGCCCTACGTTTACCGTACTCGCTTGTGCGGGATTGTCTCACCCCTCGTCCCTGCCTGAGAAAGCCGGATACGGCTGGCCGTTACAGGTCAGAACACTATTGGGCTTGCCGTTGAGGATGAACGTGCATTGTGCTACAGCTGGCATCTCGTCTCCGAGGTGTGATGGAACCAGTAAAACATGGAATGAGTCACGACTGCAGGCTATTAATCTTCAGCAAGTGGGGTTAGGCGCGACCAGAGGGTTTTGGTGCCGGCGTCGGTTTTCGCGGAAATCGGGAGGACTTCTTCAATCTCGTGGGCGCGCTTGAGGGCGGCGAGGGACTTGGCGAGGGTGTTGCCGGAGAGGCGGTCGGCTTTGGTGCCGACGACTAGGTACGGACGCTGCGTCTGCTGGAGGTAGTGGATCAGCTGGGTGTCGGAGGGCTGCGGGGGGATGTTGGTGTCGACCAGGCAGACGCAGAGAGCGAGGGTTTGGCGGTCCGCGAGATAAGGCTCGATGAACTTCGGCCACTCGACGGAGATGGATTTGGAGATCTTGGCGTAGCCGTAGCCCGGGAGGTCGGCGAAGATCAAGCTGGGTTTCTGGCGCATCTTTTCGCCCGCCCCTTCGTGGAGGGCGAAGAAGTTAATAGCGCGGGTACGGCCCGGAGTGGAAGAGACGTGGGCCTCCTTCGAGCCGAGAAGGGCGTTGATGAGCGAGGATTTGCCAACATTGGAGCGTCCTAGAAAGGCAATCTCGGACGCGTTGTGCGTTTTAGCTTCTGTGGGGAAGTGCGCGGCATCGGTGGCGGAGAGCAGGAAGATGGGTGTGAGCCGCATCTTCCTACTCTATAAGCTTAGCCGTCGCTTAGTGGAGGGTGATTGGCGCTGTAAGGGTGAAGGCGACAGGGGACTCTGACGGGATGACCACGTCGCGGTTGCCGGTATAGCCTGAGGCCGCCGTACCCGCGCCCGCTCCGGCAAGACCACCGATCAAGGCACCCTTACCGCCGCCGGCGAGGCCGCCGATCAGGGCACCGAGGCCGCCACCACCGCCGACTAAAGCTCCGGTACGCTTGCCCTGGCCCTTGCTTTCCGCTTCGTACTCCGTGGTACTGACGCGCAGGCCGCCGATGGATGTGAGCTCGATGCCGAGATCGCCCGCGCCCTTGAAGCGGCCCTTCTTTTTAGAGGCTGCCACGGTGCCCGAGACGGGTGTTCCCTGTTTGAAGAACTCTGCGCCGTTCACGCGGATAGGTTGCGAGAGGGTGCCGGTGAACGTGTCTCCAGGCTCGTTGCGGCTAGCGCTCAGGGTTTCCGTAGTGATAATGCGGACAGTGGTACCGCTGGGGATGATGCGGGCTACGGGTGCTGGAGCACGCTCAACCGGCGCGGCTGCGGGGGCAGGTGCTTGGTCGTGGGCGCGTTCCTCGCGACGTAGTTCGGCATACGGCGCGGGACGGTTTTCTCGGTTGGCGCGGTTGGAACCGGCGGGGTAGGTCACAGAGCCGTCGGGGTTGGTAGTCGAGCCGTCGGGATTGAGGTGCGCGGCCGGCGTTGGGGCGGGCGCGGCCGAGGCGGGAGCACTTCCGGCTGGGTAGGTGATGGAGCCGTCGGCGTTGGTAATCGACCCATCGGAGTTGCGGACGCCGGGTTGCGGCGTGGGGGCGGACTTGCATCCTGTAACAGCGAGCGAGGTGCCGAGAAAGAGGGTGGCGGCGAAGGTTTGGGCGCGCGACAGGCGTAGAGGCATAAGATCGGTTCTCCGTAACGACTACCCTTAGGTGGATGGTCACCCCCAGCATACAGTTGTCCTGTTGACGCGCTGGCTGTACACTGGCGGCGTTCCCCTTTGTGCCAAAGTTGCCGCATCAAGACAGGAAGGGACGCATGGGCACGCTGAGCTGCATCTACCCACCGCGCCGCATTTACGGTCTTCTCCGGGCCGTCCTCTTTGCTGCGTTCTTTGCCGCAATGGACCCCCTGGGCAACGCGCAAGTGATCGCCAGTAGTGCCTCGGCCTCCTCAACCTTGCTGCTTCCGGCGGATGTGGCGTTCGATGCGCGCGGCAATCTTTACTTCTCAGATACGGATCGCCATGTGGTGCGGCGGATCGACATGGCGGGTGCAGTAACAGTGGTGGCCGGTAGCGGCGTCCAGGGGTTTGCGGGGGATGGCGGCCCGGCAATCGCGGCGGAGCTGGACTCTCCGGCCGGCCTGGCGGTCAATGCCGCGGGCGCCCTGTTCCTCGCCGCCACGCAGAATCATCGGGTGCGGCGGGTCGAGGCGGGAACGGGGAAGCTGG
>CAXTUR010000203.1:0-5213 GCA_964247455.1 uncultured Acidobacteriaceae bacterium | reverse complement strand
GGCGAAGATGGCTCCGGCCTTCGTGGTGACGGCGCTCGATGGGACGAAGTTCAATCTAGATGAGATGGGCGGGCGCGTGGTTCTCATCGATTTTTGGGCGACCTGGTGCGGTCCTTGCAACGCCGAACTGCCGCACATGAAGAAGATCGCCCAGGAGTTCGCCGGTCAGCCGCTGGTCATCATTAGCGTAAGCTGGGACGCCGATGAGATCAAATGGAAGGAATTCATTGCGAAGAACGGGATGAACTGGATGCAATACCGCGACGCGGACCATAACCTGAGCTCGCTCTTCGACATCAACTCGATCCCGCACTACTTCACCATCGACGCGGACGGGGTGCTGACGGCGGAGATGATGGGCTCGGGTTCTGACGTGGAAGGCAAGCTGAAGAAGCTCGTTGCGAAGGCGAAGGCGGCGAACCCGGTGCCGATTCAGACCGCAACCAATTAAAACGTGACCGGGCTTGACTTGCGGTTCTGCCGGGTTCGCAGTAGCATCCAACCTAGAAACCGGCCTGCAAAGCAGGTGTGGGGAACAACGCTGGTTGAACCAATATTCATTGAACAGGGACCTAGCTCGTATACATGGCTCGGTGTGCTATGTCCGCCAGTCCGGAAAGCCTAAAGAGCCACGGCCGGGTCCCGCCGTCTATAGACGGGTTCACCAGCGCCTCGCTGCACGGCCCCGTGGGTCGGTTTTGTCTTTTTCTTGTGCGCGGTCGCATACATAGTGCATCTTTCTTTCCTGCATCTTGGACACCTTTACCTGCCGGTTCATAGCATCTGCGCCGCTTTTGGTCTGATAGGCGCGTTGGCGCTGTCGCAGGTGACGGCGCGGCGAGTGCGACTTGATCCGGATAAAACATGGGATGCGGTATTGGCAATCGCCATAGCGGCGTTGGTGGTCTCCCGCGCTCTACTGGTTGCCGGAAGCTTCCGGTTCTTTCTTCAACAGCCGTTGCTGGTCCTTGCATTGCCTGCGGCGAACGACACTGGGCTACTGCTAACAGCCGTGTTTGCAGCGGCTTATCTACGTTGGAAGAAGCTGCCATTGCTGCGTTTCCTGGACGCGATGGCTCCTTGCGCGGCGTTGCTGTGGCTCTTCCTTAGCCTCGGAAGGTGGGCGGAGGGGACCCGCGAGGGAATGCCCAGCCGCTTCGGTGTGTGGCCGGTAGAGCTTTTGGTGACGCTTGCGGCTGTTTTGCTATGCTTTGGTTTGCTGCGCATGCTGCGTGCGGAGCGGCTTGCGGGCCGAGTCTGCGCCTACGGGTTAGTGACGGCAGGCGGGGCGGTCTTCGCGCTTGATTGTTTGCGGCTGCCTTCGGACATCGATGGGGCTGGTATCCTCGACTCTGTGCAATGGCTAGGGTTGGCGATGATCGTGGCGGGTGTGGCGCTGGTCATCGCCGCGCCTGGCACCGAGACGGGAAGAGCCGATGCCGTCTAAGAATATGCTGCCCAAAGGCCAGCGCCACCGCTCCGTTCGGGCGGAGTACCGGGCCACTCGCGGGGTGGAGCCCGCAGAGTTCGCATCCGTGCCGATCCTCGATCTTGAGGACGAAGATGACTCGCGCTTCGAGGACGGCGTACGCAGCTTTACTGCCGATGCAACGGCGGCGGGGCTGCGTTTGGATCAGTATTTAGCGCAGGCCATTCCGGACATCAGCCGCGCGCGGGTGCAGCTGCTGATCGACGCCGGACAGGTGCGGGTCGACGGCGCGCCATGCAAAGGCAAGCAGAAGCTGAAGGGTGGTGAGGCGCTCGAGATCGAAGGCGAGCCGCACCCCGAACCGCTCCACGCTGTGCCCGAGGACATTCCGTTGGAGATCCTTTACGAGGACCAGTACCTCGCCGTGGTGAATAAGCCCGCGGGCATGATGGTCCACGCCGGGGCGGGCGCGACGGAAGATGAACGCAATCGGGGCACGCTGGTCAATGCGCTGCTCTTCCATCTGGCCAAGCTGTCGGAGATGGCGGGCGAGCTGCGGCCGGGGATCGTCCATCGCTTAGATAAGCAGACCAGCGGCGCCATCGTCGTGGCGAAGGACGACAGCACCCACCGCAAGTTGGGGGCGATGTTCTCCGAACGCAAGGTGCACAAGACGTATCTGGCGCTGGCGCATGGACATATTGCCAAGGACGACACGACCGTCACGCTGCCCATTGCGCGCGATGTAAACCGGCGGACGCGAATGACGACACGGCGGGCGGACGGACGGTCGGCGGTCTCGCACATTCGTGTGCGGGAGCGGCTGGTTACGCCATTCGGGCCGTTCAGCTTCGTCGAGGTGCGGATTGAGACTGGGCGGACGCACCAGATACGGGTGCATCTGCAATCGATGGGGCACCCTGTGGTCGGGGATACGTTGTACGGCGCGCCTCGACACATCGGTCCAGCCGAGGGCGGGCTGGCACTTGACCGCAACTTCCTCCACGCGGCGCGGCTGGCGTTTACTCATCCGCAGACAGGCAAGGAGTTGGCGCTGGAGGCTCGGCTGCCGGACGAGCTTGAGGCGTTTCTGCTGGCGTTGCGGACAGGTGTAGGCACGGTTGCGTAGAATCGTCGGGTGACCGCTCTGTTCCGCAAGCTCATTGTTTCACTCGCCGCACCACTCTTCGCATCGCTTCCTCTCTGCGCTCAAACGCCCGGTCCCACGACTCCAGCGACTTCGCCTACTACGGCAGCACCTCAAGGCGCGACACCTGCTCCGCAGCAGCCTTCCCCCTCAACCGAAGCTCCGTCGAGCGATGTGCCTGTGCCCACCATCAAGGTGCAGGCGAACGAAGTTAATCTGATCTTCACCGTGACAGACAAGAAGGGGCGCTTCATCACGGGGCTTCAGCGGCAGAACTTCGGTCTGCTGGACGATGGCAAGCCTCCCGCCGCCGTGATCCGGTTTACGCAGCAGACGAACCTTCCCTTGCGCGTGGGGATCATGCTCGACACGAGCAGCTCAATCCGGCAGCGGTTCCAGTTCGAGCAGGACTCGGCTGTCGAGTTCTTCCTCCAGGTGCTGCACCGCGACGACCGGGCGTTTATCGAAGGTTTCGATATCCAGACGGATGTGTCGCAAGCGTATACGAATAACGTCGATCTGCTAAACCAGGGTGTCCACAAGCTGCGGCCCGGCGGCGGCACGGCGATGTATGACGCACTGTACAGGACGTGCCGCGACCAGATGCTGACGCTGCGTGAGGCGGGTTCGGTGCGGAAGGCGTTGATTTTAGTCTCGGACGGGGACGACAACTACAGCCGCGCGCTCGAAAGCGATGCCATCAAGGAGTGTCAGCGGGCCGAGACGATTGTGTACGCCATTTCAACCAACGTGAGCCCGAGCAAAGACAAGGGCGACGAGGTGCTTCGTCAAATTGCCGAGGCGACAGGCGGGCAGGCTTTCTATCCGACGCGGATTGAGGATGTGGCGACGGGCTTCCACAACATCGAGGAGGAGCTGCGCAGTCAGTATTCGCTCGAATACCGGCCGGCCGACTTCAAGAACGATGGGTCGTTCCGGACGATCTATCTGCAGGCGACGGACCCCCGGTATCATGTGCGCACGCATAAAGGGTACTTCGCGCCGGCTCCGCGTTAGGACTTTCAGTTCGCCGCGAAACGACTGCGGTCGTCGAATATGTGGCGCGTCGGGTGAAACCCTGACGAAAAATTTGTGTCTAAAAGAGGTAAGGGAATCTCCCATGAGCCTTCGTTCGTTCGTTCGCGCCGCCCTTGTTGCCAGCTTGTCCTTGCCCGCTCGCGCGCAGCAGCCTCCTGGAGTTGCGCAGTCGCTTGGTACGCTGGCCGACCAACCCGGCACGCACACATCGTTCAGCTTTGACAAATCGCTGATGCAGATCGCGCAAAACCTGTTGGAGTCGAACGGCATGGATGCGAGGCGAGCAGCGGCGGCGCTGACCGGGATTTCGGTCGACTCATACCACTACCCGCAGCCGGCGTTCTACACGCCGGAGGTGATGGCGTCGATCGTGGACACCTTCCACGCGGCAGGATGGAAGCACATGGTGAATGGCAACCAGACGCCCGCCAGCACGGCGCAGCCCCGGTCGGCGGCGACCGATCTCTGGCTGCACTTTAACGGCGGCGACATCGACGACCTTGTGGTGCTGATCCGCGCGTCGCGGGATATGAATGTGATCTCGGTGACGGGCGATCTCCGGCCCCTGGACCTGCTACACCTGAGCGGGCACTTCGGGATTCCGAAGATCGATCCGAACGCGGTGATGGTGCCGGCTCCGCGATAATTTACAGCCCGTACAGCTCACTTTTCCGGAGCAGCGCTAATTTGCGGGTGGGGGGCAAAAAACTGGCTTCGACAGAGTTGGCGGCGAGTTCGCGCATCTGGTCGAGCGAGAAATTGAAGGTACGGTGGGCGATGATGTACTCGTCTAGCAGGGTTGCGCCGAACATGGGTGGGTCGTCGGAGTTGAGGGTGACCATGAGGCCCATATCGAAGTAGCGGCGCACAGGGTGGGCGTCGAGCGCTGGGCAGCAGGCGGTGCGCAGGTTGCTGGTGATATTTAGCTCCAGCGGGATTTGTCGGCGGGCCAGCTCTTCGAGGAGTTCGGGGTCGTGCTGGGCGGCCAGGGCGTGGCCGATGCGTTCCGCGCCTATGTTCAGAGCGGCCCAGATGCTGGCGGGACCCTCGACGGAGCCGCCCGACTCTCCGGCATGGGCGGTAAGGCGCAGACCGGCGTCGCGGGCCTCGGCATAGAGCTCGCGGAACTGGGCGGCGGGGCCTCGCGCCTCGTCGCCACCAATGCCGATCCCAACGATGCTGGGGTAGAGGATGCGCATGGCGGCCGCTTTGCGGAAGACGCGTGCGGCCTCGTCGACGCCGAAGTGGCGAACGGCGTCGATGATCCAAAGGACGGAGGTGCCAAAGTCGGCCTCGGCGCGGGTGCGGCCCAGTTCGATCGCGTCGGTGACATCATCCACGTCGAGGCGCGCGAAGCGGTAGAGGATGCCCCAGGAGATGTAAACCTCGGCGTGGACGACGCCCTGCGCGGCAAGGGCGCGGACCATCTCGTAGGTAATCAGCTCGTAGTCGGCAGGGGTGTGGAGGCGCTCGGTGACGGCCTTGAAGGAGAGGAGGAAGGAAGGAAAGTCGTGGTAGAGGTAGAGGCCGCGGGCGGCTTCGAGGGTGAGCGGGGCCGGGTCATTACGCTGCGAGAGGGTGACCAGGGTCTCCGGGGTG
>CAXTUR010000202.1:0-5227 GCA_964247455.1 uncultured Acidobacteriaceae bacterium | reverse complement strand
CCTCCATCGTCACCTTCGGCGACAGCATTACCGACGGCGCAAAGAGCACCCTCGACGCCAACGCGCGCTGGCCCGACCTCCTCGCCCAGCGTCTCCACAGCAACAAGCGCACCGCTAGCTTCGGCGTCCTCAACGAAGGCATCGGCGGCAACCGCGTCCTCCACGACGGCACCGGCCCCAGCGCCATCACCCGCTTCGACCGCGACGTGCTCGCCCAAGCTGGCGTCAAGTACGTGGTCCTCATGGAGAGCATCAACGACATCGGCCAGGCCACCAAAGCCGAAGGAGCCCATGACCCCGTCACCGCGCAAGACCTCATCGCCGGCCTCGCGCAACTCGCCGCCCGCGCCCGCGCCAAGGGTCTCAAGGTAATCGGCGCCACCCTAACCCCCTTCGTCGGCGCGGGCTACCAAACCGCCGCCGGCGAAGGGATGCGTCAAACCGTCAACGACTGGATACGCTCCACCCACGATTTAGACGCCGTCCTCGACTTCGACAAAGCCGTCCGCGACCCCGCCAACCCTACCGTCTTTTTACCCCCCAACGACTCCGGCGACCACCTCCACCCCGGCGACCAGGGCTACAAGACCATGGCCAACTCCATCGACCTCACGCTCTTCATCGACAGGAGATAGCCGAATCAGTGCGTGGCTGATTTAGCCCGCCGCGAACTTGCCGCCGCAATTTTCTTCGTAAGTTGAGCCAGTTCTTTGCTCTGGAAAAGATCGATGCACTTCATCGTATTAAACCCGGATTTTACCGAGCCTTGGGAGGTCCGCGTCGCATACTTATTGATAAGGATAGTTAACCCGTCATAGGCCCCTATAGGTGCCGTCCCATATTCAAGATAAGCACTCGCGCTAGCACTGGCGTCGTCTTTCTCGGTACTATCAGTATAAACTTGCGCCAAGCAACGGCTAAGAGCCCAATTCTGTAAGAGCACAATTTGCGAATACGCGCTCGGCGACTTCACAGGTGCGGGAATAGATTGGCTTGCTAGAACCGATGTTAAGCATAGCCAAGCGACGAAGATCGTCCTCATGCGAGAGTCCAAAGAGCGGCCGTATCAGGCACAAAAGGACCGTTGTCGGGATCGTGCATCATGTGGCACATGTCCGAGCAGCGACTACCATCCCACAAAGTGATATGCCCCCTCGCATTCGACCATCCGCTTCCCTTGACGACGACAATCCCCTTCATACCCGCAAAATTGCTCTGGTTCGGCGATGCCATCACCTTGTCAGCCTTGCCGAAACTTGTTTCCAGATAAGTCATCATCTCATTCACGCGGAATAGGTAAAGGCTCTTGTCTGCGCCGCTGACCACTTCATAACCCTTACCTTGCCGAATGGGAAAGCCCGATTTATTCAGAACATAACTCATGCGGATGGGACATGCATTCTGAAATATATTGGAGTCGATATTCTGCTGCACTCTTCCTCCTATCTTCTTACCCACCATGGCTACGGAAACATTGATCGACATAAACGCTGCCCAAGCAGTGCTGAACGCTGGTCTGTGCATGTGCTTTCCTTCTTGTTCCAATCGCTAGACACTTATCAAAGTGTACCAAACTTGCAAACCCGCGCCTTAACCACCGGCCCCCGGCTTCGCACCCAAATGCCCTCGCAAGCTCCGGTAGACTCATCACACCACCCACGACCTCGACGCCGTCCTCGACTTCGACAAAGCCGTCCGCAACCCCGCCAACCCCGCCGTCCTCTTAACCGCCAACGACTCCGGCGACCACCTCCACCTTAGCGACACCGGCTACGAGACCATGGCCCACTCCATCGACCTCACGCTCTTTCTCGATAAGAAGTAACCGCACTTCTGCGGACCGCGTCATTGTAGAAGCCACACATTGCTGTCCACCGTCTCGCCCACAAACGCCAGCTTTCGCCCGTCGGGTGACGGAACGCCCCATAACGGATTGTCATGCCGCAGGAACGTCGCGCTTCCGTCCAGGTGAACATAGAAGAGATCAGCCCCTTGGGGCGTAGCCGCCGCTGACACGAACCATCCCTGCCCGTCCGCCGCCCAGGTCACCTCCATCAACGCCTGCGCGATCTTCACCGGCATCTCGCGCGTTGCGCTTGCCGTATCACCTCCATCGCAGGGCACGAGCCGAATGCGCGGCCTCAGCGGATCGATCACCGGAAGCGCGATCTCCTTGCCGTCGGGCGAGACGTTCCAGTTCCACAGCAGGCCTTCCGTCCACGGGGTGCTGCACAGCAGACGGCCCTTGCCCGCAACCGGATCGAGCGCATAGTAGTGGAAAGCCCTATGCCCTTCCGTCTCGCGCAGAATGCAGCTTTTGCCCGAAAGTGGGCAGCGGTATTCGTCCAGCGGCCCCCCGAGGTCGATCCTCATCGGCGTACCGCCCGCCTCCGCCACCCGGTAAAGGGTATACGGTTCTCCCGACAACCACTTCTGTTTGCTTGCGAACAGAATCCATCTCCCATCCGGACTCTGCTGGGGTAACACCTGGACTGAAGCGTTGGAGACAAGCGCCTCAGGTGGCCCGTCGATTGCCTGCCGGTAGATGTGAAACGCAGAGCCGCCCTGAACGCTGTCATTCGCCTCGAACAGCACGGATCTGCTATCTGACGTCCAGGCCTGAGGATAGTCTTGCACGGGATTGGAGGTGATCCGCTTTACGTTCGTCAAGGTCGGCCCCGGCTGGGAGAGCGTGGCCATATACACGTCGGGCTGCGTCTTGCGGATCAAGGCGACCGCTTGATCGTCCGCCGAGCGGCTCAAGGCTAGGACATTCTCGACAAGCTGCACCTGAACGGGAGCCGCCAGCGGCGCGCCTGTCTCCGGATCGAGGTCTACTCGCCACAAACCTTTATAACGCGATCCATTCACACTGCCAGCGAACAGGACGCCGCTGCTGCCCGAGAGGCAAGCCGCGCTGAACGCAATTCCATCCACGGCGGACGTTTCGATGTGGCTCTGGATGTCGATCACGATCAAACGATGGGCCGACCCACTTTCTTCGGCTCCTACAGACGTCTTGGGATTGGTCGACGAGGAGGGTGAACCGATCTCCTCTAGAATTAACTTTCGCGCGTCGGCGCTCCAGAGCAGCATGGAATACGAATCTCCATGCTCGCCCGTGTCGATTTTCGTCTCGTTGCCTCCAACAGCGTCACTTGTCCAGAAGGTGGTCGCCGCCGTGTCGTCCGTGACCGTAAACGCCACCTGCGATCCGTCTGGCGAGGGAACACCCAACTCCGCGCCGTCACGGATCAAGCGCGGCGCTTCGTCACCGAGAGAGACTGACCAGATTTGCGGCGTGTGGGTAGACGAAGCCGTCGCGCTGACCACAATACGCCGTCCGTCGGGAAACCACTCAATGCGGCGCACGTCCACCAGTCCCGGGGTCCGCAGCGGCAGTGCCGTGCCACGGAGCAGCCGAAGATGAACACCGCGCGTGTCGGCATACGCTAAAGATTTGCCGTCCGGAGAGATCGCCATTGCGGTGATTGGCTCATCCGGGCCGTTGTCCGTGATCTGGGAAAGTTTGAACGCTCCCCGGTGTTGCGAAGAAACATCCGCAAGGCGACGCCACAACGCGAAGGCTGCCACGGCCGTCACAACCAGCGCAAGCACCGCGGCCAATCGCCAACGTCTTGCCAAAGCTGGTTTTTGGATCGAAGGCTCGACCTCTGCCGTGAGACCCACCGGGGAAATAACTGTATCGATTTGAAAGGAAGGAGCGGCAATCGCACGTGCTCCCATTGCAGGCTGGGTAGAGAGACTATTCCCGGAGCCCACCGCACCAGCGTAATCCGCTTCGACCGCCACCAAGTCCGTCCGTGACACCGAGGGGGAAGGAGACACCTCCTCCACCAGGTCCATCTCCTCCACCGCCGCCATAAAGCGGTAGCCCTTGCCGATCACCGTCTGGACGTACTTCGGATTGGCAGCGTCGTCACGCAGCGTCGACCGGATGCGGTTGATAGCCGTGTTGATGCTTTGGAACACATCTTCCGGATGGGAGCCCGGCCAAACGCGCGCCGCAATCTCCTGCCGGGTCACCAGATCGCCGCGCCGCTCCACCAGCAGGATGAAAATCTCCATGGCGATCCGCGGAAGGGGAAGCATGATCGTTCCACGGCTAAGCTCGTATCGGCCCAGGTGCAGCGTATACGGACGGAAATGGAATACCTTCACAACGGCCCCGACACTATATTGATGGTTCCATTCTTACACAAACACTCCAGTGCGCATAAGTTATTAGAAACAAGGGACTTGAGACGCTATAGGGAAATAAGAACAAAATTACCGCGAATCGATAGGACATAGCGCGTGCCTCCTTGTAGGTTGAAGCTGCATTCAACACCAACCAAGGAGTTCCCATGCGTCTTCGCCCCGTAGCCGTCGCCTGTATGCTGGCCATCGCCAGCCTGGCCGCTCACGCCGACCCCGTCACTTATACCCTCAAGGGCCTCTTCTCCGGCTCGATCGACGGCGAATTGTTCACCAACGGTATAGGCGCTTTTACGCTAACGAGCGACACCAACAGCGTGACTTCGATCGCTCCGGGGTTCTACTTCAATGCCGGGCGGCCAGCGCCAGGCAACACAGTCATCTTCTCTCTCTACGCCTACAGCATCAACATCGCCACCACCTTCACCAACTCAAACATCGGCGTCGAATCCGAATACAACACCGCCGCCTTCTACGACTTGAAGAGCGGCTTTGCCGTCGGCGACTACAGCGACGCCATCGGCGGCTACGATCTCACATCCGGCATGGGCCCCGTCGCCGGAACCTTCGTCAGCACTGGCGCGATCTCCGAAGCGACCACCAGCTATGGCGACCTCATCATCACTGGTGGCAATAACGTAACGTTCCAGGCCGACGTTACCCCCGCGGCTACTCCCGAACCCTCCAGCCTTCTGCTCCTCAGCACCGGCCTGCTCGGTATGGCGGGAATCGTCCGCCGCCGCTTCGCTCGCCGCTAACCCCGTTTCTACAACCTCAACACACCTCACCCACGAAAAGGATACCGCCATGAAACTCATCACGCTCTTCCTCTTTGTTCTTACGCTCGCCGCCCTCGCTCCCTCCGTCCATGCCGATACGCTCGCCGTAAGCGGAGCCAAACCCGCCGTCAACGAGCCGTGCGCTTGCGGCGGCGGAGGGCCAGGCCCGGTGCCCTCTCCGGCCCCGGCCCCAGCACCCGGTCGGCATTCACCCCGGCGTCGTCGAACAG
>CAXTUR010000201.1:0-5257 GCA_964247455.1 uncultured Acidobacteriaceae bacterium | reverse complement strand
GCGGCGGCGTAGGAGCGGATTTGGGAGGCCCAGGAGGTCCAGAGTTCGGTATGGAGGGCGGTGTTCATGCCGGGGGTTCCTCGTTTAAGCCGAGAGCTTCCATCAAGACGATCTCCGCGAACTGGCCGCCGTCGAGCGGACGCCTGACCTCGGCCGAGTAGTTGCGGAAGGTAAGGGTGCCGTCTGGCTCGGTGCCTAGGGTGAAGTAATCGTCCGAGGTGCAGACGCCGGAGATTCGTTTGAGGACCACGGCTTTGTGGGTGACCTCGCAGACGAGCAGCGTTAAGCCGTTTTGCTGGATGGCGATCGACGCGGTCTGGAGGTCGAGCGTGAGATGCAGGCCCGGCTCGGCGCAACTGTTGAACTCTTCAACATGCGGAAGAAGCATAAGGTGGAATGCTGCCAGGTTGTGCGCGGCTTGTGCGGCGACGATCTCCTCCGGAGAGAGCTGATGCGCCACGGCCTGCTTGCGCGCATTAGCCAATTGCGCGAGCTTCGCACCGATCTTCGCGTCCATCACATGCCTCTCTGGCGCGCGTGTGCCGCCGTTAGGAATACTGTACAGGGAGTGTTTGTGGCGACGGCAGAGGTTTGGCTTGAGGGAGTTATATGAGGCAACCAGCTAACATCTGTTGATGCGGGACGGCCCGTACTCTCGATACAGAAGAACTAAGACTTAACGCAAGGAAGTCAATATGAGAAAGATCAAGATCATTGAACATATTTCGCTGGACGGGATAATCCAGGCTCCCGGCGGGCCGGAGGAAGACGGCGATTATCCTTACGGCGGATGGGCCGCGCCGTATGACGATGACGCGGCCGGAGAGGCGATGCTGGCGGCGCATGGAGAGCGTTTCGACCTGCTGCTGGGCCGGCGCACCTACGATATTTGGGCGGGCTTCTGGCCGGGGGTCAAGGACAGCCCGATGGGGGACAGCTTTAACTCGGCAACAAAGTATGTCGCGACGCACAGACCGGAGAGCCTGGGATGGGGGCCTGCCGAGGTCCTTGGGGCTGATATAGTCGAGGGCATTCGCCGCGTCAAGGCGCAGGACGGGCCGGACCTGATCGTCTGGGGCAGCTCGACGCTAGCCTCGGTGCTGCTCGAACACGGGCTGGCGGATGAGGTCTTGCTGCTCGTCTATCCAGTCTTGTTGGGCAGAGGGAAGCGTTTCTTCTTGGAGGGGACACCGGCGCGCGAACTCACGCTCGCCCGCTCGAGAGCCGCGTCTTGCGGGGTCATCGTGAACACCTACCTGCCCGCCGGACCTTTGCGGACCGGATCGTATGAGCTTGTGGATGGCAAGGTGCGGCAAACACAGTTGGATGAGCGATCAAAGTCTGGAGGCTGAAACTCGGATTCCTGCGGGAACGACAAACAGAAAAGCAAGACAGCCGTATCAAGTGCGATCTTGCTTCGTTTCTTCTAAAACGCGTTCCCGCTGCTTCGGGCACCCACCCCCAGGGGGTACTGTACCTGTAAACTGTTCATTCGACAGGGCTTGCCGGACAGGTGTCCGCAAGATCGTCCATCTAAAAGGTTTAGGGCTAAAATCTTCAAAACAAAAAGAGATAGCTCGTGCAAGAAGATCTATCGTCGAGTTGCTTATTTCTTGTGTCTATAGATTTAGTATAACAAGCCTGTCAAGGGGAAGGTAGAGCGCTCCCGCTCATCAAGCTATCGCCGCAGCGTGGCGGAACGGATGGGTGGAATGCCGGGGTTTGTGTGTCGGGCCTTCAGCCCTTGGATTTTTGTTGGGGGGGCCACCTAGGCCGTTGGGCTAGGCTGGTATCCGGGGTAGAGGGAGACGCGGCTGCTAGTGCCCTCAGCAACCTTGAGCGCGTTCTATCGGTCGAACAAAGACCGGGAGACGCTGTAGGCTAGAAGGTGGCGAGGATAGGCACGCGTGACGAGCAAGCTGTTCCAGGTAGAGGGAGTGGCGAACAGTTTGTGGAGTGGAGACCTCGCGCCGGTCGAGCCGGAGGAGCGTACCTGGAAGGCCGCCAACCTTACGCTGGTGCTGGCGGCGATGGCGGTCAGTCTGCCGGGGTATCTCTACGCCAACAGTCTGTCTGCGCTTGGGGTGAGCGTGGCTGCTGTGCTTGGGTCGACGCTGGTCGGAAGCCTGATAGTGACGGCTCTGGCTGTCGGGTGCGGACATGCCGGGGTGCGGTACGGCATTCCGTTCGCTGTATTGGCGCGGACGGCCTTCGGTGTAGTAGGCGCGAGGGTGCCGGTGACGCTGCGGCTGCTGGTGTGCTGCGCGTGGGTGGGGATCGGCTGCTGGATAGGCGCTGAGGCCCTGTGGGATGCGCTGACACTCCTCGGTCTGCCGATGTATGCGTGGGGTCCTGGCGTGTGTTTTGCCCTGGTCATTTTGGGTGTTGGCACGCCTTGGAGAGGGCAGGGGCATCGTGTCGCCGGTGCTTTGTGGGCCGCTGGCTTATTGCTGCTTCTGGTGGTGGCCATGCCTTTGGAGTTGCTGGCACGAGGCTGGAAGATTCTTCATGTCGACCCAGAGCTTCCAGTCTGGCCGGCGTTGCCTGCAGGGCACGGGATGCTGCTCGGCATTACGGCGATCTTGGGATTGTGGCTGCCGTTTGCAATGGGCGCGGCCGATAGCAGCAGACGCGTCCGTTCACACCACGTACACCTTTGGAGCGTTGACATCATCGCTCCGGCATCCGTGCTGTTCTCCGGTGTAATCGCCGTCACGAGCCGCATGTTGGGCGGGGTAGAGCCCTCCTGGGGCCCTTTGTTGCTGTGCGACGGTGTCACCCGATTCTCACTTACGATCGGCTGTCTGCTCACACTGGTTGCGGTCACGCTCCTCTCCGCCAGATCGGTGTTTAGCTGCTTGGCCGGGGAGATCGCAGCTATCGTCCCTGGGCAAATCTCTCCTGGCGCGGGACGATGGCTGGTCTGCTTGGCGGCCCTCCTCACGATGCCGTGGAGATGGACAGCTGGTCCCGAGCGTTACATGGAATGGCTGATCGGGTGTTCCGGTCTGTTGGCACCGGTGGCCGCGATCCTGATGGTGGAGTACTTCGGTCTGCGGCGGCGATGGTTGAATGTCGACGATCTCTACCAGCGCGAAGGGCTGTACGAGTACACCGGCGGATGGAACTGGAGAGCGTTCGGTGCGCTGGCGACGGGATGGGCCACCATGGCGTTCCTTGTAGTCGCTCCGTCGTTTGGGGAATGGCGCGGCGGCGCGGTGTGGATCGGGACAGGAGTGGCGGCGGCGGTGTACTGGATTTTACGGAGCGGACCGCCGGCAGTGGCGCAAATACCGCCTACGCCCCTTCTGATTCCGCTGGCGGGATTTGAAAGCGAAGGCGCTTCCGGCTAAAGCGGCCCTTGATCAACGGAGAAATGCTCCGAGCTCGTTGGCGGCGGTGCGGAGGTGCGGGAGGAAGCGTGTCTGCATCTCGTAGACCGGCATGCGTGGAGCGTGGCCGCTCAGGTTGACGGTGGCGACGACCTTGCCGGATGGAGTAAAGACGGGCACGGCGAGCGAGCGGAGGCCCACCTCGAGCTCCTGATCGACGAGGGCGTAGCCGGTGCGGCGGACGTTGCGCAGGGCGAGGCGGAGCCGGTCTACCGCGACAATGGTCCGGGTCGTCCGAGGAACCAGCTCGACCTTGGCGAGATACTGTTCGAGCTGATCCGGCGGGAGAAACGCGAGCAGAACCCGCCCCATGGACGTGCAGTAGGCGGGCAGGCGGCTGCCGATGTGGAGGTCCACGGCGACCATGACGCGGTCGACGGTCGTGCGGGCGACATAGACGATGTCGTCGCCGTCGAGGGTCGCAACGGAGAAGCTTTCGCGCAGGGAGGCGGACATCTTTTCCAGGATGGGCTGAGCGGCGGTAGAAAGCGTGCTCGACGCGGTGTAGGAGTGCGAGAGCTCGAGCATTCGCGGGCGCAGGCCAAACCGGGAGCCGTCCTCCGCGCCCGCAAAGCCCAGCTTGGTAAGCGTGTAGAGGCAGCGGCGGACGGCGGCGCGCGAAAGGCCAGTCTTGACGGCGAGCTGCGAGATGGTCATCTGCGGGTCTTGCTGGGTGAACGCCTGGATGACGATCAGGCCGCGGGCGAGCGAGGTCATGAAGTTGGGATCGCCAGCGTAGATGTCGAGGGTCGAAGCGGGGGTCGGGACTGGATCTGGCGAAGGGATGGCGGGAACGGCGGCACTGCGGCGGGCGAGGCTCATGGCGTCCTTATGCCGGATACGGCGGATGGGCCTGAAGCACCCTGTGCGATAGCCGGACATAGACAACGATAAGCGCACTGAAGCTCCGCCGCAAGAACGGATGCGGAGCATGTTGATCCCATACGCGATCCACAACGCGCTCTCTTGGGCGATCGAATGTTACGAGCGGTGAATCGGCGCGGGGAGCGGCTACACTGGAAGGCGTGTTGGAGCGTAAGGACTACAGGAGAGTTCGCGTATGGCGGCAGAGGTGAAGGGGTTGACGGAGCGGGCGGCGTGGCAAGGTTTGAAGGCGCATCACGAGCAGGTCGGCAAAACGACCTTGCGGGAGATGTTTGCGGCGGACCCGGGGCGCGGCACGCGATATACAGCGGTGGCGGTGGGGCTGTTTCTGGACTACTCGAAGAACAGGGTGACGGACGAGACGCTGAGCTTGCTTATGAAGCTGGCGGAGGAGTCCGGGCTGCGCGAGAAGACCGAGGCCATGTTCACCGGCGAGAAGATCAATGTCACCGAGGGGCGGGCGGTGCTCCATGTGGCGCTGCGGGCTCCGGCGACGGAGAAGATCGTAGTGGACGGCGAGGATGTGGTGCCGGCCGTCCATGCGGTGCTGGACAAGATGAGCGGCTTCGCGGACAAGGTGCGCGCGGGCGAGTGGAAGGGGCACACGGGGAAGCGGATCAAGAACGTGGTGAACATAGGGATCGGCGGGTCAGATCTAGGGCCAGTCATGGCGTATGAGGCGCTACGCTTCTACTCGCAGCGCGACCTGACCTTCCGGTTTGTGTCGAATGTGGACGGGACGGACTTCGCCGAGGCGGTGATCGACCTTCAGCCGGAGGAGACGCTGTTCCTGGTGGCGTCAAAGACGTTTACGACGCAGGAGACGATGACGAACGCGCTGTCGGCGCGGGAGTGGCTGCTGGCGGCGCTTGGCGATGATGCGGCAGTCGCCAAGCACTTCGTGGCGATCTCGACCAATGCGAAGGAGGTCGGCAAGTTCGGGATCGATACGGAGAACATGTTCGGGTTCTGGGACTGGG
>CAXTUR010000200.1:0-5392 GCA_964247455.1 uncultured Acidobacteriaceae bacterium | reverse complement strand
CGAACGAGCACGTGCCCGCGATCCTCGCCGGCATGAGGCCGCCAGCGCCCACCCAGGACGGCTACGTCACGATGGGCGGCCCGGATGAGGCGACCGACTACGTTCGTGAGTTCGGCCAGGCGTGGAAGGACACCCCGGGCGCCGTTGACTGGCTCGCCGGCGTTTCCGACGCGGCCCCGCCGAAGCGCCGATCCAGCAAACGGAACACCTGATCGCGCTAGCGTGCAATTTGAGCAAACGGTGAGGTGACCCCCGTTTTCGTGCCGATGCATCGTACCGCGACACGCTGGGCCTAATGGCCGATGAGGTCGGCATTGTGGTCGACGTTTTTGAGATCGACGGTTGAGACCCTGGTCGTCAAGTTCGGGGATATTGGCCCGCTTGAGGCGGGTGTACCTGTGACCGAGTTCGAGATGGCCCGAACCTTGCGGTCTCCCCCACCGTAAGTCCCGCCTTCCAGGCCGTTGCGGCGGGTCGTGCAGAGCTATTTAAAACATGGTTGGTGGTCGGCAGCACGGATCTGCACCCACCCCCCTGCCGCTCGGCCCGAGCCCGCGTTCGGACCCATAGCTCAAGCTCCCGACTGACAATCGTGACGACGTTGCTGCGGTTCCGATCGCGGGCGACGCGGCGCTCCTCGACCTGCAGCAACCCAAGCGTCCTAGCCTGCCGGAGGGCGTTGCGGACGATGGTCGCGCAGACCCCTGCCCGGGCCGCGATGGCGCCGATCAGCAGATCGCACCGGCCCTTTATGGCGACCTCGGCCACGATGACACCGATTGCGGCGGCCTCGCCCATCGTGAACCGTGCTGCGATCGCCGGCGGCATCCATCCTGAGCCCGTCCAAGACCGTCGACGCTCCAGACTGGCTGATGACCGCGGACGTGAGCCAACGCGCCTGGCAGGCCTCGCAGAAGCCGTAGGCACGATCTTGCGGGCCTCGATCAGTTCGGCGAGATGCTGGGCTTCGTCCTCCGACACTGCCCCTGCCGCAAACCCCTTCCACACCGCGGCCGACAACTCGGGCAGCCGTCCCCTTTGGCAGGCCTGAATGGCCCGCCTGATCTCCTCCACAAACATCTGTCCTGCCCCTCGTTGGGGCCGTCCTCAAGACAAAACGAAAGCGTCCACGGAAATGAGCATTTCCGCGTTGACTCTGGTCAGAGCCTGACCCATCTTCGCATTGCAGTTAGCGAAGCGGTACCGCCGTTTTCAGAAGCCTCCAGGCGCCAACCTGGGGGCTTCTCTCGTTTCAGTCCTTAGTTCGGCCTTCAGTCCTCGCATCTTCGCGCGTTCGCTGAGTCGCGCGATTAAGTATCACGCCCGGCATGTGGCACGATGTCAAACTCCGTTCCGAACATGATCACATGTCCGAATGTCTGCATGACAGATTGTTCTTTTGTGAGCTTGCTCGATTGTTCACGCGCTGGCGATCGGTGGCTCGCCATACCGCTCGAACAGCATGTTCAGCGCGTCTGCCATGAGGGCGGCCTGCGACTTGTCTTCCTTTACGGCTAGGATCGCGAGCTGCTTGCGGACCGCGGGATCGAAGTAGCCAGAGATCGCCACCTTGCCACGTCGGCTTGGCGGCAGGCCATCAGCCCCATCCGGGGCAACCATGGTTTGATCCTGGATCTCGGCCGGCACCGGCTTACCGGCGGCTTCCTTGATGCCTTTAAGCCCGGCTGCGAAGCGGCTCATCATGATCACCTGTTCGTTTGCGGAAATGTGTGGAAACGGACATGCCAATTTTCTCACATGTCCACATGTAAAGTTGTTCGATTTCCAGCGCGGCTTTTCCTCGAGGCTCTATCTCCTGCGCCACCTGGCCAGCGATCAAGCACCGGCTGTAGGCGACACGGTCACCGATCCTAATAGGGCAGACCGGCAAGCCCAAGGTGTCCGTGATGGTCTCGGCCGCCTCGTCGGCGATGGTCCCGTAGCTCGGGACATTGTTCAGGACGGCGACCGCCGGCACCTTCACGAGCTTCAAGAGATCGGCCGTCTTTCGCATAGCCCGCAGATCCATGATGGACGGCTGACACGGCACGAGAACCAGATCGGCGGTCCGGGCCGCTTCCAAAGCGGCGGCCTCGTTATGGGGCGCTGTGTCGACCACAAGGACGCCGGTCGCGATATCGCGGGCATGAGCGACCACCTTCGCGAGCCGAGCCGTCTGGACGCTCTCGACATGCGGCATGGGGTTGTCGCGGGCGTCATGCCACTCGGCGGCAGAAGCCTGGGGGTCGAGGTCGAGCAACAGGACGTTCTCGCCGGCCAGCCAAAAGGCCGCCGCGAGATGAAGCGCCAGGGTCGTTTTCCCGCAGCCGCCCTTCTGGTTCACAAGTGCGATGGTTCGCATGATGGGTCCCCCACACGCGGCCATGTGAACATGTGAGGGTTAATAAAATCTTAAGAAATGCGTTCCCTGGTATGGATAATTTTTTGTCAGCAGGCGTAATCGAGCCTACCCGGCCTGCGCCGTTCACCGCTCTGCCTTCCGCAATCTCACCCCAGCCCCGCCGAACTCGACGCCGGCAGCTTCAAGGGCCTCGCGAATTGCAGTGACGTGAACCGCTGTTCCGACAGCTTGTTGGTCCATCAGCTCCGCCCGCATGGCCGTGTTGAGCGGCAGCCTTGCGGCTCGGAAGTCGGAGCGCCGCAGGTGTTTGTCGTTCGCCTTGTCGATCATCGCTTCGGATGGGAGATCCGCAGGTTCGCCAGCGCCGTCTTGAGCCGCAGTGTCGAGACATACGGTAGCGCGATGCTGGCGAAGACAGCGGGTGAGACAGCGTTGGCGAGCATGCCGGCCGAAGCCGAAAGCAGCCCGTCATAGGCTCGCCTCGCTCGCTCTCCAATATCGCGATCACTCGTGTCGTTAATCCACCACCCTCAGGTGCGCGTGCTCCATCGCACTGATCAGCTTCGTTACGCGTAGCGTGCCAGCGCGTCGTTGTCTGTGCTGCGGTACTCGATTGACGTAAGCACGGCTGTTTCCGCCTTGACCGCGATGGGCAATACGTGCGGCGGCGCCAGTGCCTTCAATCGTCGGACAGCCGCGTAGGCAATGGTCGCATCATAACGCTTCATGTTCAGAACGGCCCGGGCATGCTTCAGCGCGGCACGAATAGCGGAAATGTCCATAAGTCGGCACGATAGCAGCGCCGCGGGCTGGCACAACCATGACATCTAGTCGGAACGAAAAAGCCGCCCCGTGAGGAGCGGCCTAAGTCTCGGTTAGATAAGATGCCCACGCGAGTAGGCAGCCTCCATGCACGTTCGTGCTGGACAGGCAACTGCCTCGTGTCATCGCATCGATCTGCCGGAAGCCGCGGGCTGCTGTACGATAAGCAATGGTGCCGCCACCAAGTACGGCGGCAACCCAAGGCGCATTATACGCTATGGCATAGACGCCAAAAGCACCCCCTGCGTATAAGGCCGCTAGGGCTTGTCCAATGTGATTGCCCCAAATTTGGAGCCGAACGTTGCGATTTTCCTGCTTGCGGCGATGTGCGTTTTCGAGCTCGAACTGTTGAAATATTCTTTCGGCGCCGTTCTCTACGACATCGTTGAACTGCTGAAGTATTGCTGGTGGCGGTACTGGACCCGTCCAGTTAGAGGCCACAAGACGTGGCTGGTTCCCGAGCGGTGGGGTTGTCGCCGAAGGTACGGTCGGGACTGCCTACACATTTGGCCGCGGCGTCCCCCGCCTACTTGGCTTTTTCAATCTTGCGTGCTTGCTCAATGCTGCGAGTTAGATCCGCGCCTATCTTCTCCCAATCGGAGTGAAGGGCTTGCACGTCCGACCGGGCCGGGAACACCGATGGCGGGAACACTGTAACCCATGGAACCCATCTGAGCGAAGCCCAGCGCGATGCTCTCCATGGTTTCCCGCGCGGTATTGGCGGCGCGATGCAGTTTCATGACGCCCTCCTTGGCACGAAACGAGACGTCATGAGACGTCACGGGACACGATGTGCGCGAAGTCTTACCAGACTCCATAGGACTGACTCAACACGTGCGAAGGGCAATAGTTCGACACCGTTAAGCCGGGCGTCTCAGCTCGTAAAGCGCCCATTCACCCGTCATACCAGTTGGATCGCATCGAGCGGGATACGGGTCAGGGCCGTGCCGAGAACTGCGATCAGCGCCAGAAGCACGCCGACCGCCACGGCGCTGCCGGACAAAGCGCTGCGCCAGCCCCTAACGCTGCCCACGGCGAGCACGACCGTCAGGGCTTCCACGAATTCAACCAGCGACGCCAGGAACGCCGCCAGGATCGAAGAACCGACATGAGCCCAGTTGATGTCATCACAGCCTCGATCCGCGATGTCCTGGGCTGGCTCTTTCGCGATGCCGACCAGGCCACCCATGCAGTGCCGAGGCGAACGAGGGGCTCCGAGCTGAAGACGGAGGCAAGGCTTGCGCCTTGTTGGACGACGAAGCGGAGGGCCTCGCGGAGGTTGGGCCAAACGTCGAGCTTTCGTCGCTCATGGCCTTCCCGCGTCCTGCTCACAGCGATGACGGTAAGACAGCCGACGATGGACGAAGGTTCCGATCCGCGCGAACGGCGACCGGGATTTCGCCATCACCGGACTGTCACGAGGTGCCTTTATGAACCCTCCCATTGCGTCGTTCCGGTGTTCGATGGATCACTTGTCTCCCCCTCCGTCCTGGAACGTCTTTTCGGACGCACTATCTGGGACGCTCTTCTGTGCGACCCGCGGCGACGACGCGTTGCCATTCTTTCTGCTGGACGAACACTGGCGATACCGCGGACGCATGGGTCAGAGGGACGCTAGCTTTCGCGGCTTCGATCACCGGGTGGCGGACTACGCGGCTCGTCAGAATGGCTTCTACGTGTTCACCTCGTTGGGCCGTCGCTGACCTGCCAAGCGGGCCGGAGATCTGCGGATTGACGGTCACGCGATGAAGGTGCCCAGGTGCGGGCGGAATACGCGGCGGCACCGCTCTGGAGAAACCTCATGACCGATGGTGCCCTGGCCCGCGCCTACACGTCCCCTACGCTGGTCCTGCTCGCGATGGATTGGCCCGGTGGCAGCACGCGTCCCGATTTCCTGGGCTTCGCCATCCGGCGTGCGCCGGGCTTCGCCAGGGGCGAGAAGGACGGCTATCTCACTAACAAGATCAGGTTCTCCGCCCCTGACAAGGACGCACAATCGCTGCCCAGCAATCTCGCCCCGTTCCAGAAATTCCTGTGGTGGGACGGCGCCATCGACGATGGCGATCGGGGCCACACCTTCGATTACACGATCACCCCGGTGTGTGGCACAGGACCGAACGATCTCACGCTTCAGCACGACGACGAGGTGACGATCGCGGTCGCACTTCCCACCTTCGAGCGGGACGGCATCTGGACCTGCTTCAACCG
>CAXTUR010000199.1:0-5503 GCA_964247455.1 uncultured Acidobacteriaceae bacterium | reverse complement strand
CCCTCGCCCGACGTGTACACCGTCTTCAAGCCCGCCGGGACCTTCGATAACGGCTTTACCCTCTCCGGTACCCTTACCTTCGACGACACCACCGACCTCTTCACAGCCTCCACCCTCGCCGCCGGCATCTTCGGCTTCGACACTGTCGGTAACCAAGCGTGCGACTTCCCCACCGCCAATGATTGCAATCTCACCCTCCACTCCGGCACCGGTGGACCCGACCTCAACCTCGTCTTCCCCGTGCACTCCTTTGACAACATCCGGTACAGCGGGTCCAACTTCGGCTCGGTCGACTCCCCCGCCAACGGCTACGTCAGCGACATCTACTTAAACGCGCAGAACACGATCCAGCTCGTCGACGGTGGCACCTCCAATCTGCAGCTGGGTATTTCGCCCACGGTCGCGGCCACGCCCGAACCCTCCAGCCTCTTTCTCCTCAGCACCGGTCTGCTCGGCGTGGCGGGCGTTGTCCGCCGCCGCTTCGGTCGCAGCTAGTCCCCACACCTTAACGCACTCAATCTCTCTGGAGCCTGACTTATGAACACTTCATCCGCCATCCGCCTCTCTCTCGTATCCACCCTGGCGGCCGTCGCCCTGCCGCTCGCCGCCCAAACCGCCTCGCCCACCGTCATCATCTCCTGCGTCTCCAAGCTCTCGGGCGTCTCGCGCATCGTCTCCGCCCCAACAGCCTGCAACGCGGCCGTCGAAAACGTCGTCATGTGGAACCAACAAGGGCCGCAAGGCGCGCCCGGTCTAGTCTACCGGGGCGCATACGACGGCTTGATCCTCTACAACAAGAATGACGTCATCACCTACGGCGGCTCCACCTATGTAGCTCTGACGACGGCCGGCGGCTTCCCGCCCACCAGCTTCCTCAACCAGACGGCGCACGAGTGGGCCCTGCTGGCGGCGCAGGGAGCAACCGGAGCGCAGGGCGTCGCCGGACCCACTGGACCCACGGGACCCACCGGACCTCCGGGACCGGCTTCAACGCTGGCCTACACGATCAACTTTTATAGCCATACACTCACCGTCCTTGGAGGTACCGGCGTGCCGCCGTTTAATGTCGCCTCCGACGGCGCAGTGTGTCATGTGGGGGAACTTCCGATCGCCGCAAGCTGCGGATATCAATCTTCCGTCAACACCGTTGATCAGCACAACCTAAGTGTCAACTACGCGGGCCTCGACCCCAGCAACGCGAGCGGCTCCCTCTGTTTGTTCACCAATACGTCCACGGATGCCCGCAATACAACGGTGGGCGTTTCCTGCCTGGCTCAAGTGAATACAGCCAACGCAGCGGCCGCTCAGGTTGTCAAGAGCTGCACCTACAATCCCGACACCCAGCCACCCTGCACCGAGGCCGACGCCACCGTCTTCGATCCCGTTGCGGATAAAGCACAGGCACTCGCCAGGGTGGAAGCCCTGAACGCCGCCGGACCGGCAGCCCCGTCTACAGGTGGTACGCCGAAGGTTCAGCGTAGCGTCACCCGTTGGTTCCGCGACTAGCCGCTGCTCAACATACAACGAGGCAAGGGCCTAGCCGCACAGCTACGCCCTTTGTCTTGCCCCTCCTGCGTCTTAAAGGTGAAGGCGTCTCCCGCGCATCCACGCACGACAAACCAGTCCGCCAATTGCGACAGATTCACTGCAACTCAATCCCCGCGAAGAAGTATCCGATCTCGAACGCCGCCGTCTCCTCCGCGTCTGAGCCATGGATCGCGTTCTCCCCAATGGACGACGCAAACTGCTTCCGGATCGTCCCTTCCTCCGCCTGCGCCGGGTTCGTCGCGCCCATCAGCTTGCGAAAGTCGGCGATCGCGTTGTCCTTCTCCAAGACCATGGGAAAGATCGGTCCGCCCGACATAAACTCCGTCAGCTCCGCAAAGAACGACCGCTCCGCATGGACGTAATAGAATCCTTCGGCCTGTGCCTTCGAGATAGACATCCGCTTAATCGAAACAATCTTGAATCCCGCCTGCTCGACGACCGCGAGAATGGCGGCGGTATGCCCTTTGCGGACCGCGTCCGGCTTGATGATGCTGAATGTGCGCTGTGACAACGTGAGTCTCCTTAGTTGTTTGCCTGCGTCTCCCAGTCTAAAGCAACAAACCCGTAGCAAGCCGCCTAAATAATCTATTTCCCCGAACCCTCTTAAATTTTCATTGTCAACTTCGCCGGCAGCGTCACCGCAAACGCCCGTAGCTCCCCACGTATCTCCCCGTTCCGCGCCGCCGTCGTACTGTAATACACCATGCACGGCCTGGCCCGGCTCAGATGCCCGGCAATGCCGCCCGTTGGCTCCTCGCACATCGTCGCAAGCGGCGTCCACTTATCGGGAAGTTTGTCGAACCAGGTCGGATAGATCATCGCCAGGTCCACTCTGTGCTCTTCGGCGATAGCCTTCAGCCACGCGCTCGACTTGTCCTCCTGCCGGGCCGCCTCTAACGATCCCAGACCCACCAGGTCCAGCACATACATCCCCGGCCTTCGCCGGAAACTCGCCAGCCCAAGGTCGTTCACCGCATAGTTGCCGCTGTAGTATTCCGTGATGAACCGATGCATCTGATATTGCTGCCGGTAGATCTTTGTCGACGCCGTCACCGTCACCAGCGTCGCATAGATGTACGTAAGCGAGAAGCACGCCAACCCCGCGGCATACCACCAGTACCCAAGCTTCGTTGTCCGAATTAACCGCTCCACCACCACCAGCACTAGAAACACCAGTGCATACACCTCGTATCGGTGAAACCAGTTAAATCGACCAATCAGCACCTGCAAGATCGCCAGCGCGGCTGCCCCGGCGAGGACCGTAACGCTCTGCCGCGTTCGCGCTCTCAGCGTTAGCCAAATGACCGCCAGGCAAAGCATCGTCGTTGGAAGCCGCTCCATATCGAGACTCCGGGTCAAACCGTGCCGCACTAACTCAAGTCCATGCGCTATCGGCCCGGCCTTCACATACGCATCCGCCTTCAGCAGCACTGAAAGCGGCAGCGCTGGAAGCCCATCGCTCTTCAGGAACCACGAAAACGCGGCCAGCGGAGCCAGCCCGAGCCCCATGGTCCCCAGACTAGCCGCCCACCGCCTCTGAGCCGCCAGCGCGACACAGACCACCAGCGTGAGCGAAACGTCCTCGTATCGCACCGAGGGCGCAACCACCGCCGCCACCACGCACCACCACGAAACGGGCCGCTCTGCCAGCGCCTCCATCACCGCGAACGCACAGCAGATCGCGAGCAGCACCTGCGATACATGCTCCATGCCTACAATCGTCAGACTCGCGAGGTTTGCCACCAGAATCAACAGCAATCCCAGCAAAAGCTGCTGATACCAGACCAGCCTCAGCCGGCCATCCGAATCCGATTGCCACCGATCGATAATCCAGCCAAACAACGCGCTCGCCGCCACTCCCGCAATCACGCACCAGAATAGTGGCAGGTATGTATGGATCGCCGTGCCCGCGAACGGCACCAACAGAAATGGCCACAGCAGGCTCGACGAAGGCGATGCGGCCTCCCCCGCGTTGATCCCATAATGCCCATGCGCCAGGTTTTCAGCTAACGCCAGATGGATATAGGGGTCGTCCAGCGCATAGGCAAAGTGCCCGCCCGTGCTGTGTCGTATCCCCACCAATAACGCCGCCACCAGCATCAGGTACATCGCCGCGCAGGAAATCATCAGTTGTCGCGCGCTAAGGGTCATCGATGTCGAAACCATCTTGAGTCCCGCCTGCTCGGTGCCCGCGAGCATGGCCGCGGTATCCCCTCTGCGGACCGCGCCCGGCTTGATGATGCTGATCCGCTGTGACAACGTGTATCTCCTTAGTGTCCGCCTGCACCTCCCAGCAGCAGCGGCGATAATGCCTCTTCGCTCATAACCTCAGAACTACGAAGTCATCCCATCCGCTGCTTATTCTGCCCATGCGGCGGCTCATGCAAATCCGCGGGAGGCACCACCGCCCGCTTCCGCTTCTTCACCGGCGGAGCCGAGCTCGGCGGCCGATTCTTCCCCGTCCCGTTCCGCCGCTTGCCGTTCGGCACCTCGATCACGCTGCGCATCCAGTAGTTTCCTTCACCGTCCACCTCGATGCCGTGCACCTCGCGCTCAAACCCCGGAAACCGCTTGCCAAACTCCTCCATCGCCAGGATCAGCTTGATCACCGGGCTGTCCTCCCCGCCCAGCCGCTCGCCCGGCATCGACATCGGAATCCCCGGTGGATACGGCACCAACATCACCGCCGCGATCCGCCCCGCCATGTCCCGAAAGCGAATCTTCTCCGTCTCGTTCCGCAGCAGCTTCTGGTAGGTCTGCGCCGGCGTCAGCACCGGGTCGAAGTCCTCATCGCACGCCGCGTTCACCAGCCCCGCCAGATCCAGCTGCACCATCGCCGCGTGCATCTCGTCCGAAAGCTCCTTAAGCGAGACGTTCCGATACCGCGCCGGATACCGCGACACCAGCTCCGGCATCGCCTCCTCCAGCGCCGCCTCCGAGTCATACAGCCGCTTGAACTCGAACAGGTTCTCCAGCAGTGCGCCCCACTTGCCCTTCGACGTGCCCACCGAGAACAGCACCAGCACCGTGTAGTCGCCCGTCCGCGCGATCTCCACCCGTCGCCCATCCAGAAACTCCGTCAAAATCGCCGCCGGTATCCCCCAGTCACTCACCACGCCCTGCGCATTCACCCCCGGCGTCAGGATCGTCACCTTCGTCGGGTCCAACATGCAGTACCCGTCCGCAATGTCCTCGTCCAGGAAGCCGTGCCACTCCTCGCCCTCTTTCAGCGTCCACGCGCTCGCCTGATTCGTCAGCAGCCCGTCCGCCGCCTCCTCCAGCAGATACCGTTCCCCGTCCAGCGGATCGAAAACTGTCTCCGGCTGATACAACCGGAAGAACCATCCCTGCTCCGCCTCCCGCAACCGATGCGCGATTGAACTCATCGCCTTCCGAAAGCTGATTGAATCCTGCAACGTCTCGCTCATCAGCGTCGGCCCGGCCGGCTCGTCCATCATGGCCGCAGCCACGTCGAGCGAAGCAATCAGCGGATAAAACGGCGAGGTCGTCCCATGCATCATGAACGCCTCGTTGAACTGGTCGAAGTCCAGCTGCGCGCGCGGACTCAGCTTCACATGGATCATCGACCCCATCGAAAACGCCGCCAGCATCTTATGCGTACTCTGCACCGCGAAGATCGCCGGCCGCTCCGGCATATCGTCCGGCACGCCCATCGCAAACCGCCCCTGGTAGATCTCGTGGAACTTCGCATACGCGTACCACGCCTCGTCGAAGTGCACCCGCGGGACTGATTTTGCAAGCTCGGTGACCACTCTATTCACGTCGTAGCACAGCCCGTCATACGTGGAGTTCGTCACCACCGCATACGTCGGCACCTGCGACCGCGCCCCCACCGTCAGCGGACTCTTCTCGATCAACCCCTTGATAAACTCCGGATGAAACCGCTTCAGCGGCACCAGCCCAATCATCCCGTAGCCGTTCCGCGTCGGCTTCA
>CAXTUR010000198.1:0-5562 GCA_964247455.1 uncultured Acidobacteriaceae bacterium | reverse complement strand
GCATCGCCGCGCCCGGCTTCCAATCGGCCGTCTGGGGAGAGACGCCCGCGCTCTTTGTTCCCATGTCCATGCTCGACCAGGTGCTGCCCGGCAAGGGTGGGCGGCTGACCAACCACAAGGACCGCTGGATGAACATCCTCGGTCGTCTGGTGCCGGGGCAAACGACCGCCCAGGCGCAGGCCGCGCTCGCTCCCGTCTGGCACGCGCTCCGCGCCGACGAGCTGAAGACGCTCGGCACCCGCTCCCCGCGCTTCGTGCGGGAGTTCCTCACCGATAGCCGCCTGCTCCTGCTGCCCGGCGCGCGCGGGTTCTCCTACCAGCGCGGCAACCTGGAGACGCCGCTGCTGGTGGTCATGGCGATGGCGGCGCTGGTGCTCCTGATCGCGTCGGTCAATGTGGGCAGCCTGCTACTGGTCCGCTCCGCCGGGCGCGTCCGCGAGTTTTCGCTTCGTGCCGCGCTGGGTGCGGGGCAAGGCCGTTTGGTGGCGCAATTGCTGCTGGAAGGGCTGCTGATTGGAGTGCTGGGCGGCGGGGCGGGTCTGCTGCTCGCTCCGTTCGCTCTGCGCGTGATCGTCCACCGACTGGCTGGGTCGGACGATGCTTCCGCCTTCTCCTCAACGCTGGACGCGCGGGTGCTGCTCTTCAACTTCGCTGTCGCCATCACCGTCAGCCTGCTGTTTTCGCTCGCTCCCGCGCTGCAGTTGCGAAGACCGAACCTCACCTTCGCCTTGCGCGGCTCGAACGCCAGCGCCTCCGGTGGTCTGCTCAGCCTGCGCCGCGTCATCGTCTGTCTGCAGATCGGGCTAAGCGTCCTGCTGCTGGTCGCCTCGGGCCTGTTCGTCCGGACCATGCAGAAGCTGCGCGCGGTCGATCTCGGCTTCAATCCGACGCACCTGGTCACCTTTTCGATTGCTCCCCAACTCGCGGGATACACACCCGACCGCATCCCCGCATTGATCCAGCGCGTGAGTGAATCACTCGTTGCGCTGCCAGGCACCCAAAGCCTCGCCACGACCAACATCCCCCAGTTCAACGGAGACACGCATGGCGGCAACATCAGTCTCGAGGGGTATACACCTCCCCCGGACGAAGGAGTAGATGTCGAGAAGGTCAATGTCAACACGGAGTTTTTCTCCGCTCTGCAAATCCCATTGCTTGCGGGCCGTTTCTTCATGGCCACCGAAGACGCGACACATCCGCTCGTCGCCATCGTGAACGAGAGCTTGGCGAAGCGCTATTACGGTTCCGCCCGCAACGCCATCGGCAAGCGCCTGATCGAGGGCGATCCCAGTAAGCCGGTCTACGACACGGAGATCGTCGGTGTCGTCCCGGACTTCAAGCAAGCCAGCATCCGAGCCGCGGTTGAGCCGACACTCTTCAGGCCAATGCGGCAGATTGCGGGGAGCGACCGTTCCCGCGAAGTTTACTTTTACCTGCGCAGCCCGCTGCCCGCAGCCACCATGCTCGACACGGTTCGCCGCTCCATGCAGCAGCTCGACCCGCTGCTGGCCCTCGACAATCTCCGGACCATGGACCAGCAGATCGAGCAGAGCCTCGCGAACGACCGCCTGACCGCGCTGCTCGCCGTCTCGTTCGGGGTGCTCGCCACGCTGCTGGCGGGCATCGGCCTCTACGGCGTGCTCGCCTACTCAACCGCCCAGCGCACCCGCGAGATCGGCATCCGCATCGCGCTGGGATCGTCGCGGCTGGCCATCTCCGGCATCGTGCTTACCGATGTGCTGCGGCTCGCGGGCATCGCGCTTGCAGTCTCCGTTCCCCTTGCGCTCCTTTTGGCGCGACTGCTGCGCAGCCAGCTCTTCGGTGTTTCGCCGAACGATCCGGTCACGCTGCTCGCCGTAGTCGTCCTGATCGCCCTTGTGGCCATAGCCTCGGCCCTTATCCCCGCGGGCCGAGCGGCCGCCGTCAACCCAACCGAAGCACTACGGAGCGAGTAACCCAAGGAGTCTTCGCCATGAACAACCTGCTTCAAGACATCCGCTACGCCCTCCGCCAGCTTCGCCGCTCTCCCGGCTTTGCCGCCACCGCGATCCTTACGCTTGCGCTCGGCATCGGCGCAACGACGGCCATGTACACGGTCGTTCGCAGCACACTGCTCGCTCCCTTACCGTACCCACATTCAGAAGAACTCGTCGGCATTAGCTTTACCGCTCCCGGCGCGCCTCCAAACGATGAGCAGAGGGGTCAGACGGCAGACGTGCTGCTCCGCGATGCAACGAGCTTCGCCTCCATGGGGATCGCCGACGATGGCCCCGCCGGACAAAATTTTTCCAATGGTTCCGGCTCGGCAAAGACCCTCCGGGCCCTCCGCGTCTCGGCTGGCTACCTTCCAACGCTGGGCGTCGCTCCCCTGCTTGGCCACACCTTTACGCGGGACGAAGATCTTCCCGGCGCGTCGCCCACCATCGTCCTGAGCGAACCTCTTTGGCGCACCGCCCTGAACGCCGATCCTGGCGCTGTCGGACGCGTCATTCATATCAACGCCGACCCCTATACCGTCATCGGCGTCATGCCCGCCAGTTTCGCCACCGTGGACAGCCCCGACGTGTGGCAGCCGTTGCATCTGTCAGCCGCCGATCCCGGGTATGAAGGCGACAACTTCCAGATGATCGCTCGCCTGAAACCCGGCGTCTCTCCGGCACGGGCAGCCCAGGAACTGCAAACCCTCACCCGGGCGATCTACCGGCAGTTCCCCGGATACCTAAAGTGGATGCCGCCAGGCGCACCAAAGCTCGAAGAGTTCGTCTGGCCGCTGCAACAGATCGTAGTCGGCGAGGCGCGCGACAGCATCCTCGCGCTCTCATGGATAGTCGTCGCCGTTCTGCTGATGACCTGTATCAATCTTGCCGGCCTGATGACCTCTCGTTCGATCACCCGCCGCGCCGAGGTGGCCCTCCGGACGTCCCTTGGTGCTAGTCGTGCTTCCATCCTTCGCCTTCTGCTGACAGAGAGCCTCCTCCTAGCGCTGGCGGGATCTGTGCTGGGTCTGGTCTTTGCATGGATCGCCGTTCCCCTTCTCCTTACATCCTCTCCGGTCCCTCTGCCCCAGCTTCACCATGCGTCTGTCGATGTTTCAGCGATGTTGTTCGCTATCTTTGTTGCGTTCCTGACCGTGCTGCTCTTCGGTCTTTCTCCGGCCATCGCAGCGGTTCGCGGATCGCTTGGCGCAAGCATGAGCAACACGCGCGCCGCGGGTCCAGGCGTCCAGGCACAACGGTTCGGCAAGTGGATGATTGTCGCCCAGGCGGCGCTCGCCACGACCCTGCTCTCGGCGGGAGCGTTGCTGCTTAGCGCCTTTCTCCACATGCGCGCCATACCCTCCGGAGTCCGGCCGCAGCACCTCTACGCGCTTCAGGTCAATCTGAAAGGAAAAGCATTTGCCGCCAGCACCCATTCGCAGCAGTTCGTCACCAATGTCGCGGACCGGTTGCGCCAGATACCAGGGGTCGGCCAGGTTGCCGCCATCGTGGGCCTGCCGCTCGACCGCGGCCTCAATAACGGCGGCGGCCCTGCCGGTCATCCTGAGCTTATCCGCAACATCGAATCGCGCTTTGTGACTCCGGGCTACCTCAGCGCCGTGGGCATGACGCTCCTCGCGGGAACGGACATCTCCCCATCCGATACTGCGAATTCACAGCCCGTCGCTCTCATCAATCGTCTCGCGGCGGACCGATGGTTCAAGGGCCGCAATCCCGTGGGAGAGTTCGTTGTCGACGGTGGAAGTAAACCTCGGCGGGTGCTAGGCGTCGTCTCCGATGTTCGCCAGAACTCGCTTGTAGATAGCCTCCGTCCGACGATCTATCTACCCTATGCTCAGGTCGGCGACGAGACGATGGCGATGATCAACGGCTGGTTCTCCACCACCTTCGTCATCCGGGCTGTAGAACATGGCCAGACGCATGACCCGGACTTCGCCGCCGGTAGTCGGGCCGCCATTGCCGCCGTCGATCCCGGTATCCCCGCCGCTAAGTTCGCGCCGATGCAGAGTTTTCTCGACAGGTCGGTCGCAGCTCCCCGCTTTTTCTCGTGGCTTGCGGGAGGCTTCGCCCTCTTCGCGCTGCTGCTCACCATGGTCGGGCTGTTTGGCCTGCTGAGTTACCAGGTGTCCTCACGCACCCGCGAATTCGGCGTCCATATGGCTCTCGGTGCCCAGCGCCGTCAGATACTGACGCTCATCCTGAACAACGGCCTCGCCCTCACCGCAATCGGTTTGGTACTTGGCATTGTGGGCAGTCTTACCCTGCGCAGAATCATCGTGTCGCTGCTCTCCGGCACCATTGGCCGTGATTCCAGCAGCGCGGCATCCCTGCTTGCTAGTCCGGCGACCGCCATCGCTATCGCGGCCGCCACCATGTTACTGGCCGCCGTCGCCGCCTGTATCCTCCCTGCCCAGCGCGCCGCCAGCCTGGAACCCACCGAAGCTCTTCGCACCGAATAAGGACAATCATGATCGAACTCCGCCATCTCGAACGCAGTTACAAGACCGGCCACACAGAGACCTTCGTCCTGCGCCGCATTCATCTCGACATCCAACCCGGCGAGTTCATCACCGTCATGGGGCCGTCCGGCGCGGGTAAATCTTCGCTGCTCAACGTCCTTGCCATGCTGGACGACCAATGGCGCGGCGAGTTCCTCTTCGAGGTCGTGGCCGTCCATACCCTCAACCGCAAGCAGCGCGGCGACCTTGCGCGGCGGCGAATCGGTATGGTCTTCCAGTCGTACCATCTGCTCGATGACCTGACCGTGGCCGAGAACATCGACTTGCCGCTCAGCTACAAGAACATTCCCAAAGCAGAGCGGCAGGCCCTGGTGGCCGACACGCTCGACCGCTTCCACATCGTCGGCAAGAAGGACTTGTTTCCGTCGCAGCTCTCGGGCGGCCAGCAGCAGTTGGTCGGCATCGCGCGGGCCGTCATCCACTCGCCCGCGCTCTTGCTTGCGGACGAGCCGACCGGCAACCTCCACTCCGCCCAGGCCGCCGAGATCATGCAGCTCTTCCGCACGCTGAACGAGCAGGGCACGACCATCGTGCAGGTTACGCACTCCGAGGCGAACGCCGCCTTTGGCACACGCACACTCGAGCTGCGCGACGGCTGGCTCACCCGAGACACCGCCAATCCCAACCTCAACACCGCCGCCGGAGTGTTCGCCTAATCCATGAAAGCTTCCTTCACCCTCGCCTTGTGTGTCGCTCTTATTCGCTCCGCCGTGCCTCAAACTCAGACCCAGACCTTCGCACCGCGCGAGCCTGCTTTGCGGCTGGACATCCCGCACTCCTGGAATCCGTTCGACGCTTATCGTCCCGGCACAGTGCCGCGGCCGAACCTCGCTAACTCCCCGCGCATCGACTCGCTCGTGCAGAATGGAGTTCTCGTTCTTTCGCTCAACGACGCCATCGCGCTGGCGCTTGAGAACAACCTCGACCTCGCCATCGCCCGGTACAACCTTCCGATTGCGGCGGCGGACGTGCTGCGCACCAAGGCGGGCGGTGTCTTTCGCGGAGTCAACACCGGCGTCGTCCAAAACACGCCCGGCGGCGGTATC
>CAXTUR010000197.1:0-5578 GCA_964247455.1 uncultured Acidobacteriaceae bacterium | reverse complement strand
ACTCGATGGACTCGGCGATCGGGTTGTCGACGATGCTGGCGATCGGGCCGGAGCACTTCCGGGCGATGCTTGCGGGGTTTCACGAGATGGACGTGCACTTCCGAACGACACCGATCGAGAAGAACCTGCCCGCGCTGCTTGGACTGTTGACGGTCTGGTACACTGACTTTTTCGACGCGCAGACGGTGGCGATCCTGCCGTATGAGCAGTATCTGAAGCGCTTCCCGGCATACCTGCAGCAGCTGACGATGGAGTCGAACGGCAAGCACGTGACGCTTGAAGGCGAACACGTTAGCTATGCGACCGGGCCGGTGTATTGGGGCGAGCCGGGGACGAATGGGCAGCACTCGTTCTACCAGCTCATCCACCAAGGGACGCGGCTGATCCCGTGCGACTTCATCGGCTTCGCCAAGTCGCTGAACCCGCTGGGGCGGCACCACGACATCCTGATGGCCAACGTGTTCGCGCAGGCCGAGGCGCTGGCGTTCGGCAAGACGGCGGACGAGGTGAAGGCCGAGGGCGTCCCGGAGGCGCTGGTGCCGCACAAGGTCTTCGAAGGCAACCGGCCGTCGAACGTGATCCTGGCGGAGGTGCTGACGCCGGCGGTGTTGGGCAAGCTGATCGCGCTGTACGAGCACGCGGTGTTCACTCAGGGCGTGGTGTGGGGGATCGACTCGTTCGACCAGTGGGGCGTGGAGCTGGGCAAGGTGCTGGCGACGCGCATTCTGGGCGAGATCGAGAGTGCGGCGGAGCCGGGGGGCAAACACGATACGTCGACGACGGCGTTGGTGGCCAGGTACCGGGAGCGTAAATAGGTTGCCGCCGGGTGATAAACCCACGTCCCAGAAAAGATGTGGGCATCCGGCTGCTATCTTTGTTATTTGATTGTGATCTAACAAAACAAAGCAGTTAGGTAGGGATCACTCTTGGAAAGCTTTGTGCGGGTTGCCGCACTCAGGCTGTGGAGGAGGTGTTCTGGGCGTGCATTTGTCAAGTGACGGGCTTGCGCGGAGAAGGCGTGCCTGGGGGTGGAGAAGCAGATTCTCTTCGGAACGAACATGAGCAAAAGCAACCAGGTTACACCGGCTTACAGGGGCACGCGATCAAAGGGAACGATAAACTGAATGCCCTCGACGACCTTGCGGCTCAGCCTGTCGTCGTTTGTGATGAACAGATCACAGCGTGCCGTCGCCGCCATTGCCAACTGCATCGCATCGGGAGCCTTGATGGTTTTGTCCTGCCTGACCTTTGCATAAAGCCTGGCGGAGTCGCGGTTGAAGTCGAGGAGCTGCACTCCTGGAGAGGTGAGTGCACTCTCATAAGCCTCGACCAGTCTCATGTCGCCGCGTGACATCGGTTGCGTGAGAAGCTCTCCTAATGTGAGAGATGAGGTGATCACCTGGTCGCGCCTCTTGGTGAGCTGGTCCAACAGGTAGCCCGCTTTCTCCGCCCAGAGGCCATCGTCTTCGATCAGGTAGATGAAGATGTTGGTGTCGAGAAAGACCTTGCTCACTCCCAGCCCTCCCGCAGACTGAGTACATAGGCGTCCGGATCGATCCCCTTCCAAATGTCTTTGCCCATGCCTTTGAGACGATGCAGTCCTTCCAGCCAATTGGTTGCGGAGGCTTCCCCTACTCGATCACACCGCTGCTTCGCCCATTCGAGCAGCTCGTGATACTTTTCAGGAATTTCGCTGTAGGCCGGATACATTTTTTGATGCCGCTCGGGATGAACGTAGTCCGATGCCGCGAGTAGACGGACGCGGTTGTCGCGGTCGCGAAAAACCATGCGGTACTTGCCTCCACGCCCAGGCGGAAGGTTGGCCGCCGCATGTTGATAGGCGTGCAAGCGGAGGCTTCGTTGATCGGGCCGGTCCTCGCCTAATCCCTCATGCCGGGCCCGGGCAAGCACTTCGCCAATCTCGAAGGCCTCCTGTTCCGGATGCTCGCGGTGAAGCAGCGCGAGGGTGATAAAGAGTTCGTCAGCCACCTTTAGATGGCTCTTCTTGTACATTACGGCTTGCATTGCAGAACCTCTTGACAAAAGGTACAAAGGTACAAACTGCTTGTCAACTGGAGTGAAGACAGGTGGTGAGTAGGGCGGCGGGTTCGGGGCGGACGCGTGGGTCTGCGTGGGCTTCGCTGAAGGCTGTCGTACCGTCGGAGCGGATAAGGAAGGTCGCGGGCAGCGGTAGGCGGTAGCTTGCTTCGGTGGCGCGCTCGTATGAAAGACCAGCGTTGGCGAAAGGGATGTTGACGAGGATGCTGCGGTAGTAGCGGCGCATGGGATCGGGCAGGGTGTAGGCGATGCCGAAGTGCTCGGCGACCACGCAGCCGGGATCGCTGAGGACCGGGAAGGGAAGCCGGTGCTGCTCGGCGGCGAAGGCGTTCTGGCGGACGGTTTGTGGCGAGATGGCGACGAGGAGGGCACCGGCGTGGCGAAGCGTGGGGTAGAGGTCGCGCCAGGCTTCCAGTTCGGTGACGCAGTAGGGGTCCCAGCGTCCGCGAAAGAAGGTGACGACGAGCGGGCCGAGGGCGAGGAGGTCGGCGGAGTGGATGAGCTTGCCGGTGGCATCCTCCAGGGTGAAGGCGGGAGCTTGTGCGCCGACAGGGAGCACGTGGTCTTCGATGCCGGTGGCGAGCAGATCGGCAGCGGCCTGCTCGGAGAGGGCAAGGCGCTCAGGCTGGACGAGGCGGCGGGTCTGTTGCGTGATGGCGTCCAGGCGGTCTTGCAGGCTTGAAGAGAAGGTCGGCGGCACAGATCGATTATGGCAGTTTATGCAAAGAAGGCAATCGATTGCCATGTGGTGAAGGTTCATCGAATCGTCATCGCGCGCGCAGAGCTTTGCGGCACAACGGTGGCATCACAGAGCTTGGTTGGAGCAGGCAGCTGCTCCGAGCAAAAAACCATTATCAGGAGACTTATCAAATGCCGACCACACGTTTACAGACGACCATTGCCGCTATTAAGCAGGGCGCACAATCGTTCACCATTGAAAAAGCCGTCTCGAACATCGAGGGCTGGGAAGAGTACCTCTCGAAGCACGACCATCAGGGCGTGAAGAAGGTTGTGACCGACCTCGGCAAGCTGAAGAAGCTGCTCCATGCCAAGGAGTTAGACGGCAAGGCGATCCACGAGTTGGTTGTGACGCTCGGCAAGGATACCGTTGCGGTTGCGGGTGACGACAAGTCAGCCAACGCCGGTCACATCAAGGAGCTGGGCGAAGCGTTGCAAGCGGCGAAGTAGTTATTTCGAAGCGATCGTCGTGACCGCTCCATCATGGCAGAGGACCTCGGCGGATTTCGCAGCCGAGGCCTTTGTCGCGTGTGGGGTATGCACGGACCTCGCGGACGCCTGGCCGCCGGTTGACTTAAGAAGCGACAGCATCTTGGAGAGGGCTTGTTCGCGGGCCTTCTTGTTCTCAGGGGTGGCGTCAGGAGCTTCGCCCGCGCGCATGAAGCCGTGGCCCGCGCCGTCGTAGGTGACGGGATCGAACTTCTTCCCTGCGGCCTTCATGGCTTCCGTGGTGGCGGGGAGGGTGGCTCCGATGCGGGCGTCGTTGCCGGCGTAGAAGCCATAAACGGGCGCAGTGATGCCGGTGACATCCGCCGGGCCGGGACCGTAGAAGACGAAGGCGGCGGCGAGGTCGTGCCGGTGCGTGGCGAAGGCGAAGGACTTGCCGCCTCCCCAGCAGAAGCCCGCGACGAACAGCTTGCCACTCGCGGCGGGGAGATGCTTGCCGTAGTCGGCGGCGGCGTCGAGGTCGGTGGTGACCTGTGCCGCGTCGAGGCTGGTGACGGCCTTGACGATGGCGTCCTGGCTGGTGAACGAGTCGGAGTTGCCGCCATTAGGACCGAGGCCGGTGACAAGGTCCGGGACGACGACGATGTAGCCTTGCGCGGCGAGCTCGTCGGCCTGGTTCTTGACCCACTCGGAGAGGCCGAAGATCTCACAGATGAGGACGATGACCGGGGCCTTGGTCTTGACTTCGGGGTAGGCGACGAATGCCTGGATCTTGCGGGTGCCGCCAGTTTCGGGGATGGAGACATATTCGCGGTGGCGCGGGGAGGCTTCGAGGCGGGGTTTGGCCCAGTCTTGCGCGGAGGCGGCGACGGGCAGCAGGCTGAGGAGGGCGGCGAGGGTACAAAGGCGGGGCATGGACGGAGTGTATGCCGCGGCGCATCGTGGAGCAAGCGGGAGGTGCTAGGCCGTGTTGCCTTTGTGAAGGATGCCGTGGATGGAGGCGAGGAGCTTGGGCAGCGCGAAGGGTTTATCGAGAAAGGTCCAGCCGTTTTGGTGGAGCTGGTCGAGGTGCTCCGAAGTCAGAATTTGGCCGGAGACCAGCAGGACGGGGGTGCGCGGCCGGAGCTGCCGCAGCTGCTGGCCGAGGTCCATGCCGGAGCGGCGCGGCATGTTCAGGTCGGTGATGAGGAGGTCGATGGGCACTGTGCTCTCCGCGACGGCGGCGGCGTGGTCGGCGTTGCCGCAGGTGAGCACGTTGTAGCCGTTGCGCTCGAGAAAGGAGCGGGTGAGGACGCGGATGCGCGGATCGTCGTCGACGAGCAGGATGGTGACGGGGCCGGGGGCCGGAGCGAACATCGAAGACCTTTTGCTGAATCGGGTATGCGGAGCGAACGTGTTCCGCTGAAAGGAGTTTAACGGCAGCGGACGGCTGGATTGTGGGGGCGTGACGCACGTTTATGGCAGGGCATACGCCATAATGGGAATGACGTTACCGGGAAGAGAGACAAGGACTTATGGCTTTGAACTGTGGCATTGTGGGGCTGCCGAATGTGGGCAAGAGCACGATCTTTAACGCGTTGACGTCAGGTAAGGCGGCGGCGGCTAATTACCCTTTCTGCACCATCGAGCCGAACACAGGCATCGTGACGGTGCCGGATGTGCGGCTGGACAAGATCACTGCATTGGTGAAGCCGAACCGGGTGATCCCGACGACGATGGAGTTCATCGACATTGCCGGGCTGGTGGAGGGGGCGAGCAAGAACGAGGGCCTGGGCAACAAGTTCTTAGGCCATATTCGCGCGACGGACGCGGTGGTGCATGTGGTGCGGTGCTTCGCCGACCCCGAGGTGGTGCATGTGGCGGGTGGGGTGAACCCGCTCCATGACATCGACATCATCAATACGGAGTTGCTGCTGGCGGATCTGGATACGGTTGAGAAGCGGTTTGCGAAGGCGGAGCGGGCGGCGAAGAACACGTCCGACGCGAAGATCAAGGCGGAGGCGGCGTGCGTGGGCAAGCTGCTGGAGGCGTTGCAGGCGGGCAAGCCGGCGCGGACGGTCGAGTTGACCGAGGAGGAGAAGCCGTTTGCGCGGGAGCTGTTCCTGATCACGGCCAAGCCGATGCTCTATGTTGCGAATGTGGATGATACGGGGCTGGCGGACGGGAACGAGTGGGTGGCGGCGGTCGAGAAGCGGGCGGCTGAGGAAGAGAGCCAGGTGGTGCGGATCTGCGGGTCGATGGAGGCCGACATTGCGGAGCTGGAGCCTGCGGAGCGCGCGGAGTTCCTAAAGGATATGGGGCTGGCGGAGCCGGGGCTGGACCGGCTGATCCATTC
>CAXTUR010000196.1:0-5657 GCA_964247455.1 uncultured Acidobacteriaceae bacterium | reverse complement strand
CTTAGCGGCCGAGGAAGTCGCGGTAGCGGGTCTCGACGATGCCGGTGTTGCGGGCGAGCTGGAGCTTGGCGGTGTTGTATTGATAGAGGGTCTGGACGAGGCGGGTCTGCGCTCCCGCGAGGGTGGCCTGGGCCTGGACGACGGGCAGGTTATCTTCAATGCCGGCCTTGAAGCGGTCGGTGGCGTCATCGAGGACCTGACCGGCGAGCATGACGTTCGACTGGGCGACGCGGACGAGGTCGCGCGAGGACTCCACATCGAGCATGGAGTCGCGAAGTTGAGAGTCGATGGTGTCGTGGAGCGCGGCGATCTGTTGACGGAGGCCGGTGGTCTGGGCGGCGGCGACTTCGCGTTCTCCGCGGTACTCGGCCTCGTGGAAGACGGGGAGGGTAATGCCGCCCTGGGCCACGAAGTTGCCGTGGTAGAAGGAGCCGATAGCCCCGATGACGCCGTAGTAGCCGCCAAAGGCTACCGTGGGCATGTACTCGTAACGGACGGCCTTTTGGGAGCGCTCGGCCACATCGAGCTCCGCCTGAAGTTGAAGAAGGTCTTTGCGGCGGGTGTAGGCGAGGTCGCGGGCTTCAGGCAGCGCCAGGGCGGTCAGTTCTTCGAAAGGGACGGGGTCGGTGAGGGTCAGCTCTTGACCGGCGGAGAGGCCAATGAGGCGGTTGAGGGCGATTTTATCTTCGGCAAAGGTGTTTTCGGCGCGGATCAAAGTTTGTTGCTGCTGCTGCAGTTGCACACGGGCGCGGAGCACATCAAGGTTCGTGCCGACCCCGGCGTCATGCGAGGCATTCGCCTGATCGAGGACGAGTTGATCGGCCTTCAGCAGCGCCCGGGCGTTGTTGATCTGAGCGTTGTCGGCCAGGGCGCGAAGATAATAGGTGGCGGCTTGTAGCGTGATCCCGCCGCGCACGTTGAGCGTGGCAAAATTAGCCGCTCCGGTGGCTTTCTGGGCGGCCCGGTACAGATAATACGCGGGGACGTTGAAGAGCTGCTGCGAGATGTTGAGCTGGGCGGCGGCGGTATTTACCTTGATGATGGTGCTGAAGTTTGTGATGCCGAAGGAGCTTAGCGTGCTGACCTTAAAACCCCTGGCCGCGAGGTTGAGCTCCTCGGCCGTGATGTTGCCCTGCCCGGAAACGTTGGGGAGGAGCGCGTTCTCGACGGTGAGGACTTCGCCCTTGACGCGAAGCTCGTTCTGCTGGCTGAGCTCGATCAGGAGATTGTGCTGGAGACCGCGCGCGATGGCGTCGTCAATGCTGAGGGGCAGCGGGGTGGAGGCGGCAAGGACCTCGGATGGGGGCGGGGGGGTCTGCGGGAGGGGCGTTTGCGCGCTGCCGGCGACGCAGAGAAGTACAAGGGCAGAGAGCCGGAGGTGAGAGCGGAGACGCATGGACTGGAAGGTTAGAGTGCGCGAGGGGTGGTGCGGTTGCGAAAGTTTGCTCGGGCAGAGCGGCGAGAGTGCGAACGCAGCTTGCTTCGGGAACCGCGGACAGAAAAGCCGCGACGAATCGATTACCATAGATTTATGACCTTGATGCGTCTACCTTTCAGGAACAGTATGAACCGCCTTACGATTGCCGCTCTGTTTGCCGCCATTTTGTTTGCGCCACGCGCGCATGCCCAAGCCTCCGCGCCGCCGAATACGGCGAACAACTTCCGCGACACGTCCATGGTGAAGCCGCCCGCCGGGGCGAAGGTGGCCATCTATGAGTTTGAAGACCTGGAGTGTCCGGCATGCGCCCATGCGTTTCCCATCGTGCATAACGCGGTCGACCGCTACAAGATCCCGCTGGTGCGGCATGATTTCCCGTTGCAGATGCATATTTGGAGCTTCGACGCGGCGGTGACCGCGCGCTACATCCAGGACAAGATTTCGCCGCAGGCGGCCGAGGAGTACCGGCGCGCGGTCTTCGCCAGTCAAACCGCGATTGCGAGCAAGGACGATCTCCAGGCATTTACGCAGAAGTACTTCCAGTCGCATGGGCGGACGATGCCGTTTGTGATCGATCCCAGTGGCCTCTTTACGCAGGAGGTGAAGAGCGACTATACGCTGGGGGAGCGGATTGGTCTGTCGCAGACGCCGACCATCTTTGTAGTGACGCAGAAAGGCTGGACCCAGGTGACGGACGTGAATTATCTCTACGCTACGATCGACACGGCGCTTGCGCAGGCTGGACCAGCGCCTACGACGACGCGGGCTTCGGCTTTGGCGACTAAGAGCAAGCATTAGGATTTTCCTAACTGCATAAGAGCGGACAACGCAGATTTCCTTCGGGAATGACAAACAGAAGGGCGGCCACCTCGATCTGCTCTAGTTGCGGGTGGTTTGCGGGGTGAGGCGCGTCGATCTTAGAACGGAGTCGAAGGCGTTCTCCATCTGACGCCAACGCGCCGGGCTGAGCGGGTGGTCGACGGCGTCGGCGCTTCGCCGGATGAGGACGGTCTCCAGCACAACGCACCGATCCGGCCTGAAGGTAGCCGCGACGTGATGGATGTCTTCGGTCCCGGCAACGGTGGCGGAGAAGCGCACCTCGTGTGCTTTTTGCTGGCCGATCAGGGTGGGTGTCCCTTCCTGATTGGCTAGGCGATCGACGAGAGCGAAGCAAGTGGCCACATTATCAGCCGGAACGACGGTGTAGGCGAAGGCTCCGGCGTCGAAATCCGTGGCTTTATAGGGACCCTCTCCGGTGAAGTTGCCTTCAAGCTGGACGACGGCGTGGGGTGCGGCAAGGTCGGCGAGCGAGAGCTTGGCGGTGGCCGCGTCGTCGTCGGCGTTGAGGAGCCAGGTGGCGGGGTAGGTGAAGGTGATGCCGTCTTCGGGGCTGGTGAAGAGCTTGCGTTGGGGTAGAGCTTGGGCGTTTTGAGGGATGGTGGAGAGCAGGAGGGCGGCGGTGAGGGCTGTGCGCCGCGCGGACGAAAAGCGGGTTCCCTTCGGAAATGACAACCAAGGAGGGCAACCGCAGGTCCTTCGACTTCGCTGCGCTTCGCTCAGGATGACAGGGGTGGGGGAAAAGCGGATTCTCTTCGGGAAGGACAAACTGAAAAGCATGCTATTTGGCTACGAAGATGAGGAAGTAGTCCTGGCCGTCGGCCTTGGTGAAGTCGTAGCGGGCTTCGAGCTTGTAGCCGGCTTCGATCATCTCGCGACGGAGGATCTTCTCGTCGAGTCCGTGATCGTCGCCCTTGCCGTTCCGATCGATGATGCCGACGCGGGCATTTGGGCGGAGGGCGGCATGAAGTTGCTGCATGACGGGCACCGGATGGGCGATCTCGTGGTAGACCTTCAGCAGCAGCACGGCGTCAATGCTGGCGGGTGGAAGCTTGAGGTCGTCGGGCGCGCCGAGGACCGTCTTGATGTTGGGGAGCTTTTCGGTGGCGGCCCGCTTGTCGATGTATTTGACGGCATCGGGGTTGATGTCCTCGGCGAAGACGGTGCCCGAGGGGGTGACGCGGCGGGCGGCGCGGACGGTGAACCAGCCGGAACCCGCGCCGATGTCTGCCACGTTTTTGCCAGGAACGATGTGGAGGAGGTCCATGACGCGGTCGATCTGGAGGCGCTGGTCGCGGCCGGGGGTCTCGAAGATAGAAAGATCGCCCGCATAAGGGGTGCTGGTGGGGCGGGGCTGCTGGGCAGCTAAAAATCCAACAGGAGAGATTAAGGTAAGTGCGAGGAGGAGTTTGGCCCGGTGCGTCATTTTCTCTAGCATAAATCGTCTACGGCTAATCCGTTGATCGAGCGAAACGGCAACGATCGTGAATCATAGAACATTGCGTGCTTACGTTTGTGCTAACCTCGCAGGAGGTAAGTATGACAACTCGAAAAGCACAGATAACTGGCTCAGAATACATGGGTAAGCGCAGCAAGACGGGGAACTCGCTGGGATTCCGGTTTGAGGGAGCGCTGTTCAAGAGCCATCCCGAGTTCAACGGTCAGGTGCGTGCGCGGGTGATTGCGCCTGGTCGGATGCTTGTCGTGGCGGAGGGCATGGGTGAGCAGGAAACGGATCTTATGATGGCCTCCTTTCTGGCATTTCTTCAGGATGATGTGTTGAAAAAGCCCGAAACACTTCGTGCGCTAGATGCAGGGTTGCTCCATGAGATTGGGAGTTTGGTGGAGTGCGTCCCGGTTGTGAGCGAAGAGGACTTAGGCGATGAGGAGTTGCTCTGATGGAGGTGGATGGATGGCGGCTGTATGCTCATCCTTTATTTCTGCGGCAGCTCGAACAACTAAAGAAGAAGGTGGCTGCGGCGGCTGCGGACGATCCTGGTGAATACAGGAGCTTACCCGCGGCGAAGTTGCTGACGACGATTTATCGTCTGGTGCGTGAAACAATTCCGGCAAACCCGTCCGCCGCCATTTTCCGGCAGGGAAACACGCTAGGCAAGGACAACAGGCACTGGTTTCGAGCGAAGTTCCACGTGCGGTATCGCCTGTTCTTCCGGTTCTCTAGCAAGGAGAAGGTGATCGTGTATGCGTGGGTGAACGACGAGCGGACGCTTCGGCAAAGTGGAGCGAAGACGGACCCGTATTCGTTATTTCGGGCGATGCTTGAGGCTGGTGATCCGCCGGAGAGCATGGAGGCATTGATGACGGCTTCCGAGCGGCTCGAGCACTAGCGGATCTGGACGAGTTCGCCTTCGGGAGCTTTGGGGCTAGGGCCGGCGTCGGGGTGTTGGGGGGCGCGCCAGTGGTCGATGTACGAGACTTGGTGAACGCAGCTGATGGTGCAGTTGGGGGAGCAGGATTTTTCGGTGAGGAACTCGCGCTGGAGGTCGGCTTTGCGATAGGAGGCGAGTGGAACGCCGGGGTAGCCGCGCTGCTGGGAGCAGTAGTGGACGAGGCCGAACTCGCAGATGTAGAGGTACCGGGAGCCGGCGCGGCAACGCCAGTCGTTAGGCTCGCCGTTGGCGATGGCCTCCTGGAAGTGGTTGAAACGTGAGTAGGAGCGGCGGGTCAGTTTGCGGACGCGGTCCCAGACGGTACGCTCTTCTTCGCCTAACGGCTTCAACTGTCCAGACCCGTCGTGGATGATGCCGATGGTGGACGAGAAGCCGAGGGCGAGGGCGCGCTCGGAGACGGTGAGGGCGTCGGTGGGGTGGGCGATGCCGCCGCCGACGACGGAGTTGATGTTGACGTGGAAGTCGGCGTGGTCGCGGAGCATGCGGAGCTTGGCGTCGAGGACCTTCAGGCTCTTTTTTGAAACGTCGTCGGGCATCACGTTGTCGATCGAGATCTGCATGTGGTCGAGGCCGGCGCGGTTGAGGCGCTCGATGCGGTCGGACATGAGGAGATAGCCGTTGGTGATCATGCCGGCGATGGCGCCGGTCGAGCGGATGCGGGCGATGACCTGGTCGAGTTCGGGGTGAAGAAGCGGCTCGCCGCCCGAGATCGTGATCACGGAGGTGCCGAGGCGGCCGAGGTGGTCGATGCGGGCGAGCATCTCGGCGAGGGGAACGGGGTCGGAGGTTTCGTCGAACTCATTGCAGTAGGTGCAGGCGAGATTGCAGCGGCGCATGGGGACGATGTGCGCCATGTAGGGGTGGGACGTGGAGGCAAGGGCAGAGCCGATGGAGGCGAGTTCGCGGGCTTTGAGGGTGGCCTTCTTCCAGCGCCGCTTGAGCGGGAGGGGCTTGGCGGGCGCGATGGGGGG
>CAXTUR010000195.1:0-5663 GCA_964247455.1 uncultured Acidobacteriaceae bacterium | reverse complement strand
GTACCGCCAGATGCTGTCCGAGCCCTGCCCCGCCCCCGGCCGGAACTCCTGCGTCTGCTCGATCTTTGGCAGCTTGAAGATCGCCACCGAAAGCCCCAGCAGCACCAAAGCCGCCGCGATATACAGATACGGCAGCTTCACCGACGACGCCTCATGCACCCGGTACGCCTGCAACACCGACCCCGTCATCGCCCGTATCTGCTTGATCGTCTTTGGCGCCGCGCTCAGGATCAGCACGCTCCCGAAGAACGGCGCAAGCGTCGTCCCCAGCGAGTTGAACGCCTGTGCCAGGTTCAACCGGCTCGACGCCGTCCGCTCCGGCCCCAGCACCGACACATACGGGTTCGCCGACACCTGCAGCGTCGTAATGCCCGCCGCCAGCACGATCAGCGCGCCCAGAAACAGCGGATACGAGGTCGCCGTCGCCGCCGGAATAAACAAGAGCGCCCCCACCGCCATCACCAGCAGCCCCGCCACCATCGTCTTCTTATAGCCCAGCATCTCCACCAGCTTGCCCGAGGGCAGCGCAAAGATGGCATACGACGCGAAGAACGCGAACTGTACTAGGCTCGCCTGCGTGTAGTTCAGGTCGAAGATCGACTTCAGATGCGGGATCAGGATGTCGTTCAGCGAGGTCAGAAATCCCCAAACGAAAAACAGCGTCGTCACCATCGACAGCGCCGCCACATTCGTGTCGCTCTGCGCGCTTCCTACGCTCCTCGGAGCATTCGTGCTCATCACAGCCATATCGGGGTCCTCACATCGTCACGCGCACGCACCCCCGCGCCGGCGGATGTCAGCAGATCATGGTGCCATTGTGGACGGTGCATCGTCAATGCGCATCGCCGAGATGTCCGCAACGCCTCGAGTACACCAAGCTATGAAATTTGCGCTGTGGGCTGGGGCTTCGACAGTGAGGCTGATCATATCGTGATCGAATAGCCGCTGAAAGGGTGTGCTACGCTCCTTGCAACGAGTTAAGAAGGCAATCTGAATGACTAAGCCACACGGACACCTTCACGCAGACCAGCTGACCACGAATAAATGTTCCAGGCCCATCATGCAGCTAAAGTATATAGCGGTGTTCGAGAAGATGGGCAAGCAACTCAATATCAACCCCTTGTTCATCATGTCGACTGCACTACAGGAGAGCGGCTGGGATTTGGTGCACGTATTTGGAATAAATAGTTCGAGCAACGGAAGGCCTTTAAACAATCTGTTCGGTATGACCAGGCATGGTGGAAACAACATCGCATACCCGAGCGTTGAAGCCTCTGCGGATGCGTGGATAGCTGATTGGTCTTCATACTTGACGGGCCGTCCAAAGACGATAGAAGAGTACGCCGCGGCACTGAATAGCGATAAGAAACACATGTACAACGCTGACCCGGGCTATCCAGGGAAGTTGGCTAAGCGACATCAGCAACTAGTCACAGCTACCGCAGCCTGCGGAATCAAGTTTTCCGGAGCGGCTGATGTCAAGCAGTAAATGTGCATCGATTCTCATCCTTCTCACGGGCGCTCTGACAGCGGCATCGCAATCAGCTAACTCGCAAGCACGAGCCTCGCTGTCTTGTGACCGGGCAACAATGACGAAACCCCAAGTGGGAGTTGCGTACAGCGGCGATATAACAATAGACGATTACAAGCTCCATGTCCGCATACCCGAAGGATTGACGGGGTGGAGTGGCGTCGCAGCCGACGCTCCTTTCCATGGCTTTACAATCTTTCTGGACCCATCAATGCGTAATTGCATCGTGTTTGAGGTTCATTTGCGGATCGATGAGGATGAAGTGCCAGTAAGACCCCACGTGGCAAAACTGCTGTTGCTAGGGAATGTCACAGCTTGGCAAGTGTCCAGTAACAACCGTGCGAAAGGCCCGATTAACATAACGACCTATTTTTCTTTTCGACAAGATAGTCAAATTGATGATGGAAAAATTATATTGATTTCTCGGCCTGACGAACTCCAGAGGACGAGGTCTATCTACGAAACGTTTCTCAAATCTGTAGTGCTCGGTGCCCCACATTCTCGTTAGTGGCTGATTGCGGGAGTCGTGCTGGCCGCCATCGACATCGAAGTCCATCAACCGGAACTCAAAACCCTCATCCAGCAGCGCATGGCGAGCGGTGTGTTCCACGACGTGGAGGACGCGCTGCTCGACGCCCTCAAATCAGCGCCCCCGCCGGCAGGAGCAGACGCATCGCCCTCTAACGAAATGAGCGCGGTTTCAGAGCCTCTCGCCAAGAGGTCACGAGAGCTTCAGCAAAATGCTGGAGTCCCGTCCCCGGTCTGCTCACCGGCGAGGAAGTCGACCCTTTATTTGTCCGTAATCCCTCTGTTGCTCGTCCCCTCGACCTGTCGTAGCGGAACGCTAGCCTCCAAGCGCCAAAGGCGCGACAACAGCGACGCATCGGGCAAACGAGAAGTCCCGCGCCGACTCCACCGTCACCGCTTCGCCCCCGGTGACCGTGACCACCGCCTCGCCCGCCTTGACCGCTACGCCGTCGATCGTGCCCTCACCCCGAAGCCCCACGATGCAGCCCAGGCCGTTGATGGCCACCGGCATCCCCACACCCGCCAGCTCAAACCGATCGACAGTGAAGTAGGTCTCCTCGATCAGCCGTGTAAAGTTTACCCGGGTGGCTTCATCCACCATGGCACGCGGAGCCACCTTCCCGGCTTTTGTTGCCGTCTTCATTACACCCAGCCCTTGCTCCAGATGCAGCTCGCGCGGTCGTCCGTAGTCGTAGAGCCGGTAGGTCACGTCGCAGGTCTGCTGCGTCTCGAGCAGCACCACCCCGGGCCCGATGGCGTGGACCGTCCCGGCGTCGACGAACACCATGTCCCCTACGCTCACGGGCACGTGCTCCATGAGCTGCTCCATCGTCCCGTTGGCGACTGCTGTGCGTACGGCAGTCGAATCCACACCCGGCTTCAGCCCCAACATCACCGTCGCGCCGGGCTCGGCTTCGAGCACATACCAGCACTCGGTCTTACCCCGAGCCTGCCCTATCGCCTGGGCCTGTGCGTCGTCGGGATGCACCTGCACCGACAGCTTCTCATTCGGGAAGAGCATCTTTACCAGGAGTGGAAACTCGGGGCTGACCTCTGCAAGCGTTCTGCTCGTATGGGCACCGGTCACAATCACGCACTCCGGCCCAGTCAGCCAAGCCTCGCCGACCAGCGCGTCGGTGCCGGTCGACTCGTACCAGGGACGCAGGTTCGGTCGTCCCCAAATGCGTTCGCTGAAGCGTGGTGCCAGCCTGAACGGCTTAGTCGTCGTCATCCTTCTTCCTCTTCTTCCGCTTTTCCGTGAGCGACACAGGCATTGGCCGGTCGCCCATCGCGTCCTTCCATAATATGGCGTTCAGCTTGCGTGCGTCGGCCCGGTCGGCGTGGCGGAAGTCCATCTTCATCGACTCCTCCGCCCCCGCTGCCGTCTTCTTGTTCGCCGTATAGATCAGCTTGTTATCGCGATTCGACATATCCGCCGTAAACGCCGCCTGGTCGCCCGGCCCGGTAAACAGCGGCGACATCATGGAGCTGAGCGCGTCGTTGTTGTTCATTGGCGGCAGCCCCAGGAGCGTCTCCATGGTTCGCACCGTGCTGACGGTCGTGTAGAAGCGACTGTCTACGAACGGGCCGCCATCCACCGCGCGCGGAGAGTACTTGCTGATCACCAGCGAGATGCTGCGGTGCGCGTCCACATGGTCACCGCCGTTCTGCGCGTCGTCCTCGAGCACAAAGAACGCCGTATCGTCCCAGAACGCCGTGTGTGAGATCGCCTCCACCGCGCGCCCGACCGCCAGATCGTTGTCCGCCACGGAGGACTTCGGTGTCGGGCCACCCGGCCGCGTTCCCGCCGTATGATCGTTGCCGAAGCGCAGCATGACGAAGTTCGGCATGGTGTCTTTGCCTGCATCTCGGTCCTTTACCCAGCCCGCCAGGTGCTTCAGAAAGATGTCGCAGCGAACCTGGTCCGGCACCAGCAGGTTGAAATCGGGCGCCTCCTCGGCGAAGTGGCCCACCAACTCCGGCTTGGTCGCGATGTTCGACGCCATCAGAGGAATGGCCCAGGGCCACTTGTTAACCGTACCGCCCCACTCCGATGGTAGCGTCTCACCCGGCTTCACCTCGCCCCGCGCTCTGCAGTCGCGCCCTGTTAACAGCGGCCCTTGCTTCGGATCCGCTGTCTCTTTCACTCCGCAGAACTTGGTCGAGATGAACTCCCCGAAGTGGTAGTAGGTCTTGCCGTGGGACGCCAGATTGCCCCACAGATAGCCGCTCATTGGCTCGTTGACGTCGGGAATCTTCTGCAAGAGCGGATACCCCTCGGCCACCACACCCTCAAAGTCGTACGTGCGCGAGCTTCCGCGATAGCTCTGCTGCCACGTCTTTTCAAGGTAGTCCGTGCCAATAGCCGCGTTCGACCAGACGTGGCCGTCACCTGAGACTTCGCCCGAGTCGAAGAAGTTGTCCAGCACCCCGAACTGCAGCGCTAGCTTGTGCAGGTTCGGAGTGATGTCGTTGCCGTACATCGTCAGGCTCGCGTCGCCGTTGCCTACCGGCTTGCCGTCCTTCTTCAGGTCGCCAAAGATCTGGTCATAAGTCCGGTTCTCTTTGATGATGTAGATGACGTGCTTGATCTTGCTGGCGTCGCTCCCGCCCCCTTGTCTGTCATTCCGCAGCGAAGCGGAGGAATCTGCTGTTGCCTGTATCTCCGGCGCAAACGCGATGGTCTCTTGCGCCGCCTTCATGCGGTTCGACTCGAGCACCACCTCGGTCGACGCCTTCAATCCTGCCTCAAGGCCTTTCGCGTCGAGCACTGCCAGCGATCCATACAGCAGCGTTCCAATATAAGTAAATGGCCGCGCCGGTCCCTGCCCTTTGCTCTCCGCCGTGTCCCGCTGCGGTGTTCCGTTCGGCCCCGTGCCGTGGCCCTTCGCCGTCGCCACATAGAGCTTGCCGCCGGAAAACCCCATCGACATGGGCATCCACTCGGTCGGCACAAAGCCCATCGGTTCGACCATGCCCGTCTTCGCCGCCTTGGCCGTCAGCTTGGTCGTGTCGATCACCGCGACCGCATCCGTGGTCGCGTTCCCGACATACAGGCGGCTGCCATCCGCATTCAAGGCCAACGCCTCCGGCTCCGCACCAAAGTAGCTCTGCCCCGGCAGGCGCGTGTCGAAGTAGCCCTTCACCGAAAACTGCCCCGCGCCGACGTTCACCGCCGCCACTGCGTCCCGGTTCGCCAGCGCGACGTACAGCGTCTTTCCGTCGGGCGCAATCTCCGGCGCGTAGGGATGTGTTCCCGGCTTGACCGGATCGGTTGGCTTCAGCAGCGCCAGCTTGCGCCCTACAGTCCCCTTTGCCAGGTCGAGTTCCACCACCTCGCTCGCGTTCCACAACGCGACAAACGCCCGCTTGCCGTCCTTCGTCACCGCCAGTCCGGCGGGATAGGTGCCCGGCACCGCGTTTGTCTCCGAGAGATCGAAGCTCTTCTGTACGTTTCCTGTTGCCGCGTCCATCAGCAGCACATTGTCCGACAACATACCCGCCACCAAAAGACTGTCATCCTGAGCGGAGCGCAGCGGAGTCGAAGGACCCGCGGTGCGCGGAACCACCGCAATCGCCGCCGGAAACGGCACCCCCTTGCTCC
>CAXTUR010000194.1:0-5742 GCA_964247455.1 uncultured Acidobacteriaceae bacterium | reverse complement strand
AGCGTAAGGGCGGCGGTGGGGGCGGCAAGCAGCAGTCTCGTGGGCCGCGTAGCTTTGTGGGACCGATGGACCACAGCTATCGAGCGGTAAACGGCAACTTCGCCGAGACGCCGCCTTCGACCATTGAGCCGCAGGGCAATTACGGCGGACGCGCGGCGCGGTTGAGCTACCAAAGCGACTCCCAGCCGATCGATTACTCGCAGGGCCGACCGATTCCGATAGCCGCCGATGCGCCGACGAAGATCTACTTCTTCATCGAGGATCTGTTCTTCATTGCGAAGATCCAGGAGACGGCGCGGAAGCTCGGCGTGAAGGTAGCTTTCATCAAGAACGATAAGGAAGCGATTGCGGAGTTGGTGGGCCATGAGGAGGACGATCGTCCGGGGCTGATTGTCTTCGACCTGAACAATGCGAATGCCAAGCCGATGACGCTGATCCCCAAGCTCAAGACGAAGCTTAAGAAAGGTACGTCTATTGTTGGCTTCCTTTCGCACCTGCAGGGCGACCTGAAGGCCAAGGCGGTCGAGGCAGGATGCGACACGGTGATGCCGCGGGCGGCGTTCTCGCAGAACCTGCCGAATCTGCTGCGGCGTTATGGGATTGTGGACGAGGAAGAGCCGAACTTCAACCAATAACGCGCTCGCCTCGTTCGTGTGCCTTCGTCTCAGCAGGTCGAGATGAAGGGCACTCGTTTTGAAACAGGTGGTAGAGGCTAAAAAGCAGATTCCCTTCGGGAATGACAAACGAAGAGCAAGACTGCGCTTCATATTGGGTGGTGACGTTCTAGGTGCTGCTAGCCGCTAGGGCATGGTTTGGACGGCGACGCCTTCGGGGAACTTCAGGTCGAACTGATCGTCTTCCAACTTTTCGTTGAACTGGATTTTGGTAAAGGTAAGATTCAGGCCGTAGTGGTCGAGCGGGCGCTCGATCTCGATGCGGGTAGGATACTGTATGTCGCCGTAGCGCTGGTAGTTGCTGAAGCGGGCGCGGGTGACGATCTGGCCGGCGTCGTTGTAGATCTCCTGCTCATACGGCAACAGGTTGGCGCGCGAGATGTGTACCACGCGGAGGGTGTGAACCTCCTTGCCCATCGGTTTGGCGAGCAGGGAGAGCTGGTACTCGGGCTCTTCGATCAGGTCGGGCTTCTTGGGCGTGCTTTTGTCGACGACGTGGGTGTCGAGGGTCATCGAGACAAGTTGGTCGTCGCCCACAGCACGGATCAGGAGCGAATCCAGGAAGACGTCGGGGCGGAGATTTTCAAGCGAGTTCTTGGAGGGCTCCGTGACCTGGCTTGTGCCGATGACCGCTTTGTGGCGCGAAGGGATGTAAAGCTTGAAGGTCTTGCCGTCGGAGGTCATATCGAGCGCAAGGGAGCTGACGACCGGGACCTTGAGGTAGATACGGAGATCTTCGGGCTTACGCGCAAAGAGATAGCCGCTCAACGAGAGCGACTCATGGACCTCGCCCTGGAGCGAACCGCCTGTGATCCCAGAGATTTCGATCGACGCGTTCATTGTCTTGATGGCGTTGTAGCGGTCGTCCATCTGCTTGACGAGCTGTGCGAGGTTCGTCTCCATGACCACGGGCGCAATGCGCGTCTTGGGCACCGTGCGGACGTGACCAAGACAGCCCGTGAGAACGGGGAGGGCCGCCAGCAGCAGCGTCCAATGCGCCCGCTTCAAAAGTCTATGCACAGTCTGCAAGTATATCTTTCCGGGATCGGTGATCTGGCTTTCAAAGTTGGATGAGTGCGGATCTAGCGACGCTTCCGTTTGTTTCGTGGAGGGATGGCTTTGTGGGTGCGCGGTGCGGGAGCTGGAAGCGGAGGGAGGTCGACGGCGGCGCGATAGGCGGTCACCTGGTCCGCGTGTTCGGCGAGCGTGGAGGAGAAGCGGGTGTGCCCCGCGCCGTCGCTGACGAAGTAGAGCAGATCCGTATTGGCGGGAGTCATGGCCGCTTTCAGCGAGGCGAGGCTCGGATTGCAGATCGGCCCGGGAGGCAGACCAGCGTGCTTGTAGGTGTTGTAGGGTGAGGGGGATTGGAGGTCGGAGCGGTAGATGGTCCCCCGGTAGCGGCCTTCGAGCAGAGCCGCGTAGATGACGGCGGGATCGGTTTCAAGCGGCATCCCTTTGGCGAGCCGGTTGGTAAAGACTCCCGCTACGAGGGGCCGCTCTCCGTCGACACCTACTTCGCGCTCGATGAGCGAGGCCATGGTGACGGTGCGGGCGATGTTGTCGTGCAGACCGATCTGAGTGGAGGCCTGGCGGAAGCGGCGGGTCATCGCAGACAGCATCTGCAACGGCGTCGCGCGCGGAGAGAAGCGATAGGTCGCGGGAAAGAGGAAGCCTTCGAGCGAGGTGGCGTGCGGGGCGAGGTCGGCAATCAGCTCCGTGTGCTGACGGGCGGCGGCAAGGAAGGCGTCGCGGGAGCCGAGACCGGCGCGCTCCACGGCCGCGGCGATGTCGAAGAGGTTGAAGCCTTCGGGGACGGAGAGGCCGCGCGTGTAGACATCGCCACGGACGAGGCGGCGGTACACTCCGCCGATGGGTAGGGGATGGTCGAAGCGGTACTCGCCTGCATGGAGGGTGCCGCCATGAAGGAGACGCATCAGCTCAAAGGCGCGGCGGCTGCGGATGATGCCGGCCTGCTCCAGCCGCGTGGCAATGGCGGCCGTGCCGGTGCCGGAAGGGATGTCGACGAAGGTCTCGGACCGGGGGCCGAACGGCGCATAGACGGTATAGGCGACGCCCAGCGCGAGGGCGAACGCCAGAAGCAGAACGACGCGGGTGCCGCGGAGCATCACTCGTCTTCGTCCTCCCTTCGGAATAGTGTAGGGGCTGCGGCTAGACTGGACGATATGGAAGAAGGTTCTCCTGAGGACGAGCGTTCCGCTGCGGTTTCCGTGACGCGGGTGCTTGCCCTCGATGTGGGGGACCGGCGCATCGGGTTGGCGCTCTCGGATGCGCTGGGGTATACGGCACAGCCGCTGTGGACGCTGCATCGGACGAACCGTCGCGCGGACTTGAAGGCCATCGGCCGCGTACTGCGGAAATATGCCGTGGCCGAGGTGGTGGTCGGCAATCCCCTGTATATGTCGGGTGACCAGAGTCCCCAGGCGGCCAAGACGCAGGCGTTCGCCGAGGATCTCCGGCAGGAGTTCGGCGCGACCGTGCATCTGTGGGATGAGCGGCTGACCACGACCGAGGCGCACCGGCATCTGGATGACTCCGGCCATGCGACGGACAGGCGAGAGCGCAAGGGGATCATCGATCAGGTGGCGGCGGTGCTGATTCTGGAGGCCTTTCTGGCGATGCGCGCCAATCGGGCGGTGCGCTGACAAGGTGGACTTCCCCGTATAATCGTCTTTTCACCTACGCCGTTTGGAAGAGACCATGCCCGAGAAGATCAAGAAGAGACTGGAAGAAGAGATTCGCCTGCTGGAGCACGAGTTAACGACGGAGTTGCCGGCCGAGATCAAGAAGGCCGTCGCGCTTGGCGACCTGAGCGAGAATGCGGAGTACCACTCGGCCAAGCAGCGCCAGGAGTTCGTGAACGCGCGGCTCGGGCAGTTGAAGAAGCGCATGGGCGAGCTGGCGATGGTGAACCTGACGAACATTCCGCACGACAAGGTCGGCTTCGGCGCGACGGTGGTGGTCTTCGATTCGAGCAAGAACGAGGAGATCAGCTATAAGCTGGTGACGAGCGAGGAGTCGGACGTGTCAAAGGGGCTGATCTCGACGACCTCGCCGATCGGCCGGTCGCTGCTGGGCAAGCGCGTCGGCGACGTGACCGAGGTGACGACGCCGAATGGGAAGCGGGAGCTTGAGGTATTGAAGCTGACCACGATCCACGATCAGCAGGAAGATGCGGAAGAGGTTGCGGGGTAACCTGCGTATAGTGGAGCGATGCGCTTGATTGCGGGCCGCTTGCTGTACTCCTGGCCATACTCCTTTGCGTCTCCTCCCCTTTGTGCGGGCAGCAGGCCGCTATCGCTCCATTGCAGCAGTTGGACGCCGCACTTGTAGGTGACTGGACGGGCGTTCTGGAGTATCGCGACTTCAGCGAACCGCCAACCTCGACCAAGCGCGTGAAGCTGCCTACGTGGCTGAAGGTAACGGCATCGTCTGGATCGCTGCGCTTCCGCTACACCTATGACGATGGGCCGGGGAAGACGGTCGTCAGCACGGAGCTGATAACGCTTGATCGGCAGCGTTCGCTCTGGACAAGCGTGTCTGAAGACAAGCCAGAAGCCCGGCCGCACGTGGATGCCATCGACAGGTTGGACAAGCTGAAGAGTGGGCGGGGCGTGCTGGTGCTAACCGGCCCAGCGCTCGAAAGCGGACAGCCGGTCGAGTTGCGAACGACAATGCGGATCGGGCGCAACCTGCTCGACATCCTCCGCGAGTCGCGGCGTCCGGGCGCGGAGTTTAGTTTTCGCGACAGCTATACCCTGGTGCGTACTCAGCCGCCGGTCCCGAAATGAGCCGTCAACCGCACTGCCGTTAAGCCTGCGCTAAACTTGGTGTTGACGAAATGACGTTGACACCATGACCTGGACGAGCGCCTTTGGGAGAGCCTGCGGTTGGCTGCTACAGAAGATTGTGGACGGGCTGGCGCTGACGCGCATCTCGCCGAACGCGCTTACGTTTATCGGGCTACTGATTAACATTGTGGCGGCCGTGTTCTTCGGCTACGCGCGGGGCGACCATGCGGTGCGCTACTTCGTCTACGCCGGGCTGGTCATCATCGGCGCGGGCATCTTCGACATGGTGGACGGAAGAGTGGCGCGGCAGACGGACAAGGTGTCGGTCTTCGGCGCGTTCTTCGATTCGGTGATCGACCGATACTCGGACGTGGCGCTCTTCTTTGGCCTGTTGGTCTACTACGCTCGCGGGAACCGCTTTTTTTACGTCGGTCTGGTCGCGTTTGTGATGACGACGAGCCTGATGGTGAGCTACACGCGGGCACGCGCGGAGGCGCTGATCGGCAGCTGCAAGGTCGGTTTTATGGAGCGGCCGGAGCGGATCGTCCTGGTGATCCTCGGGGCGTTGTGCAACCGATGGGGTGTCATGGCTCCGGCGCTGTGGGTGCTGGCGGTGTTTTCGACGATCACGGTAATCCACCGTATCCGCTACACGTACCTGGAGACGGAGCGGCGCAAGTTGGTGGCGGTTCCGTGAGGGCGGCTGTCTCGAACCTAGTTCTGGCGATCCATGGGGGCGCTTGGGCGATGCCGGATGAAGCGGTCGAGGCGCACGAGCGCGGGATCGCCGAAGCCCTGCGCGTCGGCTATGCGCGGCTGGATGGGGGCGGCTCGGCGGTTGACGCGGTGGAGGCGGCGGTTGCGACCATGGAGGACGACGAGACCTTCGACGCGGGCCGCGGGTCGTTTCTGACGCGCGACGGCAAGGTGCAGATGGACGCGCTGCTCATGGACGGCGCGACGCTGCGGACCGGCGGCGTGGCGTGTGTCGAGCGGCTGCGCAACCCGATCCATGCGGCGCGGCTAGTGCTCGATGAGTCGCCGCACGTGTACTTCGTCGGTGCCGGGGCGGAGCGGTTTGCGCGGCAGCACGGCATGGCGCTGTGTGACAACATGGACCTGGTGATTCCGCGCGAGCAGCGGCGGCTGTACGCGGCGCAGGCGGCGGAGTTGGCGGGTGAGGGCGACACGACGTTCTCCGGTCCGCTGGACGGGGGCAAGATGGCCTCGCACGATACGGTGGGGGCGGTGGCGCGGGA
>CAXTUR010000193.1:0-5746 GCA_964247455.1 uncultured Acidobacteriaceae bacterium | reverse complement strand
TCAACGCGATCGGCGAAGGCCGCGTCTTCGCCAACATCGAAGAGATCTACATGGCGCTCGAAGCCAAGCAGGTCGAAACGCTCACTCCGATCCGTTTGCGCTACACCGGCATGGTGCTCGACATGACCACCGCCTACGACGATCAGGACCTGAACCACACCGAACCCGTCGAGTTCAACAAGCAGTACATCAACACCACCGTCGGCCGCGCCATCCTGAACGACGCTCTCCCCGAAGGTATGCCGTTCGTCAACGGCCTGCTCAAGAAAAAGGGCATCGGCCAGCTCATCAACTATTGCTACCTCAACCTTGGCCTTGAGATCACGGTCAAGACCCTCGACCGCGTCAAGGACCTCGGCTTCACCTATGCCACCAAGTCCGGCCTCTCGGTCGGCCTCGACGATATGGTCATCCCTGACTCCAAGTACACCGTCGTGGGCGAAGCCGAAAAGACCGTCCTCGCCATGCAGCAGCAGTACCTCGACGGCGCAATCACCAATGGTGAGCGCTCTAACAAGGTCATCCAGATGTGGTCCGGAGTCACCGAGCGCGTCGCCGACGAGATGTTCGGCAACATGAAGAAGGCCGACAAGGAAGGAGCCATGAACCCGATCTACATCATGGCCGACTCCGGCGCCCGAGGCTCCAAACAGCAGATCCGTCAGCTCTCCGGCATGCGCGGCCTCATGGCCAAGCCGTCCGGCGAAATTATCGAGACCCCCATCACGGCCAACTTCCGTGAAGGCCTCACTGTGCTCCAGTACTTCATCTCTACGCACGGCGCTCGCAAGGGTCTCGCCGACACCGCGCTCAAGACCGCCGACTCCGGCTACCTGACCCGCCGCCTCGTCGACGTGGCCCAGGATGTCATCATCTCCCACAACGATTGCGGCACCGTCGAAGGCATCTACGTCACGCCAATCATCGAGGCTGGTGAGACCATCGAACCCCTCCGCGACCGCATCATCGGCCGCGTCTCGCTTGAGAAATTGAAGGACTTCGAAGGCAAGACCATCGTCGAGGTCAACCAGGAGATCGATGAAGACCTCGCCTCCGCCATTCAGGCGGCCGGTATCGAGAAGGTCAAGATCCGCTCCGTCCTCACCTGCGAGTCCAAGCGCGGCGTCTGCATCCTTTGCTATGGCCGTAACCTGGGCTCCGGCAAGATGGTGGAGATGGGCGAGGCCGTCGGCGTCATCGCGGCGCAGTCCATCGGCGAGCCCGGCACCCAGCTCACCATGCGCACCTTCCACATCGGCGGCACGGCCAGCCGCGTCTCGGACGCCTCGCACCTCGAGGCCAAGAACGCCGGCACCGTCCGCTTTATCAACCTCGTCACCGTCCGCGCCAAAGAAGGCGGCCTGGTCGCCTTCAACCGCAACGGCTCGCTCGCCATCATCGACGAGAAGGGCCGCGAAAAGGAGCGTTACGCCGTCGTCTACGGCGCGAAGCTCCGTGTGGAGGACGGCGCGACCGTAGCCCAAGGCGACACTCTCGGCGAGTGGGACCCGTACACCTTCTCCTTGCTCACCGAAATCGCCGGAACTGTCCAGTTCAAGGATCTCCAGGAAGGCGTCACCCTCAACGAAGAAGTCGATGAAGTTACCGGGCTTTCGCGCCTTGTGGTCGCCGACTCCTCCGACGAAAAGCGCCAGCCCGCCATCCTTATCAAGTCGGCCAGCGGCAACAAGCGCTACCTCATGCCTTCACGCGCCCACCTCATGGTCGCCGACGGCGATGAGATCTTCCCCGGAGACATTCTGGCGAAGATCCCGCGCGAGACCACCCGCACCAAGGACATCACCGGCGGTCTCCCGCGCGTCGTCGAGCTCTTCGAGGCCCGCAAGCCCCGCGATCCGGCGATCATCTCGAAGATCGACGGCGTCGTCCGCTTCGGCGACGTCTCGAAGGGTCAGCGCAAGGTCTACGTCACCGCCGATAACGGTCAGGAAGAAGAGTACAGCGTCCCTCGCGGCACCTACGTCAACGTCCAGGAGGGCGAGCGGCTCCGTGCCGGCGACCCCCTCATCGACGGTCCGCGCAGCCCGCACGACGTCCTCGAAGTCCTCGGCGAACGCGCCGTCCAGATGTACCTCGTCAACGAGATCCAGGAGGTCTACCGTCTCCAGGGCGTCACCATCTCCGACAAGCACATCGAAACCATCGTTCGCCAGATGCTCCGCTGGGTCAAAATCGAAGAGGTCGGCGACACCAACTTCCTCATCGACCAGCAGACCGACCGCTTCCGCTTCAACGAGGAGAACGACCGCGTCCTCAAAACCGGCGGCCGTCCCGCCATCGGGCGCTCCCTCCTGCTCGGCATCACCAAGGCGTCGCTCTCGACCGACAGCTTCATCTCGGCCGCCAGCTTCCAGGAGACCACCCGCGTCCTCACCGAAGCCTCCATCAACGGCTCGATCGACACCCTCCGCGGCCTCAAGGAGAATGTCATCGTCGGTCGCCTCATCCCCGCCGGCACCGGCATGGAATACTACCGCAACGTCCAGCTCTCCCCCGAGCTCGAAGAAGCGGCCGCTCAGGTCCAGCAGGAGGTCACCGCCGCCATCGAAGCCGAAGAGCGGGAGTTGGAGCAGATGCGCATGGAAGGCGAACAGGAAGAGTTGGCCGCCGAGTAGGCTATCGCGAATGGGTAATCAGAAGAGGCTACCGTTATGGGAGCCTCTTCTGATTACTGCGTGGTTGGTTCTATAACTTAAGCAACTTAACCCAAAGTAGGTTATTATCGAAATTGAGGACAGTCTGAATGCAAGCCCAAACGACGCTACAGTACGAAGATCGAGCATTCGACATCGTTCCTTGGCTAAGGGTCAATTCTCAGATTCGTCCGACTTTCCGCTCGGCATATGGGGCTTTATTCTCTGCGGACTGTATGACGGTATTGCCGTCCATAAGGGATGGAGTGGTTGACACCGTATTTGCTGATCCCCCGTTTAACATCGGCAAGGAGTACGGTCGCAACTACAGTGATTGCAAACCTGATGAGCAGTATGTTGTCTGGTGTAAAGGGTGGATTGCTGAGTGCGTCCGCGTCGTCAAGCCCGGCGGCGCAATCTTCCTCTATAACCTTCCTAAGTGGAATATCTTATTTGGCGGGTATTTGGCCGAACTTGGTATGGATTTCCGTCATTGGATTGCCATCGAAATGTCTGCCTGTTTGCCCATCTCAGGACGTCTGCACCCGAGTCACTACAGCCTTCTCTACTACACCAAAGGCAAGCCGACAACCTTTAATCGTATCCGCACGCCAATTCAACTTTGTCGCCACTGCGGTAAAGAGATCAAAGACTATGGAGGTCATCGTGAGGCGATGAATCCTAAAGGTGTCAACTTGAAAGACGTTTGGAGCGACATACCTCCTGTGCGTCACCAGAGATTTAAATCTTCTAGTCGCACCGCCAATGCGCTTTCTACAAAACTTCTTGATCGTGTTGTTGAAATCTCAACTGTGCCTGGCGAGTTGGTGCTTGATCCATTTGGCGGCAGCGGCACAACTTTCGCTGTTTGCGAAAAGAAGGGGCGCGAGTGGATAGGTGTGGAAATCGATTCCGGGGCCGACATCATCGACCGGTTACAAGGCGACGCAATCCATTCGCATCGTAACGACGATGTAGTTGACCGTTAGCCCTTCGCTCTCCCGTCGGTGCCCTTGGGTATTTGTGCAACGTCACGGCTTTCACCATCCTGCTCAATAACGACGATCTCCAATACGCCGTTTGTACAGGGCAAAGACTTCCAAAGGCTCACGTACGGCTTTAGCTCGTCGTAGTTCCCTATCCGATCCGTTAGATACATATACAGCCTTCGTGATGGGATGACCAGCACACCGGCTGCAATAACGCCTTGTGATAACAGCATCAGCATCTTGTTCATCGATCGGTGACTTGAAGAAATGTTCCCCGTCTCCCACTCCGCGACGATGGGTCCTTCTGGTCCTGATATCACCGCGTCAAAGTCACCCAATGACTGCCCTGCTTGGTTCTTTGCGGGTCCTTCAATAAACCAGCCTCGCGCCCTCAAGTCGGCTATAAACTCCTTCTTGATCGGCACGACGCCATTGCCTTTACGCTCCGGATTGATGGTGAACGTGCCGCTTCCAGCGGGCCAGTCGCACTTCATAATCGCTGTATGTATAGACGCTTTTGTCGTTGCCCAATGCCTTGATCCGGCGTATGTGCCGCTGTTTACAAGATTCTCAACTTGAACGATCTTCATTCTGCGTCTCCAGATAGAGCTGCGAAAGGAACTCTGTGGGATTGATAGACAACGCACGTGCCAACGCACCGAATTCGACAAGGTCGAGACGGCGTTCCCCCCGTTCATACTTCGATACAAAGGATTGAGGTCGCTTCAGACGTAAAGCCAAATCTGCCTGAGTGAGACCAGCGGCTTTGCGAGCATCTACAAGAAGGCCACGGATGAGCTTGTACGGATCATTCTCCACATCGATAAACTGCTGTCAGCAACTGTAGCCGCTTACGTCCTATATCCCAAATCGGGTTTATCAGGAGAGCTTGTTCCAATTCCTCCGCAACCGGTACGACCTCAATTCCAACGGCGAGAAGTCCTTCGGCAACGCCGTCGAAGAGGCCCAAGGTAACATCAACTACATCGTTGGCCGTTACCACACCGTCCATGCTGCGAGCGAGTTCTTGGAGAAGCACCACTGGTACTAGCCATGAAAACTCCTATAACCCTCTCCTCCTCCTCCTCGCGCTCGCCTCCCAAACAGTACTCACGCAAACCGCGCCGCCAACCTTCACCGACTTCCCAACCGCACCCGAACATCTCCAAACCACCCACAAAGTCCTGATCCAAGGCCCACAAAGCCACCGCTACGCCACCATGCTCCGCGAAGCCGCGACCCACGCCCCCGACTTCGCCGGCCACTACATCCTCGCCACCGCAGGCTCCGGCGCATCCTGCGTGATGGCCGCCGCCATTGACGCGAACGACGGCACAGTTGTATGGTTCCCTTTCACCGTCTGCTGCTGGCCCCTCGACATCACTGAACCCCTCGAATACAAACCCGACAGCCGCCTTCTCATTGTCCACGGCAAACGAAACGAGAAGGGAAGTGGAGGCACACACTTCTATACTTTCGAGCCTTCCAAACGCAAGTTTGCGCTTGTGGGCGCACCGCCAAGTCGCTGACTTTATCTAAGCAGTCAGCGACTCGATCAACCGTCCAGCCAGCTCGTCCGACGAGACGCGGTACGTGCCACTGGCGATCGCCTGCTGCAGTGCCGCCACCTTGTCGAACCGCACGTCGGATAGGCTAAGCGTCCGCGCCAGTACCGTACCCGTTACGCTCAACGGGGCTTGATCGTGTGCCGCGATGGGCTGACGGGTCTCGGCCGTATAACTGCTAGTGTCGCCAGAGCCCGAGATGCCTGCAATCGCCGGGGCCGCTTCGATGGTGAGGATTACCTGAGTGTGGGGAAATGCGCGAAGTGTCGAGATGCTGGCCATGATGAGTTCCTCTTAATGGCTTTATCGACCGGACGTAAGGGTACTTTAATCATGTGACGAGAGTAATGTGCGATCTCTCATCTTTTCTCAAGAGCGGGCGACAGACCCCGTAGCCACCTCGCCGCATCAGAGTGTCCATGAGCGATCAGCAGAACGACAACAATCCGAACAGGGGCTTGAACACGAGGCTGTATATGATCGCGGTGATTGTCGCGATCCTCGTCATCCTTTCCTCAATCTTCTTCTTCGTCGCCGG
>CAXTUR010000192.1:5466-5758 GCA_964247455.1 uncultured Acidobacteriaceae bacterium | reverse complement strand
TCTACGACCAGAACGCCCTCACCGCCGCCCACAAGACCCTTCCGCTCGGCTCTGTAGTCCGCGTCACCAATCTCGCCACCAACGCCGCCGTCGAGGTCCGCATCACCGACCGCGGCCCCTTCGTCGGTGACCGCCTGATCGACCTCTCGCTCGCCGCCGCCCAGGCCATCGGCGTCTACCGCGCCGGGGTCGCTAAAGTCCGCATCGAAGCCTTCCTTCCCGCCCCCAAGCCCGGTGCCGCCCCCAACGGCCGATGGTGCGTCCAGATTGGTGCCTTCCTTACCCCCGCCGA
>CAXTUR010000192.1:0-5456 GCA_964247455.1 uncultured Acidobacteriaceae bacterium | reverse complement strand
GCTCAAGAACGATCTTGCCAGCCGCTACACCACCTCCAAAGTCATCGAGTTTGCCGGCCCTACCGGCTTCTGGGTCCGCATCAACCCCAAACTCCCTACCCGTACTCAGGCCACACAAATCGCCGCAGCCATCCACGTCCCCGACGCCCAAGCCTTCTTAGTCCGTACCGACTGAACATCTCTTTAGTTGTCATTCCGCAGCAAAGCGGAGGAATCTGCTTTGTTCTTCTGCTTGTCATTCCCGCAGGAAATCCGCGTTCGCTCCCGAAAAAGCAGCGGCGCTTGACAACGCGAGCTTCAGAAACGCCACTGTTACGAGACCGGGACAGTGTTAACTACTTGGTGATCACCAGCTATCCCCTTTGTTTTGTTAGATCGATAGATCAAATCGAGAAGTTTCACCGTCCTGGAGGCCCATAGTACGGCAGCTTTCCTTGCTCCTCCGTCGCCCGCTTTACCTCAATGTCGCCAAACAGCAAGCTAGGCGCGACCGTAGTCTGCGGGATCGGTCCAAGCGAGTTCGCCACATACCCGTCCCCGCCAGCCGCTACGATGCCCGACCGCAGACTTCGCGCGTCCAGCTCGTCGAACGCCGCCCCGCGCACCAGCTCGCGCTTCCCGTCGGCGTGGACCACATACAGCAGCCGGGGCACCAACTCTCCGCCCAACGTCTCGACCGCGTACACATCCCGCCCCTGCTTCTTCGCCAGATCGAGCAGCGCCGCGTTCATCTCCGCCTGGCTCTTCGGCTCCGTCGACGTGAACACCGCCACCGCCGACCGCGAGTGCGCCGGCTGCCCCGGCCCCGCTCGCCCATGCCCGTTCGACTCCGGGAAGTCCTTCACTGGCTCCCGGCCGATGTCGAAGCTCATCAGCTTACCCGCGAGCACCACATCGACAGCCTGCGCCGGTACGCCTTCCTCGTCCACGTCGTACGCCCCCAGCAGCCGCTGCCCGTGGAACGTCGCGAGCGTCGGATCGTCCTTCACGTTCAGCAGCGCGGACAGCACCGGCGTATGCAGGCTGGAGCTATAGGCCCCCTGCGTCCGCGCCGTCGTCCCTGCGTCCGGCCGGTCCGCCTCGATGTTCGGCAGGAACAGCCGCGTCAGGGTGTCCGCCGCCGCGTCGCCCGAGAACAGCACCGGCCCGTGGAAGTCCTCGGCCGCGACCACCGGCGCATTGCGCAGCTCCTCCAGGCTCTTCAGGTCGTCGAGCGTTCGCTGCCGGAAGGCCGCCGCCGGCTCCAGGTCCTTCGCCAGCGCCGCCGTCGTACCGTTCGAGCGCCCAAGCTGCATCCCATCCGCCGCCTGCCCGCCGACCGAGATCGTCGCGTTGTAACCGGTGTATCCGTGCCGCACCGCCGTGCCCTCGGTGTTCACCAGGTAGCGGTTCACCGCCAGGCCGCGCACATTGGCCGTCGAGCTCTGCACATACGGCGCTCCCGGCGATGCCGCATATAGCCCGCTCGCTTCGACGATCCTCCGCTTCCACTCCGCCCGGTCCAGGTCGAGCGCCACCAGCGGCTCGATCTTCATCACCGGCTTCGCGGGCGCAAAGTCATCCGCCGTCGCCGCCGACTGGAACCGCTGAAGGTTCGCCTGCTTGGCCGAGTACGCCCGCAGCGCGCCCTTGTACGCCTCATCGGTCGCCGTCCACAGGGCATATCGCAGCGCCGTTGGGTCGTTGTCCTCGGGCGCAAGCTGCACCACACCGTCGCCCCGGCTAGAGCTCGAATCGGCCTTGTAGTCGCCGACCCGGACCGTCACGCGCACCACCCGCTGCCTGCCCGTCTCCTCCCGGGTCAATGCGCCGTAGTTGGCCACCGCCTCCCACGTCGTCTGCTCGTCCAGCCGATACTCAATGAAATAGGGCCGTTGCATCCCCGGCAACAGCAGCTCAGCCTTCTCCCGCGCCAGCTCATCCTTCATGGCTTGAAGCATCGAATCGGGCTTCTCTTGAGCGAAGCTGGTTAGAGCCGCGACACACAGCGCACCCGCCAAGAGAGCTTTCACCGCGCCTCCTTCACGGAAGCCACGGCTCCCGGAGGCGGAAGGATCGGAGGCCGCGTCGTTCCCTGCGCCTGCCGCTGCGTTTCAATGGCCGACACCAGCATCGCTGGAGCCACCGCGCTGACGGGGATCTGCCCCGACTCCGCGCCGCACACGCCGTTGAAGATGTCCTGCTTGTTGCCCGTGGCCAGGATGCTGTTCAGCGCAGCCTGCGGCGTCCCGACGATCGACACGCCTCGCACCAGCTCGTCCGGTCTGCCGTCGACGAAGACTCGGTATACCACCAGTGGGATCACCTGAAACGCCTGTGGCGATCGCCGCGTCGTCACCGCAAACCCCGAGGAAATGTCCTCGAAGTAGAGCCCATACGCCTTGCCCTGACGCTTTGCCTCGGCGAGCAGCATCTGCCGCAGCTCGGCGTTGCTCACCGCCTTCGACGAGGTCACGATCAGGTTCCCCTGACGCCCCGTCGGCATCCGCCCTGTCTGCGCCCGGCCATGGCCATTAGAGCTGGCTACGCTCGCCACCGGTAGCCGCGACATCAGGAAGGTCTTCAGCACGCCGTCCTGCACTAGATCGACCTTGCGCGCCGGCTGCCCCTCGTCGTCGAAGCTGTAGTGCCCGCTCAGCGGATGCCCCTCAAACGTCTCGAGCGTCGGATCGTCCGCCACGCTCAGGAAGCTAGGCAGGATCGGTTTGCCCAGCAGCTTGGTGAAGGTCTGTCCCTCTTCGTCGCCGCGCTGCCGCTGCCCCTCCAGCCGATGCCCCAGCACCTCGTGGAAGAACACCGCCGCCGCCCGTCCGCTCAGGATCGCCGGCCCGTTGAATGGCTCCGTGATCGGCGCAACCCGCAGCTCTTCCAGGTTCTTCGCCATGGCCTCGGTCTTCGCCAGCAACGCCTTCTGGTCCGGCAGATGGCTCAGGCTGTCTGCTTCAAACGTCTCCACCCGGAAGAGGTCCATCCCGTCCGCCGCGCGCGTCCGCGCGACCACCACCAGCCGCGCCACATGGCTTGGCGTCGACACACTCGCACCCTCGGACGACACGAAGTAGTCCGTCTCAGTCGAAGCGTCCAAAGCGGCGGTATTGAAGAAGATGTCCGGGTACTTCTGGAACTGCCCCGAAAGCTCCCGCAGCCGAGCTTCCCACGTTGCCTGGTCCATCTTCAGCTCCGGCGCGGGCGGCAACAGCTCCTTCGCGGCGGTCTCCTTCGAGAAGTCCGCCGAGACGTCCTCCTCCTTCGCCCGCACCTGCTGCTCGGTCTTCACCTTCAGGAAGCTGTCGAGCGCCTTGCCGTATCCACGATTGGTCGCAAACCAGAGGCTGCGCGCAATCGCCGCGCGGTCGTCGGTCAGGGGCAGCGGCACGGTCGTCAGCGCGCTCGCCCGGTGATCGCCATGCGTGTTGTCGAGCGCGGGCGACCCGAGCCGTACCTGCACGTCAGCTGTCCGCCGGTGCGCCGCGTTCGAGCTGACGATCGCCCCATACTGCGCCGAGATGCTGACCGCGTTGCTATCCGCCACCGCATAACTGAGGAAGTAGGGCTTTGGAGCCTCGCCACCATCAACGCCCAGGGACGTCATGGCGCGATGCAGCTCCGCCTCCATTGCCTGCACCACCACGGGCGGCTCCGTAGCGGCGTTCGCGCACTGCGTGCTTAGAGTAAAGAGACCTGAAGCGCAAAGAAGAAAAACAGAGAAGATGCGTACCAAACGATCCATCAAAAGGGTTGACTCCGACGCAGACTGCCTGAAGGCGAGTGTACCGAAGTTCGACGCGACCCATCGAAGAACGTCGTCCCCGCAAAGATGAGACGATGCGTCATGCTTCATAAAGTGTCAAAGTGGCTCCTAATGGCTGCCCTCGTCCTATGCGCGGCTACTGTGCAAGCGCAGACCACCTATACCCTCACGCCCGAAAAGCTCCGCCTCGCCGAGGCCCTCTTCCGCACCCGCACCGTCCTCTACTTTACCGGTGCGGCGTGGGGCACCCTCCAGATTATTCTGCTGCTCGCCTTCCGCGTCCCGCCGCGCCTCCGGGACATTGCCCAGCGCGCCAGCCGCATCCGCTGGGCACAATGTTTCCTCTTTACCTTCCTCCTGCTGCTCCTCATGGCCGCGTTGGACCTGCCGCTCGGCATCTACGGCCATCATCTCCGCCTGAGCTACGGTCTCTCCGTGCAGGGCTGGTCGGGCTGGTTCGCTGACCTCGCCAAGCAGTTTGTACTCGAATGGGCGCCGACCGGCTTTGGCGCGATGCTCCTGTTTTGGCTGATTCGCCGCTCACCGCGACGGTGGTGGCTCTGGTTTTGGTTTCCCGCTATGGCCGCTGTCTTCGCGGGGGTCTTCATCGCGCCGATTCTCATCGATCCGCTCTTTTCCCACTTTGAGCCGCTCGCCGCACACGACCCCGCCTTGGTGACGCAGTTGGAGAAGGTCGTAGCTCGCGGCAATCTTTCGATTCCACCCGAGCGCATGTTCTGGATGGACGCGAGCACGCGAGCGACCGGCCTCAACGCCTATGTCACCGGCTTAGGCCCGTCCAAGCGCGTCGTCGTGTGGGACACCAGCATCGCCGCCGCCACGCCCGACCAGATTGCCTTCATCTTTGGGCACGAGATGGGCCACTATGTCCTGAACCACATCTACTGGACTATTTTGTTCCTCGGCATACTGCTCTTGGCCGCCTTCTGGGTCGGCTTCCACATCTCCGCGTGGCTCATCCATCGATACGGTCTCGGGTGGGAGATCGAAGGACCAGCCGACTGGGCCGCTCTCCCCGTCTATCTGTTCGTACTCTCCGTTCTTTCCTTCATCTCCGAGCCGCTCGTGAATGCTTACAGCCGCATGAACGAGCACGCCGCCGATGTCTACGGCCAGGAAGCCATGCACACCCTCGTAGTCGACCCACAGGCAATCGGCTCACAGACCTTCCAGCTCCTCGGCGAAAAAGCACTGGAGACCCCTGAGCCGCATCCCTTTATCGAGTGGTGGACGTATAGCCATGACGCCATCCACACCCGTGCAGCATTCGCCGCAACTTACAATCCGTGGACACCCGGCCAACATCCTCGCTACTTCAGCAGATGATGGCCGGGGTAAGTCTGCAAACGCAACACTGGAGCCGCACGAAAGAGTGTGGGAACAAAAGCACGCACCGCCACATGCCCTTTGTCTGGATTGATTGGTATAGCGGCCTTAAGACTTAGCGCCCTTCGGAAGTTTCTTCAAAATATCGTCGATATCCTTGGTAAGATTCCTGATGTTCTTATCCGAATTGTTGCTAAGGTCGGAATCGGCCACGCCTCGAAAGAGCAGCTTATGGTCGGGCGTTGTGAAGATGTCTACAACTAAGTTACGGACACGCTTGTTCACGGTCGTGGTGGTCGATTCGCCAAAGCCGCCGTCGCCGCTCAGTGCCGAAGGCCATCGCCAGCGGCTACGAGCG
>CAXTUR010000191.1:0-5797 GCA_964247455.1 uncultured Acidobacteriaceae bacterium | reverse complement strand
GGTTAATTGAACCACAGGTGGGGTGTGTTTGGTGGCGGACGGTCAACCGCAGATCCTTCGACTCCGCCGGTCACGATGAGACGGTGACCGGCTTCGCTCAGAATGACAGATTACTTAGGTGGGATTGGTAAAGGCATCTAGCTTTACCGATGCAGCCCCGCACTGTTGTCGTCATAAAGGACCCGGAAACTTCCAGGTGTGGCCTCAGCCAATGCCGCGGCGATTGGAGCCGGGTGCTGTTTTGATGTTGGCCAGTCGGTATCGGTAAGGATGATGATAGCCAATCGGCGGGCGGTGAGGTTCTGCTGATAACTCATGTTCTTGTCGCCCGTGACCATCGCATCATAGTCATTGACCTCGGCGGCATGGAGCAGGTCGCCATTTCTCAGTAGGTCCAGCCTAATTCACGTGCGGTTTTGACAGAATGACCTGGCAGCAGCGATCGAAGCCGCTTCGGTACGTTGTGATCGAACAACATTCTCAAGGATGTGGAGTTTCCCGGTGACTCGCGGCGTACATCAGGAGCTGGCGGATGCTTTGTTCCGGCACGCCGAAGTTATCGGCGATCTCTTCCACGGAAGATCCTGCCTCATAGTTCCTCAAGACGGTATCTGCGGGGAGGCGCGTTCCTTTGAGCAGGGGAACGCCGCTCACCTTGCCAGGGATGACTTCGACCAAGGAACAACCTGTCCAGTCCATCACGGAGCTATCCTGTAGAGGAACCATGGCTTAGTATAAAGCGCATTGACGCGACTGCGAAGTCGAAGGCGGCGGAGCTAGCCGGTAACGATAAAGGGGCCAATGGCCAGTTGTGGTTCAGGATCGTCGTTCCGCTGGGATGAAGGCAGGATGAGGGCGGAGCGCCGCTTGGGGTCGGGGATGAGGGTGAGGGTTTGGTCTTTCCTGTCGCGGCGGACGACCACGGCGAGTGGCCTGCCTCCTCCATCGTGCAGGACACGCAGCCAGTCGTTGGTGGTGGTGAGGGAGTTGCCCTGCGCCCGGGTGACCACATCGCCTGCTCGGAGACCCGCGGTCGCAGCCGGGCTGTCGGGATCGACAGAGCTGACGAGCAGGCCGGTCTGGGTGCCGAAGAAGTCGGCGAGCTGCGGGCTCATTGGTTCGAGCGTTGCTCCGGTGTAGGCGGCGTTAAAGAGAAGCGGGGTGCCGCGGCGGGGAGCGTCGTCGAAGGTTTCGATGCCGTTAGGAAAGAGCGCCGTGGTGTGGGCGGCGGGTTCGGGCACACGGAGGTGCCGGCCCCAGGCCTGCTGGCCGATGGTGTCGCGGTTGGCGAGCTCGATGGTGAGGGTCTGCTGCTGACCGTCGCGGCTGATCAGGAAGGAGACTCGCTTGCCCGCGGGCAGCCCGCGCAGGGCGGTACGGAGCTGCTCCTCGCTCTCGATAGGCTGGCCATTGAACTGGAGCAGGACATCGTGGACCCTGATCCCGGAGGCACAGGCGGGGCCGTCGTGGTCGACCAGGATTACCTCTTCGCCGCGGCCGTCACGGATCTTGAAGGCGCTGAGCTGGTCGTCGGCGATCTCGCGGAAGTTGATGCCGAGATAGCCGAGGGGCTGCTTGTGTTCGCGGGCGTGAGCGCAGGAGACGAAGAGCAGGGAGAGAGTCGCAAGGAGGAGAAGGCGGCGCGACATCACTGGATCTCCGCCGCAGTCTGCAGAGCCTGGAAGGACGCGGTGCGGATATAGGGGTTCTCGTCCTGGGTGGAGACGGTGCGGAGGACCTCGCGGACGCTTGAATCGGACTGGACCGGGCTGAGCAGACCGATGGCGGCGGTGCGGACGCCGGCGCTCTTATCGTGCAGGAGCGCTTCGAGAATAGCGTCGCGCACACGCTGGTCCTTGCCGACATAGGGTTCCAGGCCTTCAAGGGCCTTCATGCGGACCGTGGCATTGTGGTCATAGCGGAGCGAAACGAGCAAGGCACCCCGGATGCCTTCGCCATTGGCCTCAGAGAGGCAGGCGTGGCCAGCTTTGCACTCGTTCGAGAGGAGCTTGACGGAGCTCTCATGGACGTCGGCATTGGCGGCCTCTTTCATCCCAACCAGCAACAGCTGGCGGATCTCTTTACTATCGAGCGAACCTTCGATCGTCTCCGGGACGACGCGGTTGTAGCGCACCTGGACGGTCTCGGGGTCGGCGGTCTGGACGATGCCGGTCACGTTGGCGATAGAGCCCTGGAGGGCGCCGGTGGTGGTAACGGGCGTGGCGGGACGCGGCGCGTGAGCGTCCTGGTAGCGGTGGAGGAAGTTGCCGCCGAGGAAGCCGAGGCCGACGAGCAGGGTCGCAAGCGCGGGCGCGCCCTGGAGGTGACCCATCCAGTTGTAGAAGCTGACGCGTAGATGAGTGAGGAAGCCATGCGGCGGCAGTTGGTCGAGCGCGTCGTCGAGGCGTAGGCGGCTCTGGGCGAGGAGATTGGGGGAAGGCTCGGCGACGGGGTGGAGGGCCAGATGCTCATCTAAGGCGCGGAGGGCGTTCAGTTCGCGGGCGCAGGTCTCGCAGGAAGAGAGATGCCGATCAAGTGTGCCTCCGAGTTCATCGGGCAGCTCACCGTAGAGCGCGAGCAGAATGTTTTGTTGAGCGACTTCACACTTCATTGCATTAACCTCAGCCTCGAAAAGTGGTGCGGTGTTTCCCGACGGCCAGGTCTATGCCCGGTCCGGTGTTTTGCGGCCGTTAGTGACTGCGGGCAGTTTTCAGCTGTTCGCGCAGCTTGCGGGTGGCGCGGAAGAGCGTGTTCTTCGCGGTCTCTTCCGTGGTTGAAAGCATCTCGCCGATGGTGCGGAGCTTCAGCCCCTGATAGTGCTTCAGTTCAAAGACGGTGCGTTCGCGCGGGGTCAGCTTGTCAAGCGCGTCGGAGATCTGTCCAGCCATCACTTTGCGGTCGAGCTCGCGGCCAGGATTAGCCATGGCGCGGTCGTCGGAGACGTTGGCCATCAGGTCCATCTCGTCGCCGCTCGCATCGAGGACAGTGGCGGGATCTTCGCGGCGGCTCTTGCGGCGGCGGAGCTGGTCCAGACACAGGTTGGTGACGATCCGGTAGAGCCAGGTGTAGAACGAGCACTCAAAACGGAAGTTGCCAAGGTGCCGGTAGGCCTTGATGAAGGCCTCCTGATGGACGTCCTGCGCGTCCTGCTCATTGCCGAGCATATGGAGCGCGAGCCGGAGGACGGACTGATCGTAGCGGCGTACCAGAGCGTCAAAGGCGGTGCGGTCTCCGGCCTGTGCCTCGCGGATAAGGTCGTCGTCTTCGGCGCGCTGCTGAGCGCGGGCCTCGAGCTGTGCGGGCGTAAGCTTGCCACCGCGGGTGCCGGTCTGCGTCGCCGCCTTTGCCATCGCTGGAAGCGATTCTACAGCGGAGCGGACGAGAATCGAACTGGCGGACGGGATCGCGCGCATTCCGGTGGGAATTCCCAATGCTTCTACATTCATGCTTTTCTGACTCCGGAGTCAGGATAGACGCACTTTGATAGACACGCGGGCGGGGTAAAGGTGAGCGGACTTGCTCGGCCATTCGATAGACTTGGGTATGCCGATCCGCCGTTCTGAAGCAGGGTTGTTCCCCTCCGATGCTCCGCCAAAAACCGCAGCCGGGGACAGCTGGCTCCACGCGCACTGCGATGGCGGCGCGCGGGGAAATCCCGGTCCGGCTGGATATGGAGCGCTGCTGGCGGAAGCCGACGGCACGGTGGTCGCCGAGTTGTCGGAGTTCCTTGGCATGCGGACCAACAACTACGCCGAGTACAGCGGGCTACTGGGGTGCTTGCAATATGCGCTTGATTACGGGCGCGGGCGGCTGAAGGTGGTGTCGGACTCGGAGCTGATGGTGAAGCAAATCCAGGGCAAGTACCAGGTGAAAAGCCCGGACCTAAAGCCGCTCTTTGACGAGGCGAAGCGGCGGATCGCCAGGCTGGAGGACTTCCAGATCGAGCATGCGCTGCGGCACAAGAACAAGGACGCGGACCGGCTGGCGAACGAGGCGATGGATCGCGGCATGAAGCGAGCAGGTTCTACGCCAGCTGTGAGTGCGACACCGTATCCGCGCAGGGAGGAGACTCCGCCGGTCCCGATTGCGCTTGGCGGGCAGGTGACTTCCAGGACCGCGGCGGCTCCAGTTGCACCGGGGACGATGCTGCGCGGCTTTACTCGGGAGGGCGTGGTGCATCTGCTGGGCGGACAGTCGCTGCCGGACGGCGTCTTTGTAAAGGTGATCCCGGAGTAGCGGCCCGGCTGCCGCAGAATGTCGAATCCGTCGCTCGCCGGCTTGCGTCTAAGCATGATGTTGAGTGCGAAACGGTCTTTTCTTCCCTGTATTGCAAGTCTTTGTCTCTGTGCAGTCGTGACGGGCCGTAGTGCCTACACACAGGTTTTGCCCGCGATGGAGCAAACCCTTCTGCTGAACGAAGGTGTCTCGTCAAGCGTCCACAGTGAGTTGCCGGATGCGCCCCAGGATCAAAAGCAGACGCCAGAGCAGGCGACAACAACTGCACCGCATCAGGAGGGGCAGACGAAGCGCATCCTTGGCATCCTACCAAACTTCCGAGCGGTCAGCGCCGATGTGAAGCTGCCGCCGCAGCCGCTTAAGGAGAAATTTCTGACGGCGACGCAGGATTCATTCGATTATTCCGCGTTGTTTTTGCCAGCTGAGCTGGCAGGATATAACCTTGGTCGAAACAATACGCCGGAGTTCGGGAGCGGAGGCGTAGGATATGGCCGCTATCTCTGGCACTCTCTGATCGATCAGACTAGCGAGAACTATTGGGTGGAATTTATCGGTCCCGTCATCTTTCGTCAGGACAGCCGGTACTACACCCTGGGCAAGGGCGGCTTTGTAAAGCGGGCGACCTACTCGTTATCGCGCGCCGTCATCACCCGCAACGACGCCGGCAAAGAAGTCTTTAACACCTCCGAGGTGATTGGCGCGGGCGCGGCGGCCGGCATCTCGACCCTTTACTATCCTTCGCGCGAACGCAGCTTCGGCAACACGGCGGGGCAGTGGGGCCAGAGTGTGGGGATCGACGCGGTGACGTTCATGTTCAAGGAGTTTTGGCCGGACATCAACCACTATGTCTTCCATGCGCGGACAGGCCCACAGCAACAGTAACGGATTAGTTACCTAGTTCCGCCTTCAGCAGATCGGAGACCATTTTTCCTTCGGCGCGCAAGCCGCTGGCGAGAATGCGCTGTTGCACGACGCGCATCGCCGGGCCAATGTCCTTTGGCCCAGGTTTGGTCCCGCCTTCAGCGAGATGGGCGATGGCACCGCGCACGATCTGCAGTATCTCTTCCCGATCGGCGGCCTGGGGCAGGAAACCTTCGATCATGGCGATCTCGTCAGCTTCTTTCGCGGCCAGCTCTGGCCGGTTGCCCTTGGTGAACGACTCAACGGACTCGCGGCGCTGCTTGATGAGCGTGGAGAGGATTTGGGTCTCTTCGGCGCCGGTGAGCGGCTCACGCTTGTCAATTTCTTTGTTCTTGAGGGCAGACTTGACCATCCGCAAGGTGGTGAGGCGGTGCTCATCGCGGGCTTTCATAGCGGCGACGATGGCGGTTTGGACTTGGTTTGCAATCTCCATGGTGGACTCCCGATGAGTGTTTGGTGGATAGGATGCGTCCCATCGTAGTCCGTTTGCGAGTTCCCATATGTGCGTACGACGCAGTTTATTTTCATAGACGACATCCATTGGGTGGACTGACACGTTCTGACTGACGTAGGGTTTGTTTGGAACAGATGCACCAAGGAGAGTTACCACGTGGAGAAGAAACTGATCGACCTCGTAGAC
>CAXTUR010000190.1:0-5817 GCA_964247455.1 uncultured Acidobacteriaceae bacterium | reverse complement strand
CTGGCCCGACTGGCCCGTCGCCGTTTCCGAGGACCTCTTCACCATCGTCGCCTCCGTTTACGCCATGGGCATCGTCACCGGCTGAATACTCACGTAAAGGCGACTTGTCAAGACTATTATGGTTCTTCTGTTCTAGGGATGGCTCGGAAACGCTTCTTTAGGTCCTTAGGTCATAAATTGTTCTACCGGGACCGATGCTGCCAGGAAACTGCGAGCCCATTTGCACTACCGTGTCAATGACATCGCAGGTAAGCTCCTTGACATGATCTTGTACTTGACGAAGGAACGCAACATCTACCTTTGTTTCAAACATTTCCATACTGCGACTAACGAATAATGGGAGAGACTTGCCATCGACGTCTGGAACACTCCAAGAACCATGACACAGAACGTTGCGAATGCTTGAAGCCTTGTTGATGCTTTCCACAAGCTCACTGACACTTACACCATTCGAATCTTGATGTTCGTGAACTGCTTTCCCAAACGAGTCCGCGAGTCTACTTAGCGGATCGCGTAAAGCTCGTTCTAACGTTGGTAGCCATTTTGCATAGGCAGCTTCTATCTCTGCGGCGTCGTAGACACGTGTTGCGGTGAACGCAAAGATTGCCTTTCCAAGCATCTCTTCAAGAAACCCAAATGTCGCTATAGTCCGCCCGAGTTGCTCCCAGAACAACGGGGGGTGCATATTAGTCGGAAACAGTTCAGGCAAAGAGTTTCTATCAATATAAGATGGCTTTGCTGTATGCATTCGCTACTTCATTCCCATAACGAAGCGATTCATCACTTCCTCGTGATCGAGAAGAAGCGGCCCAAATGGAAAAGTTAGCCTGTGGGCGCTTCGTGTTACTTGCAAGCGACCGCCTTTGCACTCACAATCTAGTGCTAGCGTGTTCCAAGCTGTCTCTGGTGTTTTCTCTGTATTGGCTCCAACTGTAAAGTCCACGTCAAAAAATGCCACCGATGCGCTAGCCACCGCCGAGTCATCAAGCGATCCCCCTTTATTGCATCCAAGATCATTGACGCCGCGTTGAGACGAGCCCTTTGAATGCCGCCCCGAGCATAAGCCGTGAAACCTTCGTCAAGCTGAAACACAGTTATGTCAAAAATCCAATCGCGATCGGGCGAAGCGACAACTAAACGCCAAGTGAAATCATTGAGTGGACGGCTTTCAGCTTCCTCAAAAGCTTTCCAAAGGTGGGGTGACGGAGCGGCTGTGGAGAATTCAAACTCTTCTTTTCGACCCAACATCTTTGACAAGAATCCCATCAACGCACCTCGTCTGATTCGCCTTCGATAATTCGTCACGTTATTTTGGGGGCGTAGCAAGGCCGCCCCGCATCGCAATCCTTCTTGAGCTCCTCCCAATCAAAGCCCGTAGGCTGCATCTTAGAAGCGCGTTCACGAATCCGCTTGAGGGCCGCAAATGCCTGCTCCGTGTTCGAAGGCCGCTCATTGGGCACCAGCCGCGCCACCGCCTTGCCGTGCCGCACAATTAGCACCTCCTCTCCCCCTTCCACCCGGTCGAGGAGAGCGCCCAACGTATTGCCAGCTTCCAATGCGCCGACTTCCAGCATGATCCAAGCTTAGGCCCGCTCTCTGATTACGGCAAGCGCAGCAAAGAGTATACTTAGTAATGGTTGTTGGGCCGAGCAAGACTGGCCGGGGACCTGTGAAGCCGTTCTGGAAGTCGATTCTCTCTGTACTCGTCGCGCTCCTTCTCTACGAAGGCATGGTGACCGCATTCCACCTCTTAAATCTTCCTAGTAACCTCGCCGTCCTGGGCGGTATGTGCCTGCTGCTGCTCCTCGCGGCGGGTGGAATTGTCGCGTTTCGGAATATTTGGAGGCGTTTGTGACGCTCTTTGGCGAAGTGATGAACCCCGGCGGAAATCGCGGCGGGGATCAGCAGCAGCAATACCTGGCACGGCTCCTGAAGCTCGGAGCCATCGGACTCGTGACGATCATCGCGCTCGCGATCTTCTTCAACTACGTCGCCGCCATCACCCGCATCGGCGCGGGCTATGTCGGCGTGGAGATCGTCCTCTCGGGCTCCCAGCGGGGCCCATCCGAGATCCCCATCCGCACCGGCTGGGTCTTCTACAGCCCCCTTCGCTCGCAGATCATCGAGTTCCCCACCTTCGTCCAGACCGTCAAGTGGACCCACGACCTGAACGAAGGCCGCGCCGCCAACGAGGAGATGTCCTTCAACTCCAAGGAAGGCATGGAGATTTACTCCGACGTCTCGCTCTCCTACGCCATCGAGCCGCGCCGCGTCCCCGACTTCTACGTCAAATACCGGCTCTCCGACCTCGACACCTTCACCCATGGCATCCTCCGCGACGTCGTCCGCAACTCGCTCAACGAAGTAGCCAGCACCTACTCGGTCGAGCAGATCTACGGCGAGCAGAAGGCCGAGTTCCTCGCCAAGGTCCAGGCCCTCATCCAGCAGAAGATGGAGCCCGTCGGGGTCGGCATCCAGCAGTTCGGCTTCATCGGCGCGCCGCGCGTCCCGGCTGTCATTGCCACCGCTATCACCGCCAAGGCCCAGGCTATCCAGGACGCCGAGCGCGCCCGCAACGAACTCGCCAAGACCCAGGCCGAGGCTGCCAAGACCGTCGCCGAGGCCGAAGGCGAAGCCAAGGCTGCCGTCACCCGCGCCAACGGCGAGGCCGAAGCCAACAAAATCCGCCAAACCTCACTCACGCCGCAGCTGCTGGAGCTTCGCAAAATCGAGAACCAGAAAGCCCTCATCGACCGCTGGAACGGCCAGCTCCCCACCGTCCAAACCGGCAACGGCGGCCTCCTTATGGAACTCCCCAAACCCGAGAAGTAGCCCGCTAGAAACGAAGATGGCGCACATAGGTTTCTATGTGCGCCATCTTCGTTATGTCGGACGCTAAGGACGTTCGCGCTTAGGCGACCACCGCAAGCCACCGCCAAAGGTCTGCCGATAGAACTCCCGCTGAATGGGGTAGATCGGGCTTCCTTGATAAAAGCCGAACACCTCGTTGTTCAGGTTAAGGACGGAGGCGACAGCCGTGAAGCCTTTGGGTAAATTGTAGGTGCCCTGAATATCGACCTCCAGGTGGGAGTAGAAGTAGGTATCCCCATTGGGTCCATAGAGTCCACCGCCACCGCCGCCTTGGGTGATTGGGCCGGAGTTGCCGGCGTTGTAGCCGTAGGAGGAGATGTTGGCCTGGTTGTACGACATGCCCAACCGGACGGAGAGGTTGCGTTTGTCGTAGGTGGGGCTGAAATTGAAGGTGTTGGGCGCCTGTCGAAGAAGCGGCGCATCGGAGCCGCCAGGTCCGCGATTGGGGCCGCTGATGGTGCCGATCGGGACGCCGGGCTGGGTCACGTCGACGTAGGGCGGCAGATGGGCGAGCGACTTGGTGTACCCGTAGTTGGCGGCAACTCCCAGACCGTTCAGCAGTCCGGGCAAATACGTGAAATGCTCCTGAAATGCGATTTCAAAACCGTAGACGTAGGCGCTCCCCGCGTTGATGGTCTGATTGAGAAAATAAGGCCCGCTAGGAACGACGGCGTCGGCGGTGTGATACGTGGTGGTTCCGACGATGGGATCGGTAAAGTTCTTATAGAAAAATCCGGCCTGGAGAAGACCTGAGCGGGGGAGCAGATTCTCGTACAGCAGATCGATGTTGTCGGCGTACTCGGCCTTCAGGTTGGGATTGCCAAGCGAGTAGCTGGACCGGGCCACGCCTCCGCTGGGCGCGCTTTGAAACGGAACAAGATCACCGAAGTTAGGCCGTGACAACCCGCGTCCGTAGACGAGCCGGATACCCTGGCTTGGCGTCAGGGCGTACCGAAGGGAAGCGCTGGGCAACAGATTGATATAAGACCCAGTCGCAATCACCGGAGTTGTGCCAACGCCGGTGGCGCTGCTTGCTCCGATTGTGCCCCGGTTGTTCTCGTTGGTCGCCTCGATGCGAAGTCCGAGGACAAGACGGAATTTGCCAAGGTCTGAGGTGTTCATCACGTAGCCGGCGGAGACCTTCTCGATCTGGTTGAAGGCGTTGCCAACACTGTCGCCTTGACCAAGGTCGTTGGTGTTGAGATTGGCCCGGATTTTTTCGACATCTGCCCCTGGACCGAACTTGTAATTTCCGCCGTAGTAGCCCGGATCGGAAAAATCGTTGACATAGTTCGAGAGAGCGTTGCCGGCGACCTCGGCCGGATAGATGGCGTGCCCTTTGGAGTCGAAGGTCGTGCCGGGCGTGTAATAGTTGCGGGTGTTCTGGTTAACGAACTTATGCTCGTTGCGGAAGCGTCCGCCAAACTCAAAGGTACTGGCGTGGCCACGAAAGGTATAGGTGGTGGCGAGGGAAGACCCAAAGCCTAGATCGACCTCTGGATTGTAAAAGTTTTGTACGCTGTTGAACTGAAAGAAATACCTAGTCGGATCGAAGATGTTCTTTCCATCCTGCACGTTGATGTGCGGGGAGAGCGGATTGCTCAGATCCAATCCGTACTGAACGTTATTGAGGGGATTGTTGCCGTCGAGAGGGGCGAAGTGCGCGTCCGAGTATGCGTCGTCGCGGGTACGGGCGACGGAAGCGTCGAGGTCCGCGTTCAGAAGCGAACGGCCAATAACGCTATGCCCACCAAGCTGTAACCCACCGATGTCCTGGATGGGCCGGCGCCGTAGCGCCTGGAACGAGATGCTGCCGTCGGTGCCGCCCTGGGTAAGGGTGGTGCTGTCGGCAAAGGAGTTGATGGCGGGGCTGTAAATCCAGTCATCGCCGAAGTTGTTGAAGTGAGAGTAAAGACCCTTTAGATAGATATTGGAAGTATCCGAAAAGCGGTAATCAAGCGTGCCGGCAAATCCGCGCCGGTCGCGAAAGTAACGATAGTCGCGCAGGTCGTAGCTTCCCGAGAGCGCAGGTCCCGGCTCGATGTCGTTGATGCCGCGGCCGTTCCAGTCATACGATCCGCCAACCAGCGCGCCCAGCTTCTTGGACACCCCAAAGCGCTTCCCGAGCGTGCCGTCGAATTGGTAGTTGGATCGTCCGCCGATAATTGGGTTGTAGCCGCCAAGGGCTTCGAGGCCGATGGTGGGCGTGTCTGCCGCACTCTTGGTGCGGAGGTCGACGGAGCCGCCGATACCGTCGCCTTCCATGTTGGCCTGCAGAGTTTTGTTGATCTGGACGGACTCGACCAGGTCGGCGGGGATTAGATCGAGCTTGATCTGACGGACGGTCTCAGGGGAAGCGATGGTAACGCCATCCAGAGTGACATGGGTGAGTCGGGGTTCGGTGCCGCGAATCTGTACGTATTTGCCCTCGCCCTCGTCGCGCTCCAGACTCACCGACGGCAGTCGCCCAATCGCATCCGCCACATTCGCGTTCGGCAGGCTGGTGATCACATCCGCCGGCAGCACATTGATGATGTTGTCCGCGTTGAACGTCCGGTTGATCGCCTCCAACTCGCCACCCTGGCGCGGAGCGTAGACCTGCACGTCCTCCGCGTTAGAGGCCACCGCCAGCACGCCGTCCACGCGCACTGCCTGTCCCGGGGCGATCGTTACCGGCTTCGAGTAGGGCGCAAATCCAGCGTACGAAGCGTCGAGCGTATAGTCGCCACTTGCTACGCCCGTCAGCGTGAACTGCCCGGTTGAGTCCGTCGTAATCGTTGCTCCGCCCGGGGTAAGCGTCACCCGGACACCTTGTAACGCCAGACCCTGCGAGTCGGAGATCGTTCCCGTCAACGTGCCGCGCCCGCTTTGCGCATCGCACATCCTCACCATCGCCGCGCACAGCATGACCCCGGAAAACATCTTTGAAAAATACATAGACCCTCT
>CAXTUR010000189.1:0-5848 GCA_964247455.1 uncultured Acidobacteriaceae bacterium | reverse complement strand
GAGTGCGAATATCTGGCTGGCGCGGACCCAACCGCAGGTCCTTCGACTTCGCTGCGCTTCGCTCAGGATGACAAAAGAAAGCGGGTTATTGCGGGCTCCAGTGGGGATGGCTGGTGAAGAGGCCGCCTACGTAGCCGAGCTGGTAGACGAGGAAGGCACCAAAGGCCACGCTCACCAGGCCGGAGGTGATGCCGAGGATATGGCTGAGGCGGGAGAACTTGTCTTCGGATAGGGTGTGGGCGAAGGTGAGGGGGAGGGCCATGGCGACCGTCATCAGCATCATGCCGAGCATCGTGCCCGCGCCGAAGATGAGCAGATAAAATGTGGCCCAGAGCGGGCTATGGATGGTTGACAAAACGAGGAGGGCGACGGCGGCCGACCCAGCCAAGCCGTGGACCAGACCGATGGCGAGGGGACGGAGAGTATGGAAGCGACCCAATTTGACCGGAGGTTGTCGCTGGTCTTCCGTAAGGGCGTGCGTGTGGGGGAAGAAGCGGTGGGTAAGGCGGGCCATGACGCCGGTCAGGTTTAGGACGCCGAGCATGATGAGCATCAGGGCGACGGAGAACTCCATGGTGAGACCGAGGCGCGGGGGTATGACGACGCCGAAGAGGATGATGAGCGAACCGACGGCAAAGATGGTGAGGGTATGGCCGAGCCCCCAAAGGGTGCCGATAAGAGCGGCGTTGCCGAGGCCGCGCTGGCGGGAGACGATGGTGGAAACGGCGATGACGTGGTCAGGATCGGTGGAGTGGCGCATCCCCAGGACCAAGCCGATCGCGGCGAGGAGCAGCACGGGATGCGCGCCGAATGCGGTTTGGACCCACGCAGGTGTCACGCTCCTCAGTCTACATTTGAGGCTGGGCTGGTAGTCTCGTGCTACGCATGAGGATCGGGTACATTTTGATGCTGTTCAGTTGTGCGCTGACTGCGGCGGGGCAAGCGCGGCGGCTGGTGCTGATCGATCAGGACGGGTCGGGACCGGCGGGATCGAACCAGATGGCGATGATAGCGCTGCTGCAAGCGCCGGACGTCGAAGTGCTCGGCATCACGATGGTGAGCGGCAATGCCTGGGAGCCGGAGGAGGTGGCGCATACGCTGCAGATGCTGGAGCTGATCCACCGGACGGACGTGCCAGTGGTGCCGGGAGCGGTGTATCCGCTGGTGCGGACAGAGGCGGAGGCGAAGCTCGAAGGGAAGCTGTACGGGACGTTTCCCTGGTACGGAGCCTGGGGCGATGTGAAGGACCGCACGAGCGCACAGACGTACCATAGGCCGTTTGTGGTGCCGCCGCTGGTGGAGGGTGCGCCCACGACGAAACCGCTGGCCGAGGATGCGGCGCACTTTCTAATCCGGCAGGTGCGCGCGCATCCGCATGAGGTAACGATCTACGCGGCCGGGCCGCTGACCAACATCGCATTGGCGGTGACGATCGATCCGGAGTTTGCGGCGCTTACGAAGGGGATCGTCATCATGGGAGGCAGTTTGCATCCGCAGACGAGCGACCCGGAGTTCGCGACGACGCCACGGCATGAGTTCAACTTCTGGTTCGACCCGGAGGCGGCTCGAATTGTGCTGCGGAAGCCTTGGCCACGGATCGATCTAACGACCGTCGATATTTCGATCAAGACGCAATTTACGAAGGAGATGCTGGCGGAGATCGCTGGATCAAAGGAACCGGCAGCGCAGTATCTAACGAAGTATACGCACGAGTTCTACTATTTGTGGGACGAGCTGGCGGCGTGCGCGTGGCTGGACCCGAAGATCATCACCAAGGAGACGATGCTCTACGTGGATGTAGACCTTTCGCATGGGCCGGGGTACGGCAATACGCTGACGTGGACGGCGGGTTTGAAACCGGCTGGGTTCGATCCGTCGATCGAGATGCAGATGGTCCATGTACAGGAGGATCTAGACCTCCCAAGCTTCTATAAACTGTTCGTCACGCTGATGAAGGCTCCGCCGCTGCCCGTCCGTAAGTGACGGCAGTGTAATTTCAGCTGAGAACGCAATCTCGCCGGTGTACACTCCTCCCTAACGCGAAAGGAGCCCGCGGTGAACTTCGACACCTTCGACGCCTCGTACATCGAGCGCCTGCAGTGTGGCGACGAGGCGACGGAAGAGCACTTCGTCCGCTACTTCAGCGAGCTGATTACGCTGAAGTTGCGATCGCGGCTGCGCTCTCCGCAGGCGATCGAAGATGTGAAGCAGGAGACCTTTGCGCGGACGCTAGCGTTGCTGCGGAGCGAGGGCGGGATTCGGCATGCGGAGCGGCTGGGCGCGCTGGTGAACTCGATTTGCAACCATGTGTTGTTTGAGCAGTACCGGACCGACGGACGGTCCGACCCGCTGGCTGAGGAGACCGCCGCGATGCTGGTGGAGCGCGCTCCAGGAGCCTTGGATGGCATGGTGACGGGCGAGACGCGGGCCAATGTGCACGAGGTGCTCGAAACGCTGTCGTCGAAGGATCGAGGCGTGCTGAAGGCGGTCTTTCTCGACGAGCGGGACAAGGACGACGTTTGCCGCGAGCTGGGCGTCTCACGGGAGTACATACGGGTGCTGCTGCATCGGGCCAAGAACTCTTTTAGGAAAGCGTACGCCGAACACGCGGGGGTCCGTTGAAACGAACCAAATGCCCAGGGCACCATCCCATTGTGAGGATGACGCCATGACCACGAGACAGATCCATACGGACGCCGTTGAGCAGCATAGCGTCGAGCGATATCTGCTCGGGGAGTTGACAGGCGACGCTCGCGAACGATTCGAGGACCACCTCTTCGACTGCGCGGAGTGTACGTCCGAGTTGAAGGAGGGTTTACTGTTCGTTGAGGCAGCCCGGGCGGAGCTGGAGGCTTCGCCGGTGACGTTTCCGGTACGGGCGGCGGTGAAAGATCGAAAGCCGAGTTGGTTTGCGTGGCTGTGGCAGCCGGCGTTACTGGTACCCGCGCTGGCGGCTTGCCTGGCGGTGATCGTGTACCAGACTGCGGTCGTGTTGCCGGGGATGCGGGCGGAGTTGGCGCGGAACAGCCAGCCCACGCTGATGCAGCCGCTGGTGCTGGCCAACGCCGGAGCGCGCGGAGATGCGGTGCCGGAGATCGTCGCACCGCGCAATGGGAGTTATGTGCTGTCGGTAGATATTCCTCCTTCGGCGGGAGCGACGGTGTATCGATGTACCTTGTATGCCGAAGACGGCGGGGCGTTGTGGCATGTGGATGTGTCGGCGGCGCAGGCGAAGGACGCGGTCAGCATCCAGGTGCCGGCGCGGGCGTCGCATGAGGGTATGCAAGAATTGCGGGTGGAGAATGTTGCCCCATCTGTTACCACTCGGACACAAAGCGATGGTAAGCTGGGGCCTCTCGCCAGCTACAGATATCGGCTGAGCTATACGAAGTAGATCGGCGAGTAGATTCCTCGGGCCCCGCACACTATCTTTTCTCAAGCAGGAGCAGCGATGGAAGCCAGCACCAAACGAGTGATGTATTACCACGCGGATGCGAGCCCGGTAGGCGGACATATTACGCATCCGATGGAGCATCACCTGGAGAGTCACGGATCGGTTTCTTTGAGCCAGGCGGGCGGACATATGCACGCGCGTGTGGAAGAGTACAAGCTCGAAGGGCTGGTGGACTGCGGGGCGGCGTATTCGAAGGTGCATGGAACGCACCGGGGCGGCTTGGACGGTAAGGGCGGGAATTGGACGACGCTGGTGACGGCCGTAGTCGAGCGCGTGAACGTGATGGAGGTGGTGACGTGCGACCGGCTGGTCTCGCGGTTGGCCACGGAACATCCACGCGAGGGGTACTACCCGGCGGTGTCGTTTGTGGGATCGCAGTTCCAGAACCTGCGCATCGCGGGGCATGCGGTGACCGCGCCGCTCGACCTCGGCTTGCTGACCTCGAAAGAGACGCGCGCGGCGGCGAACCACCGAAGGGAGCAGACGGCAGCCGGGCAGCACGTGGCGGAGCCCGCGCACATTATGTTTCCGGACCATCCGTGGCCGGATGTGGAGACGTTTGTGGTGAAGGCGGTGGCGCAGGCGGACCAGATCGTCCATGCTCCCGGCACGCCGGAGTGGTTGAAAGCGCGGTTCCGGTGGATGCTGTCGAAGGAAGAGCGCGCCAAGAAGGGATACATCGTATGCTCGCTCGTCGAAGAGATTCAGGGGACCGATCCTCACAATACGTTTGGGCACGTCGTGCATGTGCCTGGGTTTGGGAATGTGTTTTTGGGGGAGCTAGTGGTGACGCCATTCTCATTCAATCTAACAATGATGCGACTCGAAATGGGCTGTGCCGCAGATGGAAATCTCTGCTTCGCGGGTTCGCGCAACAACGGAATGCCCATGCCATAATGATGACGATTTGCTATTGGTTGGCAGGATTAGCATCTTTATTTATTGTGGGATGCCATAGCGGCTCTACTTACGTAGTTTCTGCCGTTCCCGAAGAAAGATATCGTGAGATTGAGCGACAATTTGTTGCAGGAAACCTGCTAGCAGCGCAGTATCTTGGAGAAATTGAATTACGGCGACCTAAATCTGAGGCACTATGGACGACTCGTTTTCGTATCGAGCAAGCGAAAGTTTTACTTTACGAAGGACACAGTGATGAAGCAACTCCTCTTCTGCTTGAGGAAGTGCCCGTTAGCTTGGAGCAAGAATTTAAGATACGAAGACTCCTCCTCCTAGCAATGGCAGAAGTTCGGTTACGGCAACCTATAAATGCTGAGCGGGAAATCAGATCGGCGAATGCCCTGGAGCCTATAGGGGCATTGTCACTTGAACTGCATATCATTCAGGCAAGCATCTACTTAGAGCAAGGCCAGCCGCGCAAAGCAGAGCAGTATCTTCGGCCGAGCCTCGATGAAGCGACCCGGAACAAGTTTAAGTTCATGGAGTCGCAAATTGCTCTCAATCTTGGTGTGGCTGCGTTACGGCAACAGCATTATGATGATGCTCTAATCATGTTTCGTCGTGCCGCTGACATTGCTAAATCAATTGGAGCCAACCTGCCCCTTCAGAAAGCGTTAGGAAGTCTTGGTCGCACCTACTACGACGTTGGTGACTTTTCGCGCGCACGGGAGAGTATTGAAGCAGCGGAGGCATTGGCGCGAGAGTCGGGTGCTGTAGTAGACGAAATCAATCTGCTAAATAATGTGGGCCTCATCCAATTTAGCGAACACAATCTAACGTCCGCCAGGCAATCGTTCGAACAAGCAGTATCGCTCGCGAAATCAATAAATGACGCAGGATTAGAACTGAACGCCCACATCGCACTCGCTTATTTATATATGCCATCGCAAGGAGCAATTGCTGAAGAGCACACCGAGAAAGCATCGCAGCTCGCAAAAGAACTAGGCGATCGCACTGAGGAGGCAGAATCGCAGCTTCTTCAAGCGCTCCTACTAAAACGTCAAGAACGCCTTTCGGAAGCTGAAGCTATCTTAACGACTCTGGTACGGCGATCGGAAGCCGTAGCATCTTTTCGATGGGAGGCAGAAAACACGCTTGCGAAGCTTTACGACGAGGAGAAGCAGTCGACAGAATCGGAGCAGTGGCGTCGGCGGGCGATCGATACTTTTCATGAACAGCGGCTAACGCTGAAGAGCGTGGAGGCGGAGTTGCCGTTTTTGGAGAACGGCAGCGACCTGTATAGCGGCTATATGGAACACCTAATTCGGGCGGGACGGACGGGGGAGGCACTGCAGCTGCTCGATACGAGCCGGGCGGAGACGCTGGCCGAGGGGCTGGGGACCGCGCCTGTGCGCGCGGCGCGGCGGCTCGATCCGCGGCGCGGGGCGTCGCGCCGCCACCCGCCCGGGCGGGGGTCTTGGCGGCGGCCGGCGCGGG
>CAXTUR010000188.1:0-5865 GCA_964247455.1 uncultured Acidobacteriaceae bacterium | reverse complement strand
CGGCGAAGTTCTTGGCGGCGGAGCGGACCATCGACGGGCCGCCGATGTCGATGTTTTCGATGACCTCGGCGAATTCAACGCCGGGTTTGGCGGCGGTGGCGGCGAAGGGATAGAGGTTGACGACGACCATGTCGATGGGCTGAATGCCGTGGGCGGCGATGGCGGCGGTGTGCTCTGAGTTCGATCGGACGTGGAGGATCCCGCCGTGGACGTTCGGGTGGAGGGTCTTGACGCGGCCGTCGAGCATCTCGGGGAAGCCGGTGAGATCGGCGATGTCGCGGACGGGGAGGCCGGCGTCACAGAGGGCGCGGGCGGTGCCTCCGGTAGAGACGAGTTCGACGTTGTGGGCGGCGAGGGTCTGGGCGAAGGGGACGAGGCCGGTCTTGTCGGTAACGGAAAGGAGGGCGCGGCGGATGGGGCGGAGGTCGGTCACTGGGCCAATAGACACACCCTCAGTTTATCTGTGTTGCGGTGCGATGGACGGCGTTCCACAGGCGGATAGGTATTGACCACTTGTAAGAGGGTACTTTGGTGCGGAGTGGCAATTAGCGGTTTACTCTAACTGGCTCCTTGGAGATTTCATGAAAAAGCTTGCTTTGTCGTTGTGCGGCCTTGCTCTGATCCTACTTGTGCCTACGTCGATGTTTGCCGACACGATCTTCAACTTCAGTTTCAATTCGGTGGTTGTACACGGTCAGCCGGGGCTGCCGTATGCTGGATCGGTGCAATTCGATGCGGTCGCGACGAACACGCCTGGGACCTTGGCAATCGTCGGAGTAACCGGAACAGTGAACGGCAACCCAATCGGTACCGACACAATCTCGGGATTTTCGGGTGAGAATGGCAATCAAGGTACGCTTTCATCCGCCAATAGAAGCCTTTCTCTTGTAAACGGCGTCGATCTTCTCTTTAGCAACGGGAACATCGAGTTAGACGCTGGCAATCTTGCCCAGATATATCTGAATACTGGCTACCTGGCGTACCTGAACTTCTACGCGAACCCTAGTCTTTATGCCTCGGAGGTAGCATCGATCAATCTAGCATCACTGAAGCACCTAGTGTTATCTCAGCTACTCCGGAGCCAGGGACCTTTGTGCTTCTGGGCACGGGTCTGATGGGATGGTGGGTGTGGTGCGGCGCAGGCTGTTCGCTTAGGTTGTTGCCGCGCGACCGCAGGTCCTTCGACTTCGCTGCGCTCCGCTCAGGATGACAGTTGTTGCGGGTATCGGGGTGCGCTGGAGGCGTTTTGTGGCGCGGACCTGTTTGTAGATTTGGGAATAGACTTGTACAGAGGTTGCGCTTACGCCTCGCACAAGGATTTGTGATGAAACAGACAGGCTTGGTGGTGTTGGCGTTGGTGGCGGGCATCTCACTGATGTTGTGGGCGGGTATCCACAATATGCGGGACCGGCGGTTGGCGTTGCAGAAAGCGAACGAGAATCGGATCGTGCTGACGCCGGTGAAGCCGGGCGAGAAGGCGGACGCGGGCGGTGAGGGCGACGCGCCGGTGCAGATGCGGGGCAAGATGGCTCCGGGGTTTACGCTGGTGACGCTTGAGGGCAAGAAGGTGTCGCTGGCGGACTACAAAGGGCGGCCGGTGCTGGTGAACTTCTGGGCGACGTGGTGCGCGCCGTGCAAGCTGGAAATGCCGTGGTTTGAAGAGTTTCGCGGGAAGTACGCGGCGCAGGGGTTTGAGATTTTGGGCATTGCGGAGGACGACGCGGGCAAGGACGAGATCGCGAAGTCAGCCAAGAAGCTGGGCGCGACCTACCCGATCCTGCTGACGGACGGCAAGGTGGCGCCGCTGTATGGCGGGATCGATTATTTGCCGGAGTCGTTCTATGTGGACCGCAAGGGCGTGATCGTGGAGCAGACGGCAGGGCTGGGGTCGAAGGATGAGATTGAGGCTAACATCAAGAAGCTGGTGGGTGTGCCGGTGACTACGGCGGAGCTGCGGTGATGCGTGGGTTTTGGGTGCTGGCACTGTCGGGGACGTTGCTGGGGCAGGAGGCGGCTCGTCCTAAGCAGACGGTGGTGTATACGGCTGAAGCGCAGAACATTCCGGCGGGAAAGCAGTCCATGGTCGAGCTGCACTTCAAGGTGCTGGATGGCTACCACGTCAACTCGCATACGCCGAAGTCGGAGTTCCTGATCCCGACCGTGTTGGAGCCGAAAGCTGTTTCGGGTGTGGCGACCGGGACGGCAGTGTATCCTCCGGGGCGGGAGTTCAGCTTTGCGTTCAGCCCAGAAGAGAAGCTTGACGTGTATACGGGCGAATTTGCGGTGAAGCTGCCGATTACGGCCCTGGCAGGCGAGCATACCGTGGCGGGTTCACTTCGGTACCAGGCCTGCGATAAAGCCGCGTGTTACCCGCCGAAGACACTTCCTGTGGAGATACCGGTTACGGCAAAATAGAAGACTTATGGAAGAGTTTAGACGGCTGACGCGGCTGCCCGCGTATGTGTTCAACATCACGGGGGAGCTGAAGGCGGCGGCGCGCAAGCGGGGCGAGGATATCATCGACTTCGGCATGGGGAACCCCGACGGGGCGACGCCGAAGGCCATCGTTGACAAGCTGATCGAGGCGGCGCAGCGGACGGCGACGCACCGGTACTCGCTGTCGCGCGGGGTGCCGCGGCTGCGGAAGGCGATCTGCAATTGGTACAAGACGAAGTTCGATGTGGACCTGGACCCTGAAGCGGAGGCCATCGTCACGATCGGGTCTAAAGAGGGGATCGCGCACCTGTGCCTGGCGGTGCTTGACGATGAAGATACGGTTGCGGTGCCGAACCCGAGCTATCCGATCCACATCTTTGGGCCGGTCATCGCGGGGTCGAAGGTGCAGAGCATCCGCATCGAAGAGGGCGATTCGGAGGCGCTGATCGTGCAACTGGAGCATGATCTACCGCGCATGGAGCCACGGCCTAAGCTGTTGATTCTGAACTTCCCGGCAAACCCGACAACGCAGTGCGTGGACCTGAACTTCTTTGAGCGGCTGGTGCCGTTGTGCCGGGAGCTGGGAATCTACATCGTGCACGATCTGGCGTATGCGGACTTGGTGTTCGACGGGTACCATGCACCTTCGATTCTGGAGGTGTCGGGAGCGAAGGAGATCGCAGTGGAGTTCTTTACCCTCTCGAAGAGCTACAACATGCCGGGGTGGCGGGTGGGCTTTATGGTCGGCAACCGGAAGCTGGTGGCGGCGCTGGGGCGGATCAAGAGCTACTTCGACTATGGAACGTTTACGCCGATCCAGGTGGCAGCGATCTCGGCGCTTGAAGGAGACCAGAGCTGCGTAGCGGAGATCCGCGAGAACTATAAATGCCGGCGGGACTGCCTGGTGCCGGGGCTGAACAAGCTGGGGTGGGAGGTGGCTCTGCCGAAGGCGACGATGTTCGTCTGGGCGCGGATGCCGGAGCAGTTCCGGGCGATGGGGTCGGTGGAGTTTTCGAAGAAGCTCCTACTCGATGCCAAAGTCGCCGTCAGCCCCGGGGTGGGTTTCGGCGACCATGGGGACGGGCATGTGCGGTTTTCGCTGATTGAGAATGAGGAGCGGACGCGGCAGGCGTTGCGGGGTATCAAGGCGATGTTCAAGGCGTCCTAGAGTACCGTACGTGTGTCTGGAACCGATAGCAGGATACCGCTAACGCAGATTCCCTAAGAGAACGACAAACAAGGAGCAAAGGCGCGTCGCTTCTAGGCTGCTTCGCCAGCGCAGTGGTGTGCCACGTGGAGGGAGATGCTGACCATCTCTTTGCCGTTCATCACGGCGACGAGGATGGCGTCTTTTTGGAGGCCGTCGTTCCCGGCCGGGATGTACCATGGCATCACGTCTACTTTTTCTTCCTTGATCTTGGTCTCGCGCATTGTGTCCCCTTCCGGTAGCGGCTGGTTACTACAGCATATTGCTCCTATCGGCGCGGGGCGCGGAGCCGTGAATCGAGTGTTCCCGACGCTGGACGCCTAAGATGCGGAGATTCTAATGCTGCGGGTGGGTGCGCATTTCCAATTGGCGCATCGGCATGGCGTCGATGATGCGGGTGAGTTGTTCGATGCTTACCGGTGTGTAGGAGCGGAACTTCTCGCCGCCGTCCTTGCCGAGGAGGATGACGGTGAAATCATTTGGGTGGATGTGGAAACGGGTCCTGAGCGCCTTATCTTCCTCCCAGCTGCGCCAGGTAAGAATAGCGTGGTCGACAGTTCCAGCCCAGGCGTAAGGACGAAGGTCGAGCATGATCTGGCGGTCGAGGAGTTCGGTGCGATGGGCGGTGAGCAGACGAAGCTGCTCGTTCAGGCGTTCATCCTTTCCCGATTGGAAGATGAGCAGAGGGCGATAGTGGTCGCGCATCTCGGCGAGGGTAGCGGGTTGTTGCTGCGGTTGCTGGGAGAACGCGGGGAGGGTGAGTGCGAGGAGCAGCAGGAGCGTAAGGTTGCTCATGCGTGGTTATGATGCCCGAGGTGCTTCCATGTCTCAGAGTCGAGACATGGGAGCACCTGAAAACGCAAATTTCCCTCCGGGAATGACAACCAAAAAGGCAAGGGTCCGTTTGCTAGAAGTTACGCTTTGACGACTGCGCCGTTTTCGACCCTGACGGGGTCGAGGAAGGGCATGGCTTTGCGAAGGTCCGCGCCTACCTTCTCGAGCGGGTGCTGGGCTTCGGCGGCACGGATGCGTGTGAACTCCTGGCGGCCGGTCTCGTTCTCCTCGATGAACTTCTTGGCGAAGGTGCCGTTCTGGATGTCGGTGAGCAGCGACTTCATGGCGGCTTTAACCTCGGGCGTGACGATGCGCGGGCCGGCCACGTAGTCGCCCCACTCGGCGGTGTCGGAGATGGAGTGGCGCATGTAGGCGAGTCCGCCGCGGTACATCAGGTCGACGATGAGCTTTAGTTCGTGGAGGACCTCGAAGTAGGCGAGCTCGGGCTGGTAGCCAGCCTCGGTGAGGGTCTCGAACCCTGCTTTGACGAGGGCGGCGGTGCCTCCGCAGAGCACGGCCTGCTCGCCGAAGAGGTCGGTCTCGGTCTCCTCAGTGAAGGTGGTTTGGAGTACGCCGGCGCGGGTGCAGCCGATGCCTTTGGCGTAGGAGAGGGCGAGCTGCAGAGCGGTGCCGGAGGTGTCCTGCTCGACGGCGACGAGGCCGGGGACGCCGCCGCCTTCGGTAAAGACTTCGCGGACGCGGTGGCCGGGGGCCTTGGGCGCAACGAGCGAGACATCGACGCCCGCCGGGGGTGTGATGGTGCGGAAGCGGATGTTGAAGCCGTGCGCGAACATCAGCGTGGCGTCGGCCTTCATGTTGGGGGCGATTTCGGCGTGGTAGACCTTAGCGGCGGTCTGGTCGGGAGTGAGATTCATGATGACATCGGCCCAGGCGGAGACTTCGGCTACGGTGCCGACTTCGAGGCCAGCCTTGCGGGCGCGTTCGGCGTTCGGGCTGTCAGCGCGCAGACCGACACGGACTTCGACGCCAGAGTCCTTCAGGTTGAGGGCGTGGGCGTGGCCCTGCGAGCCGTAGCCGATGATGGCGACCTTCTTGGCCTGAATGAGGGAGAGGTCGGCGTCTGCGTCGTGGTAGGTCTTGGCCATTGCTTGCGGTGGATCCTTTCGGTGAACTACTGGTTGTTCTTCGCTTCCATAACCGCGACTCGCTCATGGAGAGAGATCATGTCGCGGTGGATGGAGTCGCGAAGCGAGATGATTTCGAGACGCAATTGACCGATCTCAGCTCGCACTTCGGTGCGGATCGCCGAAGCTTCCTGACGGTTGAGAAGAATGCCAAACATGACGGCGAGTGTAGGGATCGATGTGATCAGCAGATCGTGCACGGAGCCTCCTTACAACGTTTGTACTAGTGTACTCATGTAGGCC
>CAXTUR010000187.1:0-5904 GCA_964247455.1 uncultured Acidobacteriaceae bacterium | reverse complement strand
CTAGCCGCGCCGAGGTTGAGTCGTACAAAGAACGCGAACAGCACCATGGTGGCGGTGGCAAGGGGCAGTCGAACTCCGGTTCATCCTCCTCATCGAGCAGCAGCAGCACCACACTTGGTGACCTCATCAACTGGAAGCGGTCTGAACGCGAATAGCTTGTAGCACACAATCAACAAAGCGAATGGCCGTTCCTTGAGGATGGCCATTCGTCCATCCTGAGTCTTGTTCCTACGCGCTTTTAGCCTCAGACTGCTCAATTAAATAAGTGAGCGGAAGCCTCGGAGGAACCATCATCTTCGACGCGCGCTTCATGACTTCGATCTCAGCCGGCGCGAACATCTCCGGCGGGACACCCGCAATCGCCACAAAACCCGGCGGGTCACCCAGCACCTCGGCCACCCGGTTCCACCGCAGATATGGCGATGTAGTCGGTAAGATGACCATCTGCCGCTTCGGCTCTGGAACTACAAAATAGCCTATCCAAACTAACAATGCAGTGCAGGTTGCCACACTGTTCATCAAATTAAGGTGGGAATAGACTTGTTTGTAGTACGCGAGCCATCCTGCGGAAACAAGAATCGACGTCGCTAAGATGCCGAGACCTATAATGACTCCGAAGGTGCGACTACGATAGTTTAACCCAAGCGGTTTGAGCGCGAAACAAACAAAAAGAAGGAGGCAGAGGGTTAGCACACCTTGCGCTCGTTGCAAATCCGTCAGCAGCCTTGTCACATAAGAGCTTCCGTTTGGGTGCGGCACGAAAGTTACTGCTGCTGTCAAAATGACAGACACTACCGCAAACCAATGAAAGACAATCGCTCCTAAATCCTTGATGCCGTCCAAAGGTGCCATTGTCAGGTTAAAAAGCCTATAGATGACCAACAAGCTTAAAGCTGCCTCTGAAGCAAATCCGAGCCAATAGCCACAAAAGTACATACGGTAGGCGAGGTGGACTTCAATTCCCTTTCCAGCAAGCAGCAACATGGGCACCAAGGCAGATGTGAATGCCACGCGGCTTGTAAGAAGAAACCTAAGCGGCTTGAAATCCCCCTTCGTGTCGCATTTTACGAGACAGACTAGCGCACATAGAGAGAGAAGCCACTCTAATAAAGTGAAACCCATTGAACTCAGAAAGGCAGTCACGCAAATCCCTCCGGGAGCTTAGCATACCTCAACCGGAGGGTGCGTGAAATAACTAAAGTTTGTTAATTCCGGTTTCCGATACCACATGCATTCGGATCGCTGGGTGGGCACATGGGAATCGGCAGGCTGCTAGGACGCGGATGAGCGACGGGACCGGCGAAAGAGTTTGAGATGTGAATCGTGGAGCTGGCTCCGGTGAGGGTGAGGGCGATGACGAAGGCGCGGGCGAGGGTTATCATTTTGGTTCTCCTTGAGCTCATGGATCAATACGGTCCACGATTTTCTGGACTCACCAGATGATGTAAACCTAATATGTGTAATGGGATTTGTATATGGCCAATAAATGCGTATCAATCTAAATAACAAAGGGTCACTAAAGTCTACATGGATGCTTTAGTAGCAAGAGCATCCATGTAGACGTGTCAAACCCATAGCTAGTTGGAGTATTCGGGTACTAAGCTTGCACAGCCGTAGTAGGCACAACTTCTCCACCAGACTGCACACTTACCTGCTTCTTCGGGGCGGCCGGCTGCTGAACTTCCGCTTTCTTCGCCGGCGCAATGATCGCGTGCAGCGTCGTTCCTTCCATACGCGGCATAAACTCCACCAACCCGCTGTCACCGATGTCCATGATGAGCCGGTTGATGATCTTATAGCCCAGATCGCGATGCGCCATCTGCCGCCCCTTAAAGCGCAGCGATGCCTTCACCTTATCGCCTTCGCCCAGAAAGCGTACAGCCTGATTCTTCTTGGTCTGATAATCGTGCTCGTCAACGGTGACGGAGAACTTCACCTCTTTGATGACGATGATCTTCTGCTTCTTGCGCGCCGCGCGGTCTGACTTATCTTTCTCGTAGAGATACTTCCCATAGTCCTGAATCTTGCAGACCGGCGGCACCGCATTTGGCGAAATCTCCACCAGATCCAACGTGCGCTCACGGGCGATCTTCAGCGCCTCGAACGGAAGCATCACTCCCAGCTGCTCGCCGTTCTCGTCGATGACGCGGACCTCGCGCGCGCGAATGCGTTCGTTCGTGCGGATGAAGGACTTTACGGCACGCTTATCGATTGGTGGAATAGGTCGCCTCCACAGCGAGCGTACGAAGCCTCGCCATGCGTTGTTATCGGTTGTTGCGGCACCCTCGGATACAAAGTGTCACGATAATTCAAGTGTACCATCGACTTACTTCAGGGTCGGTCTCCGGTGCCGGAAGTGTGCCGCCGCTGCCTTCCGTTGTGAGGTCCTCATTGGACAATGAAGTCAGCTCAAGGCAAGATGGAAACGTCCCTCCGCGGCGTACGATCCAGCCCGCAAACATCTATGAGGTGTGCTGTGCCTGACAAACGAAGAATCCTGCTGGTCGATGACGAAGTCGCCATCCTGCTCACTCTAAAGGCTGTGCTTGAGATCAGCGGCTTTCAGGTCGACACCGCCGCCTCCGCGCGTGAAGCAAAGCTCAAGCTGAAGAAGACGACCTATGCCATGGTCATCACCGACATGCGCATGGAAAGTGACGAGGCAGGTCGCAAGGTAATCCAAGCCGCCCGCGCCGCCGAGTACCACCCCGCCGTAGCGCTCCTGACCGCATTCCCTGTCGCCGAAGAGGATTGGCAGGAGATGGGTGCCGACAATATGCTCGTGAAGCCCATGCAGGTCCAGGTCCTGCTCCGACAGATTGAAACCTTGCTGGAGACGCACACCGCCAAGCTGGCCGCTCGTGCAACCGGAGATCGCGGTTTGCAACTCGCCGCCGCTGCAAAACCGAAGAAGATTGCAAGGAAGGCAGCGAAAAAACCGGTCAAAAAGGTCGCTCGAGCCTAACCTCATGTATGCAGCTTGAGGTACTCCCGTAAGTCCTGGTTAATGGTTAGAGCCTTTTGTACACCCGTGTCCATCATCGCCAGCCAGTCGCTTGCCGGCTCTTCCAACCCGACCGTACTCAGCAGATAGCTCGTCTGCACGATAATCTCCAGCGCGTTGCTCAGGTCGTGCGCCAACCGACGCACCTCCTGGCCAATCGCCGCCGGAACCTTCTCCGCGCTTCTCTCTGTAGACTCCACCACTTCAGCTGCATTCGCCATAGGTGCGGCACCCCTCTATCTCACAGACTGCCCAAACTCACAGACTGCCCAAAGTGTAAGGCAGCCGCCCTGTAATTGACAGAGCCCATGCACTTTGTAAGACTGAAGATGCACAGTTGTGGGACTCGGGCGTTCTTCGCCCAGCTCCGCAGCCTTGCCGTAGTGGCGGAATTGGCAGACGCGCATGGTTCAGGTCCATGTACTCGCAAGGGTGTGGGGGTTCGAGTCCCCCCTTCGGCACCAAATCTTGGCAACACCTCGATCGCACGGTGTCCACGCGGACGCCGTCGTCGTTTAACTGGAACCTCGGAGCCGCAGCGTGCACAACCGCCTCAACCACATCCTGGAGCAGACCCGCAAGGACCTGGCACTCCGCCGGAATGCCGCCGATATCTCCTCGCTCGAACGCCGCGCCGCTCAGCACCAACCCCGAGGCTTCTCTCAGCATCTCCGCCAAGCCGCTCAGAACGCGCCCGCCATCATCGCCGAGCTTAAGAAAGCCTCGCCCTCCAAAGGTCTCATCCGCGCCGACTTCGATCCGGCCGCCCTCGCCCGCATCCTCGAAGCCAACGGAGCCGCCGCCCTTTCCGTCCTCACCGACGAGCCGTTCTTCCAAGGATCTCTCCGTAATCTGGAGCTAGCCTCCGCCGCCGTCTCCATCCCTTGCCTTCGCAAGGATTTCATCGTCGATCCCTTCCAGATTCTCGAAGCCCGCGCCCATGGAGCCGCCGCCGTCCTCCTCATCGTCGCCGCCCACATCGACGCCGACCTCCGCAACCTTCGCGCCGCCGCCCGCGACCATGCCCTCGACGTCCTCTGCGAAGTCCATAATGCGGAAGAACTCGACCGCGCCCTTGCTCTCGACTGCGAGGCCATCGGCGTCAATAGCCGCGACCTTCGCGACTTCTCCGTCCATCCCGAGCTGCTCTACACGCTCGCCGAAGCCATTCCCTCGACGACGGTCCGCGTTGCCGAAAGCGGTCTCTCCTCCCCTAAAGACCTCCTCCAGCTTCGCGCCGCCGGCTACGACGCCTTCCTCATCGGCGAAGCCCTGATGCGCCAACCCGATCCCGGCACGGCTCTCGCGCAGCTGCTAGCCCATACCGTTCCAGCAACCGTCTAGCCATGTGGATCAAGATCTGCGCCAGTACCAACCTTGAAGACGCTCTTCTCGCCGCCGATCTGGGCGCGGACGCTGTTGGTTTCGTCTTTGCGCCCAGCCCACGGCAAGTCACGCCTGTACAAGCCGCCGCTATCGTCGCGCAGCTCCCCTCTTACGTCGAAAAGGTAGGTGTCTTCCCAGCCTGGCCTGCGGATCGTATCGCCGAAGCAGTCGAGCAAGCTGGCCTCACCACAATCCAGTTGCACGGCACACCCGACTCTGAACTGGCCTGCACCCTCCACGGCCATTTCGCCAGCAGGGTCGGGATTATCCAAGTCGTTCATTGGAAGATCGACGCGCCCAACGATCAGTCAAAGGAGATCGCACAGCACATCAAAGGGCTCACAGTGGCGCCGGAGATCGACCGTATTCTCATCGACTCCAAAGTAAACTCGTCCGACGGTGGCACAGGAATGGCTTTCCCGTGGAACCAGGCAAGATTAGTGTTCGCGCTGCACTCGAAGGTCATCCTTGCGGGAGGCCTCAACCCAAATAACATCAGGGAAGCCATCCAACAACTAAAACCGTGGGGAGTAGACGTAGCTAGCGGCGTAGAGTCCTCCCTAGGTAAAAAAGACTCCACCAAACTCCAGGCCTTCATCAAAGCAGCCCGAGCTGCCTGAGCGATGACCTTACCTAGCGCTGACGTTGTTGCACGTCACGCTGATGTACATGAGGCGTCCGATCATGGAAGAGCTGCGGCCTCATATGCGTCGTCGCCGTCGTCCGTGCATGAACTTCCGCAACCGCCGAAGACGCCACGCCGAACAGCAACACTGCAAACAGCGTATAGAGTTTTATCATCGCTTCTCCCAACGTATAGCAATCTGACGCGCCATCCCACGCCATGGATTCAGACTTCCCGTTCGCCTTTCACGAAGGTCCAACTTGGACTTACGTGCGGTGGATTAGCCCAACGTATCCCGCACGACTGATCATGGCCAGCACAAAAGTTGCGCTTCTCCTTCGCACCCGTGTATGTTTAGAGTCACGATGACCTTCCGCTACACACCCCTATCCTTTACCTTCCGCTTCTGGCGAACAGGAGCGGGCGCGGGTTTGGCGGAGCGGATCGTCTAGGTACCAGTTCTCAGCGATCAAGAGCACCACGCCAGCCGCGACCCCAACCGTCGCGGCTTTGTTACGTTTACAGGAGAGGACCTAATGAGTACAGCAGGCGTTCTTGTTGAAGAAGTGAAGGCACCCCAAGCCGCCATCCCCGGTCGCTTCGGTGCCTACGGTGGCCGCTACGTCCCTGAGACCCTCATGGCTGCCCTCGAAGAGCTCGAGCACGCCTACGCCCTCGCCGACGCCGACCCCGCCTTCCACGCTGAGCTTGACGGCCTGCTCCACCACTACTGCGGCCGTCCGACACCGCTCTACTTCGCCAAGCGCCTGACCGAGCAGCTCGGCGGCGCGCGCATCTTCCTCAAGCGCGAAGACCTCCTCCACACCGGCGCGCACAAGATCAACAACGCGCTCGGCCAGGCTCTGCTCGCCCGCCGCATGGGCAAGCA
>CAXTUR010000186.1:0-5918 GCA_964247455.1 uncultured Acidobacteriaceae bacterium | reverse complement strand
GTTGACGGCGAGCTGGTCGGCTTTGGGGGTGATGACGATGTTTGCGCCGTAGACGGCGAGCTCTTGGTGGATGCGGTCGCCAATGGTGGTCGCGAGGGCGAGCATCGCAGTGATGGCGGTGGTGCCGAACAGGATGGCGATGCCGGCGAGGGCTTTGCGGCGGCGCTGGCGGAGAAAGGATTCGAGGAGGAGGCGGAAGAACATTTAGTTGGCCTCCTGAACCCATGTCCCAGAGGCGAAACAGAGGGCAGCCGGACGGACGAACGCAGACTTCCTTCGGGAATGACAACCAAAAAAGCAAGAGCAGGGCGCGTTGTGGGCTGTGCGGAAACCCACCTTAGCGACGATCAGACCGTCGCGAAGGCGGGGCACCCGGTACCTATCGTTGGCGCGGGCGGGCATCTACTTTTCGAAGACCGGGGCGAGGGCGCGGAGGTCGGCGGCGGCAATGGTGATCTGGCCGTTGGTGCTCATGGACTTCAGCGGAATGGGGTTGCAGCCGCCTGCCTGGCCCATGGAGGCGGCATTTAAGGGCGACGCGCACATTTTGCAGGTGATGCCTTGAGAGCCGATGTAGAAGCCGACCGGGCCGCAGATCTGGCAGGCGTCGGCGACGGAGACAATGGTGCTGTCGGGCTTCTTGAAGAGAAGAAAACGGACTTCGGCCTGGCCGCCTTTGCCGTCGTCGATCTTGACGCCGTAGCGGTGGAGCTTGTCGTCGCTGACTTCGGCGGTGGGGACGGCGACCTGGCTGCCGACTAGGGTGACGACGGTTGTGGCGGAGAGGGCAGTCGTGCTTTTCGCGTAGATGAATTCGGCGGTGGATAGAAAAATGAACAGAAAGCTGGCGGCAACGACGGCGGAAGCCCAGAGCTTCTCGCGGCGCTGGGTCCAGGCGAGCTTGCGCTTTGCAGCTGGGTTGAGGGCGGCGAGTTCGGCGGGTGGGAGGACCGTCCGACGCTTGGACTCCATCAGGATCATCAGCGCGGCGAGGGCGAGCATCGTCACAAAGAAGAACAAGTCGTTGCGGACGATGGGGCCGATCAGGCGCATCTCGGCGGCGGAGGAGGGGAGGACGCCGTTCTCGGAGAGCTCGTGCAGGCCGGAGACTAGCAGCTGGAAGGTGACGAAATAGAGGATGACGGTGGTGACGCGGAAGAAGCGCTGGAGGTTAATGCGGACGCTGCCGCGGATGAAGAGGACGCCGAAGACGACCGAGACGGCCACGCCAAGGAGGGTACCGGTGAACGAAAGAATTTCAGTCGAGTTGAGAGAGACGGCGGAGAGGATGAGAACGGTCTCGACGCCTTCGCGGAGGACGAGCAGGAAGACGAAGAGGAAGAGGCCAGTACGGGAGGCGTTGCCGATGAGCGAGGCGACCTTGCCTTCGATCTGGCCCTTGAGGGAGCGGGCGGTCTTCTGCATGAACCAAATCATGCTGACGACGAAGACGGCGGCGGCCAGCATGATCCAACCTTCGAAGATGTCGGGGTTGAAGTTGAGACGGGAGAGGACGACGGCGACTCCGACGGATGCGGCGACCGCGGCGGCGAGCGCGGCAAAGACGGTGCGCTTGAGCTCCGGGCGGCCGATCTTCGACAAATAAGCGAAGATGATGCCGACGATGAGAGAGGCTTCGACGCCTTCGCGGAGGGTGATGATAAACGCTTGGAGCATGACAACTCACTTCCCGGGCGGCGTTCTGCCTGGTTCAAGTGTATGTCGGACCAAATTGGTCGTCAATGGTGCGGGTGGTGCTGAATGGAATTAGACGATACGTTTTTCGAGAACTTCGATGGCTTTATCATGCTTGTCCGAGGCTGCGGTGGAAGCCGCCAAGATCGTCCTGCATTCGGTCGAAGCGTTTGTCCACGTGCGATTCCAGGCGGTTGATACGCGCATCGAAATGAGTCTCGAATCGGTCGATCCGAGTTTCGAAATGCTTCTCCATGCGATCCATGCGTTCGTTGAGGTTTTTCTCCGAACGATCTACCGACCGCTGTTATAGAGGATACCGAAGAGAATACCGAACAGGATGACTACAGTGGGACCGACACTCGCCGTGATGGCCGCTGTTTCGTGCATACGCCGCCTGTTGTAAAACTATGGTGCGCCCGGAAGGAGTCGAACCTCCGACCTACTGGTTCGTAGCCAGTTGCTCTATCCAGCTGAGCTACGGGCGCACATTGCGAAGGGCAACTTTTTAAGTCTAGAGGAATGTGGCGGGTGAATCAAGGGAAGATGGTGCGCCCGGAAGGATTCGAACCTCCGACCCTTTGGTTCGAAGCCAAATGCTCTATCCAGCTGAGCTACGGGCGCGTTCTTCAGTCTGAGGGTAATTGTTTGCCGGGCGGCTGGCAAGATCAGGTTGCGGGGGCCGGCTCGGCGGGGACGAGGGCGGCGAACATGGGGAGGGCTTCGACGATGTCGAGGCCGGCGCGGCGGAGGAGCTGGTGGATGACGGGCTCGGTGAGGCGGGAGGCGTCGTACTCGACGCGGATGGTGCGGGCGCGCTCGTCGAGGTGGAGCTTGCGGACGCCGTAGACCTCGCGGAGCCGGTCAAGGGCGATGGCGACGTCTTCCGTGGGTGGGACGCCGTAGCGGTAGAGGACATCGAGCTGCGTCATGGATCGATGGTAGCAGGGTATGGGTGGGTACCTGGAAAAACATTTTCTGCCTCACACCAAGTTGTTCAAAATAAGTAGTTTAGCTCGCGACTGGCTTGCAAAGTGTTCATTACAGATACTTTACCGGTAAAGTGTTCATAACGAGCAGGTTAAGGTAAGTTTCCGCGAAAGGATCCAGATTCGCTCTATGCGTGTGGAGCCGGTGGCGAGTGTCTATCCTCCACGATCTATTTCAAGGCATGTTTAAAGGATACGTGATGGGAGATAACTCATGTGCAAACGGGTGCATGCTTGTAAGTGCTTGATGGTGGAAGAGATAAGTAGTATTGGAAGTGAAGAGGGACTTGACAGGTGTTTTACCGGCTTTGGCCGCCTTCGCCATTGGCTACACGCTCGTAATCATGAGGAGGTCGGCGTGTACGTCTTTGCGAAAGGCTTGCGTCTCGACATTGATGTCTTTGCGCATGGCGAGCATATCGGTGCGGAGGTCGCGGACTTCCGAGCGGAGGTCGCGCACGTCGCTGCGCTGAAGGATGATGCCGATGAGGCAGGTTACGGTCGGGGTGAGGGCGGCCAATGCGGCGAGAGTGATCGCGGTTACCGTGTTCATCGGAGCGCCTCCGTTGGCAGAAGGATAGCAGAGTGGGTTACAGGGTAGCGGCCCGAGGCGGCGGCTTGGCGGGCGAGCTCGGCCTGGACTTCGGGTTTGATCTTGAGGGTGATGGTCATCGCTGGCCTCCTTGTTCAGGATATGAGATGTGGTGCTTGAGTGCATGTCGGGTGGGCGTGTCTGCGAACGGCTGGAGTGGACGACACGGTTATTAGCCGGCATGTGAGATGTCGTGGATTTGGCAATCGCCAGAAGGGAACAGCTACGCTCGTATCTATGATTTATGTACGTTATACATAATTTCTTTCTTGTATAGCTAAACACGGAAGAGTAGAGTCGCTGCAAGGAGCATCATCCATGAACACGACGAGAGCGATCATTGAATGGCAAGGAAAACAGATAACTTTCGAAGGGCCGAGCGAATTTGTGAGTGCCCAACTGGAAGTTTTTAGAAGACAAGAAAGCAAGAAAGAGGAGCTAATGAAACCCTCGGAGGAATACAGCGGAGGCTCCGCTGCGGAGATCGTTGGCGAGAAGCGCCCCAAGGGGCACCATGAGATCGTTGCTGTTCTTGGCTTTTACGTATCTGATCAGGGCGTGACGGAATTTACGGAAGAGGACATCAAGCGGGCCTACCTGCAAGCGCGTGTCAGGCCGCCAAAAGTCATAGGTCAAGCACTGCGAGATGCCAAGAACAAGTACGACTACATCATGGCGGGCAAAGAGAGAGGCACGTACAAGCTCTCACCGCATGGCGACCGGACCGTTCGGTTTGATCTGCCTCGACTCGGCAAGTGAGATGTCGTGGATTTGGCATTCGCCGGAACAGAACGGCATTGCTCGTAAATACTTTTTGTTTACGTCTTGACAGTATGCTTGCTTGAAGAGCTAAATGTATGTGTGGAGGGTACGATGACCGATGAAGCCATCAAGTCTGCTTGTAGCCGAGCTGAGGAGCTGATTAGCTCTGTAAAAAGTCCTGATCTGCGCCGGGACGCTTTTAGAGTGGTCCTACAAACCATTTTGGCTGGTTCGGGGCAAGTGCCCGCTAGCACCAAGATTGAGCAAGGCGTACGTGTACAGCCTTCCCAAGGCAAGTCGAAGGCTCGACCGGATGGTCTGAAATCGCGGATTTCAAATCTGGTCGACTCGGGCTTCTTCGTCGCGCCTCGCAGTTTGCACGAGGTTGGAGAAGAACTAAAAGTTCTCGGTTGGATTCACAAAAATAAGGAGATCAGCATGCGCCTGTTGGACTTCGTACGTGCACACATATTGAGGCGCAAAGAAGGTCAACGCGACTCTAAGAAGGCCATGCTTTATTCCAAGTGGTAAGGGGGAGACATGAACGGAACGGTTGTGATCACGCTTGAGAATGGAATGGTACTCAGTGGCTCCGTCACGTCAACAGCCCTTAAGACCAGCGATCATATCGCGTCCAAGGCACCTCTATCTTTAGCGAAAGCGACCTCTGAGGCAGCCGTGTCCGATGGCAAGCTCGACTTCTCGCTTCCGGTTAGACCCTTCATGAATGATTACTCCGACGGCCTCAGCGGGTCCAAGAAATATGCGCTCTTGGTCGCACACTTTGCCAAGGGCGAAATCGACGTGGTTGTCGATAGGGGCGAAGTGATCGATGCATGGAACAAGATGACTGGCCTACTGGGGGGCAAGTTCAATGGAGCTCACGAATCCCGTGCTAAAGATGCGGGATGGGTTTACGTTCCCGAACCGGGCAAAATAGCATTGTTGAAGAAATGGCCGCAGGTGTTGTCGTGAGCGGCAATCCCAAGACTGTGCAGATCGAGAACCTGCTAGCAACTCGCCTTCCGGTTGACAGAGCAAGGGCGGCAGTCAAGCACTATGGCGAGATGACGGAAGAGCTTCAAAAATCTCACTGGGAATCAGCAACTGTTAAAGCGGGGAAGTTTTCTGAGGCTGTTCTCAAATGTTTATGGGAGCATTGCTCCCAACTTGTGCCTCCAGACAAAGAGTTTAAGGTCGATACGATCATTAATCAGCTTCCTCAAGTTGCGCCAGTAGGCATGCACGATTCCATCAGGTTAACTATACCGAGAGCTTGCCGATTCGTGTACGAAGTCTCAAGCAATCGCGGTGCTCGCCATGATTCAGGCGAGTTAGACCCTAATGTGATGGACGCAAACGGCGTTTCGTCAACCTGCTCTTGGATACTGGCTGAGCTGATCCGATATTCTCAAACTGGACGTCTTTCCCCTCCTGAAGCAGCCGAGCTCGTAGCTAAGCTCACAGAGAAGAAATATCCCCTGTTCGAAGAAATAGATGGTCGACTCTATTGTGCAAACGGCAATCTTGGCGCACGAAAACTTGCATTGTTACTACTTACATATCGTTATCCATCACGGTTGGCTAAGAGTGAGCTCGTCGCTTCAGTAGTCCGTCACGGAGAAAGTCAAGCCAATGCCCGCAAAGGTGTCTCACGCCTAAAAGAGATCGTAGATGACGACGGTAGCGGCAACTTAAAACTTCGTTCTCCGGGGTTGCAAGAGGCCGAACTACTCATAATGTCCCTGATGAAATAGGCTCTTGTTCTCACCGCACCACCTCATCCACTTCGCTGATCCAACTTGGGGATTTTAGCAATTCGCGAGGTTTGCTGCCGTCGGCGGGGCCTACGAGGCCGTCGTTGTACATCATGTCGATGA
>CAXTUR010000185.1:0-5961 GCA_964247455.1 uncultured Acidobacteriaceae bacterium | reverse complement strand
CCCACCCGCCACCCAGAACTGGGTCGACACCCGCCTCTACTTCGCCTCGGCCCCGCCGACTTCCCCCAGAAGGGCGTCTCGGAAGCCGTCTGGCGAACCTTCCTCGACCGCGAGGTGTCGCCGCGTTTCCCCGCCAGGCTCAGCGTGCTTGATGTTTACGGCCAGTGGCAATCGAAACCCACACGCGGTCAGCAGACACACCCCGAGCGCATCCGGTCGAAGCTCCTGGTCATCGACTACCCCAACACGCCCGAAAACGCCGCCCGCATCGAAGCCATCTGCGCCGTTTGGAAGCGTCAGGTCGGCGATCAGTCCGTCCTCGAGGTCACCCAACCCGCCGACATCTCTTTCTAGCCTTGTATCATCGTCCTAGCAGCAAGGAGGCCGTCGTGCAAGAGTTCGACCGCATCACCCAGAACCCCCTCGTCATGGGCGGCAAAGCCTGCATTCGCGGGATGCGCGTCACCGTCAGCATGATCCTCGATCAGATAGGCGGCGGACAAAGCATTGAAGACTTCCTATCCGACTTCCCATATCTCGAGCGGGAAGACGTCATGCAATCCATGCGTTATGCCGCACGGCTCGCCGGAGAGCGCGAAGTGCTACTGGACGCTGGATGAAGCTGTTGGTCGATGTAAACCTCTCTCATCGATGGGTGTCATATTTAGAGGGCCAAAGCATCGAAGCGGATCACTGGTCTTCGCTTGGCGCAAACGACGCTTCAGACACCGAGATCACGCGTTACGCACTCGAACACGATTTTGTTGTGCTCACACGCGACCTGGATTTCGGTCACCTCTTAGCCTCCACCCGCGCTGGTAAGCCGAGTGTTGTTCAGATACGGGCGGGTCGATCTGGTCCCGACGCTATCGGCATCTACGTGGTGGCTGCAATTAAGACACACTCGAACGAACTAGATGATGGTGCCCTCATCACAATCGACACGATGCGCACCCGCTTGCATGTCCTGCCGATTGGAAGCGAGTCCGACAGATGACCCACACCCTGACCCCGCAGCGCTACCTCATCCTCCTCTGTGTCATGCTCACCGCGTCCGTCGGCGACACCATGCTCGCCCACGGCATGAGCCAGGTCGGCCCCGTCTCGTTCGAGCATCTCGGCGTCCTACTCTCCGCCCTTAAAAACCTCTGGGTCATCGCTGGAATCCTCTGTCTGCTCGGCTTCTTCGCCAGCTACCTCACCGCGCTTAGCTGGGCCGACCTCACCTTCGTCCTCCCCTCCACCGCTTTCGGGTACGTCGTCGTCGCGCTGCTCGCCCGCTTCTGGCAGCATGAGCACATTTCCCTCGCCCGCTGGCTGGGCATCGCACTGATCGTCTGCGGCGTCGGCTTCGTCGCTAACGGCCCGTCGCTCACCGAGCACCCGGCGAACAAGCCGAAGTGACCGAGACTTCCACCTTCGAGACCTGGGCGTTGATTCTCACTGTCGCCCTCACCGCCATCGCCGGAGACGTGCTGACCGCCGGAGCCATGCGCCGCATCGGCGACCTTGACCTGATCCGTGCCCGGTCTGGCCTGCTCGGCGCGATCAAAGCAGTCGTCGGCAGCCCCATGTTCCTGCTGGGAGTCTTCTCCATGGCGCTCAGCTTTTTCTCGCTGCTCTTCACCCTCAGCAAGGTCGACGTCTCGCTCGCCGCCCCGGCCAGCGCCGCGCTCACGTTCATCGGCAACGCCGCCGCCGCTAAAGTCTTCCTCCACGAAAACGTAGACCGCCGCCGATGGTTCGCGGCGATCTTCGTCTGCGTCGGGGTCTTACTGCTCAGCCGCTAGCTGGGCTAGACGAAGCCGAGATTGTTCGTGTGAAAGCTGCCAATGTTCGGAAAGATCGACGGCAGCTGCGCCTGTGTTACGCCAAACCACTGCGCTAGCGTCGCCGCATACTGCATCGTTCCGGTGGTCGGCACCCAGCGCCCGTTTGAACCCGAGTCGTCCGGCCCGTTCAGCGCCAGCGTCGGGAACGTCCCATACATCTGCCCGCCGTTGACCGCGCCACCGACCACCATGTGGTGCGATCCCCAGGCGTGATCCGAGCCCGTATTTGAGTTCGGTTGGAAGGTCCGGCTGAAGTCCGACATCGTAAAGCTCGTCACCTGATTGGCCACACCCAACTCCTGCGTCGCCTGGTAGAAGGCCCCGATCGCCGGACTGATGCCCGCCAGAAGTGCATTCTGGAGCGTAAGTTGATCGGAGTGCGTGTCGAAGTTGCCGATGCCCGCAAAGAAGATCTGCCGCTTCACGCCGAGCGCCGCCCGCACCTGGATAATCTGTGCGATCTGCTTGAGCTGCGCCGCCAGCCCATTGTTTGCCGGGAAGACCGTCTGAAGCGGCGCGACCGACTGGGTCGCGGCGGTCAGCGTCTTCGCATAAGTATAGGCGTTCGACGTGATCGAATCATCAGCCTGCACCAGCGTCAGCCCGGAAGAAAAGCTGAGCAGGGCCTGAGCCGTCACCAGCCGCGCGCCGCACTCCGTCGTGCCCTCGGAGCAAGCCGCGCCGCCCAGGTTCCCCGGCGAGACCGACACTGGCGTGCTCGCGCTGCCGTTGCAGAACAGCGTGTCGCCAGCCACAGACGTGATCATCGGAATGTTGGCGCTCGGGTTGTAGCTCGCGTTCAACGTGTCAGCGATGCGCCCGGCCCAGCCGGTGGAGGTCGCGCCGCTCTGCGAGGCATTCTGCCACTCCAGCTGCTGGTCCGGATGCGAGAAGAGGTTGGACGGCAGCATCTGGTTGGCTTGGAACTGCGCCCGCGTCGTCGGCTCCACCAGCGTGCCGACGTTGGCCACCAGCGCGACGTTCTTGCTGCCGAAGAGCGTGGCGATGTCGGGCAGGTTCGGATTCAGTGCGAAGTTCGGCAGCCCATTCAGCTGCAGCAGCTGGTTCTGCGGAATGGCGAGCGGCCCGCGCACCGTCGCGTAGTTCCCATAGCCCGCCGTGTCGAACTGGATCAGCGTATTGTTCGCGTCGTTGCCGCCATAGAGGAAGATGCACACGAGCGCCTTGTAGTCCGTCGCTACCGTCTGCGCCATGCCGTTGAGCAAGCCAAAAGGCCGCATTCCCGCCGCACTACCCGCCGCCGCCAGCGACGCACACCTGATAAAACTCCGCCGATTCACACCCATGTCCGTCTCCTCATTCCGTGTTCAAGCTTCTTGGTTGTCATTCCCGAAAGGAATCTGCGTTTGCGTTCGCAGTAAGTTCTAGTGCTCGATCTTGTACTCGCTCGAAGTAATGACAAGATAAGTTGCCACCCGCACCCGCTGCGCCGGATCACTGAGCGTGGCGACATGGTTGACGATAGCCGTCCGCATGTTCGCCGGCATCTGCCCATGGAGAAAGATCATGCCCAGCGCGTCGACCAGGTTGCCGCTATCGATCGTCGCGTTACCCGTCTTCGACGCCATCATGCCCAGCGCGCTCATCTTGCTCAGGTCAACTGTGAACCCGCCGATCCGGTTGCCGACCACTTGATCTGCCAGCGTCAGCCGCAGCATCGCCGTCGCCGTGTTCTCCTGCCCGAACTCCGGCGCGTTGGTCGTTGTGCCCGGAATCACATACTCCGGCGGGAAGAAGTTGAACACGCTCGGCGAAAAATAAGGGCGCTCGCCAAGCGGCTGAGTGTAGTTCCCTAAAGAGTTATAGGAGGCGTTCGCCACCACATCGTTACCCGCAACGGCGTCGTTGTTTGTAAAGCCGAGCCCGCGCAGAACACCCGTCGTATACAGCATCGCCTCGCGCAGATGCCCGCCATCGAAGCTCGGGCTCGTATCCGCCGCCCGCGCGTCCGCGTCGTTCAGGATCGCCGTGATCACTGCCTTCATGTCCCCACGCACGCCCTTGCCATTGTTGGCGAAGACCGCCGACACACGCCCCACATACTCCGGACTGGGCTGACTGGCCACCAGATGCTGGATCAGTTGACGGCAAACGAACGGACCCACGTTCTGATGGTTGAAGATGTTTTGCAACGCACCCGTCAGGTCTGCCTCGGCCGTCTGCCCGGCAGGCAACGTTGTGCCATTCAGCAACGTCTTCGCCGTGGGGTCGTGCGCGCTCTCAAGCGCCACCATCGGAAACGCATAGTTGGCCCCGTTCGGAAACTTCATGGGCGCACCCGTGCCCGACACGTTGGCATACGTCCACCCGGTGTACGCCTTGGCGAACGCCTGAACCTGCGCCTCGGTATACGTTGGGATCGGATTGCCGAAGGCGTCGGCCCGCTGGGTGCCATCCGGGTTCAACTCGTTCAAGCCAATCGTGAACAGCTGCATCAGTTCGCGCGGGTAATTTTCATTGGCGATCTGCCCGTTGCTCGGCTTATAACTGTTCAACATATTCAGGTACGCGCCCATCGCCGGAGTCAACGTTACATCGTGCATGATGGTGTAGAAGTTCGTGAACGCATCATTCGCCAGCGTGTTGTGAAAGTTTGGGATGGCCCTTGAGTTAATGCCGTCCGACGAGACCACGAATATCTCGCTCAACGCAAATGCCACCCGCTGCCGCAACTGATCCGGCCCGGTCAGCACCGTCTGCCACCACTCCGACTGCTCACATGGAATAGTCGAGTTCGTGCACACCGTTGGCGCGGGAACGGCGATGATCGGCATCAACGTCGTGGGCATGTTGAACTGCTCCGTCAGATACCCGTTCAATCCAACAGCCTGCACATGCTGAATATCGCTCAACGTCGGTCCAAAGGTGGCCTGATCGAGCAGCCGAGCCGCCGAGACTACGCTGGTCTTCATCGTTGTCACCGGTGCAGCGACGGGTGCCGAAGCACTGCCGCCCGGATCGGCGTTGACCACCACGACCGAGGCCGTCGACGTTCCCGCCGCAAGAGTCGCCGTCGCGCGCAACTCGCTGTTCGACACAAACGTAGTCGTCAGCCCCGCGCCGCCCACCTGAATCTGCGACCCGCTCACAAAGCCCGTCCCCAGCACATCCAGCGCATAGCTCGGTCCCGTGCCGTTCACCGTGGCCGAAGCGACCATCGGCAACGGATTCAAGATCGACTCCACCAGCGATCCCGAGGCGTTAGCGGAGGCCTGGCTCACTGCGGAGATCGTTGTCGAACTCGGATTGGGCAGCGCCGCCGGAGGGGTATACAGCCCGGACGCCGAGATCGTCCCCACCGTGGCCGACCCACCATTCGTGCCATTCACCTGCCAGGTCACGGCCGTATTCGACGCATTGGTCACCGTTGCGGTCAGCTGCACCGTGCCTCCCAGCCGAACCTGGTTCGCGCCCGTGACTACGACAGACACGGCGGCTTGCGGCGCAATGGGGGTCGTTGCCGGGGTAGACGGCGCAGTCGCGGCCATTCCGGACGAACAGCCGCCAAGACTCGACAGCAGCACGGCAACGGTCGCCAAGGGGAGGACAGGCGACAAGCGGCGGGGCGGACACATCTTGATCGGGGTCATACACAACTCCAGAAATGCTTGATGGGATCGGGGGCCGGGGTACTTCGTGAGGGACCCGTGCAGGTCACTAGCAGGTATAACCTCCGCAGCTCGCTTTAGTCGCGGTCGAAAGCAACTATTTTCCTCGCTTGGCCAAACCTTCGCACACGTTCTGCGTCCAAGCCCGACTCGGCCTCAGTTTCGGGGCAAAAGCCATCGCATCAGGCCCGATGCGGGAAGCTCCGCCGCCATAAACCGGCCGCGACCCCCCACCAACGCTCCCGCCGCCAGCCGCCCACTCCGCACCGCGCCCTCCATCGTCGAGGGCCACTCCGTTGCCGTCCAATCGCCCGCCAGGTACAGCCCCGGCCACGCCGTCGCCTGCCGCGGACGAACCCGGTCGAGCCCCGGCGTGACGGAGAACGTCGCCCGCGCCTCCTTCAACACACCGCTCTTCAACAACTTAGCCCCACGCACCGCTGGGAAGAACAGCTGGAGCTCGCGCAGCGCGGACGAGAGAATCTCCTCCCGCCCCATCC
>CAXTUR010000184.1:0-5997 GCA_964247455.1 uncultured Acidobacteriaceae bacterium | reverse complement strand
TTCAACCACCGCCGTCGCGCCCGAGTTCCGCACTGCGAAGCGTTCGCCCGCGCCCGGCCCGCCGCGAACAGCAGCCCCGAGGTCGCCCCATACAGCGCCACGTTGCCCAGGATCACGTGCTGCCCGCTGTCCCGCGCCGCCAGCCCGCGCGCCCGAATCACCAACTCGCCGCCCGACAAACCCTTGCCGACGAAGTCGTTCGCCTGCCCGTCGAGCACGAGCTTCATCCCGTCGACCGCGAACGCCCCGAAGCTCTGCCCAGCCGTGCCATGCAGGTTGAAGGTCACATCGGCGGGCACGTCGGCCTGGGCCCGCAGTAGCGCGATCTCCCCCGCCAGCCGCGCCCCGACAGCCCGGTCCCGGGTGGCGATGGGCGAGTCCACCACATACGGCTTGCCTTCACGTACGGCCGCCAAAGCCAGCTCCACCCACGTCTCATCCAACGCCGACTCCACATCCGGCCGGTCGTTACGCACGCCTTGCCAACGCATCGGCCCTTCGTTCACGTGGGCCAATAACGGCTGCAGATCCAAGCTCCCATCGAACCGCACCTGCTCCAGCAGATCGACTCGCCCGACCGCCGCCTCGATCGACGGCAGCCCATACCGCGCGAGCAGCTGTTGCAGGTCGCCCGCAAGCTGCTCAAAGAAGCGGACCACGTGCTCCGGCTTGCCCCGGAACTTGGCCCGCAGCTCCGGCTTCTGCGTCGCAATGCCGGTCGGACAGGTGTTCAGATGACACTGCCGCGCCATGTCGCAGCCCAGCACCACCAGCACCGACGTGCCGAAGGCGTACTCGTCCGCGCCCAGCAGCGCCGCCACGAGCACATCGCGCGCTGTCGCCAGCCCGCCGTCCGTCCGCAAGCGCACACGCCCACGCATCCCGTTCTGCATCAGCACCTGCTGCGCCTCAGCCAATCCAAGCTCCCACGGGTTGCCTGCGTACTTGATGCTCGAAAGGGCCGCAGCACCGGTTCCGCCCGTGTTCCCGGCGATGACGATGAAGTCCGCATAGGCCTTCGCCACACCCGCCGCTACCGTGCCGACGCCGCAGCTCGACACCAGCTTGACGCCGACCGCGGCCTTCGGATTGACCCGCTTCAGGTCGAAGATGAGCTGCGCCAGGTCCTCGATCGAGTAGATGTCGTGATGCGGCGGCGGCGAGATCAGCGACACGCCTGGCTGGGCATGACGCAGTCGAGCGATAAGCCCGCTAACCTTGAATCCCGGCAGCTGGCCGCCTTCGCCCGGCTTCGCGCCCTGCGCCACCTTGATCTCGATCTCCTCGGCGTGGGCAAGATACTCCGCCGTCACGCCGAACCGTCCTGAGGCGATCTGTTTGATCTTGTTGTTCAGCAGCTGTGGGGCGGCGGCGGCTTCGACCAGCGGCTCGGCCACCGCGACTGAACCCGATACCCGCGCTTGCATACCGCCCGGCCCATCTGGCAGCGCCTCAACCTGGTTGGCAAGCACCGGCTGCAGCTTATAGACATCCCGGTCCTCGCCGCCCTCGCCCGTGTTCGACCGGCCGCCGAGGATGTTCATGGCCATGGTAATCGTGCTGTGCGCCTCCGGGCTGAGTGATCCCAGCGACATGGCGCTCGAGATGAACTTTTTCACCAGGCTCTTCGGCGACTCGACCGACTCGAGCGGCAACTCCGGCCCAGCCGGACGGATCTCCATCAGGTCGCGCAGCACCGACGGAGCGCGCGCGATCACATCGCGGGAGTAGATAGTGAAGGCCGACGTGGGATCGACCGGCAGAGCCACGCCGCGTGCACTGCCCACCACCGACTGCAACGCCTTCACCGTTCCCGGCTGCCACGCATGAGGCTCGGCGAGGTCGGTCTTGCGGAAGCGTACCCAGCCATAATCGGGCAGGTCTGCACTCGGCACGGCGTCAGCCAAAGGCGCTTGCCACGTCTCGCGCAGCTGCCGCTCCAGCTGCGCAAAGCCGATGCCCGAGAGCGGCGCGGGTGTGTCGACGAAGCAGCGATCAACCACACTCCTATGCAAGCCGAGGATGTCGAAGAGGTGCGCCGACCGGTAGCTATCCACCACCGAGATGCCCATCTTCGACATCACTTTGGCCAAGCCGGCATCAAGCGCCTTCAGCATCTTGCGCTCGCTCTCTGCGGGGTCCGCACCGGCAGGCGTAAGGCTCAGCGCCGTCTCGAGTGCCAGCCATGGACAGACCGCGCCCGCCCCATAGCCGATCAGCACGGCGGCGTGGTGGATGTCGCGGCAGTCGCCCGCTTCGACCGCGATCCCCGTGAGTGTCCGCAGCCCAGCGTCCACCAGTGCGCGATCGACGATCCCGACAGCCATCGCCATCGGGATGGGCAGCATGGCCGTGTTCGCGGCGCGGTCCGTCAGCAGGAGGATGCGCGCGCCGTGGTCTCGCACCAGCTCGATCGCATAGGCGGCCAGACCATCCAGCGCGCCGGGCAGCGTGCCGCCGACCGGGAAGACGCACGGCAGCTCTTCCAGATGCAGCTCCGCCGCATGGCCATGGTTCCGCGCCCGCAGTGATGCCATCTGTCCCAGTGACAGGAACGGCGATGCCAGCGACAATCCCGCCAGTGGCGCGTTCTTGTCCAGCATGTGCGACCATGGCCCGAGCCGCGTGTGCAGCGAGACTACGCACGCCTCGCGCAGCGGGTCGATGGCCGGATTTGTCACCTGCGCGAAACGCTGCCGAAAGAAGGCATACACTGGGCGCGGCGACCGCGCCAGAAACGCCAGCGGCGTGTCGTCGCCCATCGACCATACGGCGTCCTTGCCGTCGACCGCCATGGGCTGCAGGATCATCTTTATGTCTTCGCGCGTGTAGCCGAAGCCGCGCTGTGTCGCCGAAAGCACTTCCGGCACCGGCGCGGTGACCGGCAGAGAGGGCAGCAGCGTGTCCTCGACCAGCTTGGCGTATGGCGTACTGGCGTCGAAGAGCGCGAGCAGCTCATCGTTCTCATAGACCTTGTTTGCGATGAGATCGACCACCAGCATCTGCCCCGGTCCAAGCCGCCCGCTGTGCACGACCATCTCTGGATCGAGGTCGACCAGCCCGGCCTCAGACCCGGCGACTACCAGCCCGTCGCTGGTCACGGCAAACCGGCAGGGCCGCAGTCCGTTGCGGTCGAGCACTGCGCCCACAACACGGCCATCCGAGAACGCGATGGCTGCCGGCCCATCCCAGGGCTCGGCGCAGTCGGCGTGATAGCGGAGGAAGGGCGTCGTCTGCAAACCCATCGTGGCTGGCGGCAGCAGGATGCGGACCGATTCGGCCAGCGTCCGGCCGTTGCGCGAGAGCAGTTCAACAGCCTCATCGAGCGAGGTCGAGTCCGTCCCGCCGCGCGTCAGCACCGGCTTGCACTCCACCGGCAGGGTCGAGTCGCGCGCCTCCATGCGCGAACGATTGCCCCAGACGGTGTTGATCTCGCCATTGTGCGCCAGCGTCCGCCCCGGCTGTGCGCGGTGCCACGTCGGCAACGTGTTCGTCGCATAGCGCTGGTGGAAGACGGCAAAAGGCGTTGTGTAGGCGGACGAAGCGAGATCGGGATAGAACTCGGTCAGCAACGTGCCACTACACATTGCCTTATAGATGAGCGTCTCAGACGAGAGCGAACAAACATAGCCGCTCACCTCATCCCGCTCGTGGAGCCGTTCGAACTGCTTGCGCGCGAGATACAGCCGCCGCTCCATTGTGGCCGGCTCGCCGTCTGGACCATTGATGATCAACGCTTGGCGCACGCACGGCATGGTGCTGCGGGCGATCTCGCCCAGGCAACTCTCGTCGACCGGCACATCGCGCCATGCCAGTACGTCTAAATCATGGGACGAAAGACATCGCTCGAGGGCTACTTCAGTGCGCGTTTCGTCTTCGGGAATGAAGACCATCGCCACGCCAAGCGCCTGCGTGACGTCCAGCGTGATCCCTGTTTCCTGGAGCAGAAGCGCGCGCGGTACCGCTGTCATTACGCCCACTCCGTCGCTGCTCTTGCCGTCGGCCGCGATGGCCCCACGATGCGCGAGACGCCCAAGCGCGGTCAGCGCCTGCGTCAGAATAGTATGCGATGGAACGGCCCCGACCGACGCGACAAAACCAACCCCGCAGGAGTCATGGTCGAAGCGCGCGTCGAGCAACGAAGGGCCGAAGCGCGACGGACCAGCAAAGGGCACGGGTGCAATGAAGGGGTCCATGACTCACTATACGTCGCGGCGGCACGGCTGGCTGCCCACAACCTTTCAGAAGATAGCGAAAGTTGTTGTCTGATAAAGGCGATGCATATTTATACATGATATTGTATTCTTATGCACTTTGCGTGCGCGGGTGCACGCCGTTCCCATGGGTTAACTCGAAACGGGATTATAGACAGTTCTAGCAGATGAAGCTCCAGCGGCATACAGCAATTCGCGATCTCCTGGTCCAGGCGGCTATGGCCAACCAGGACGAGCTGCGCCGCAAACTCGCCGAGCGCGGCTTCCACGTCACCCAAGCCACGCTCTCGCGCGACATCCGTGAGCTGCGCCTGTCGAAAGGACCGGCCGGGTATTCGCTCCCGGCGGCGGCGGTCGAGGAGGACGAGCTGCCCGGCATTCGCGATGTGCTCCACAGCTTCGGCCTGGAAGTGCGGCAGGCGGCCAATTTACTGGTGCTGATCACCGTAACCAGTGGTGCGCAGCCCATTGCCGCCGGCATCGACTATGAGGACTGGCCCGAGGTCGTCGGCACCATTGCCGGTGACGACACAGTTCTGATTATTTGCCCTGACGAAAAGCGCGCCGGGACGTTGAAGACGAGAATGGACGAGTTGATTGGCTGAGCTTCTCGACAATACGAAACTGACGAGGGTCGCCGTCGCGGGCGTTAGCGGCTATGCGGGCGCGGAGCTGGCGCGGCTGCTGCTGCACCATCCGCGGCTTACTTCATTGCGCCCGATTTTCTATGGTCGCGCGGGCGAATCGTCTTCCATCTCACTGACCGACCTGCATCCGCAACTCGCCACGCACAATGGCCCCGCCGATTCGGTGCTTCCCTTCGCATGGGATAATCTCACCACGCGCGGCATCAATCTCCTCTTTCTCGCGCTGCCGCATGAGCAGTCGCGCGAGTACGCCCCGGAAGCGTTGGCGCGCAACGTTCGCGTCATCGATCTCAGCGGCGCGTGGCGGCTCCAAAGCGATGATCTCCGCGCGGTCTACAACCTCACAGACGCCGACCCGGCCCAAGCCGCCAAGCTTCAGGCCGAGGCCGTCTACGGCTCGCCCGAGTTGCACTGCAAAGCTATTGCTACGGCGAGGCTGGTCGCCAATCCCGGCTGCTACTCCACCTCGATTATCCTCGGGCTTGCACCCCTGCTCCGAGCCGGATTGATCGACATTGATCATGGCATCGTTTGTGACAGTAAGTCTGGCGTCAGCGGCGCGGGCAAAGCGGCCACGGCCAAGACGCACTTCATGCACGCCGCGGACAACCTCTCTGCCTACAACATCTTCAGCCATCGCCACACCGGCGAGCTGCTCGAACAATTGCAACTAACGGTGTCACAAATACAATTTACGCCGCATCTGCTGCCCATCCCGCGCGGCATTCTCTCCACCATCTATGTGCGGCTGCATAACGAATCGACGCCCGAAGCGGTAGCATCTACGTTCAGTGACTTCTACCGCGACAGCCCGATGGTGCGCCTCCATCACTCCCCCGCGCTGCCGCAGATTCAGCACGTCGTCCGCACCAACTTCTGCAATCTGGGCTTCGAGGTTGCGCCCGACGGCAAGCGCCTCGTGATCGTCTCCTGTCTCGACAATCTGCTGAAGGGCGCAGCAGGCCAAGCCGTCCAGAACATGAATCTAATGCTTGGCTTCGCGGAAGAGGAGGGGCTGCTTTGAAGTTCGTCGTTAAGCTGGGAGGGGCGACCCTCGAAGACAAGGCGCTGCTGCACCTCTGTGGCAAGGCCATCGCCGACCTCGTCGCGGACGGCAACCAGGTCGCGGTCGTCCA
>CAXTUR010000183.1:0-6008 GCA_964247455.1 uncultured Acidobacteriaceae bacterium | reverse complement strand
GGCTACATCCTCCTGACCGCTCCCACCCACGCCGAACTCATCGCCGACACCCCCACCGGCCTCTTCTACGCCGCCCAAACCCTCAAGCAGCTCATAGTTCACACTTCATCCGGCCCGCAACTCTTCACCGCCACCATCCGCGATTGGCCCGCCATGAAGTACCGCGGCGTCCACGACGACCTCTCCCGCGGCCCCTTCCCCACGCTTGCCTTCCAGAAACACCAGATCGCCACCCTCGCCGCCTTCAAGGTCAACCTCTACTCGCCCTACTTCGAACACACCATGCAGTACGCCGCCGACCCGCTCGCCGCGCCGCCCGGCAGTGCCCTCACCCGCGCCGAAGCTCAGGAGCTCGCCGCATTCGCCGCCCAATACCACGTCACCATCGTCCCCGAGCAGGAAGCCTTTGGCCACCTCCACCACCTCCTCAAATTTGAGAAGTACTCCGGCCTCGCCGAGACCCCCCACGGCCACGTCCTTGCCCCCGGCGAACCCGGCACCCAGCCGCTGATCAAATCCTGGTTCACCCAGCTCGCCGAAGATTTCCCCAGCCCCTTCCTCCACGTCGGCGCGGACGAGACCTTCGAGCTGGGCACCGGCCGCACCCGGCCCGATGTCGAAAAGCGCGGCCTCGGCCCCGTCTACGCCGACTTCCTTTCCCAAATCCACACCGCCCTCGCTCCACTCCACCGCCGCCTCCTCTTCTGGGGCGATGTCGCCGAAAGCGACCCCTCCGCCATCCCCAACTTGCCCAAGGACATGATCGCCATCCCGTGGATCTACTGGCACAAAGACAGCTACGACCCTGACATCCTCCCCTTCAAAAAAGCCGGCATGGAGACCTGGGTTGCGCCCGGTGACGCCAACTGGAAGGTCGTCTATCCCCTCGGCAAGGTCGCCCTCGACAACATCCGTGGCTTCGTCGAATCCGGTCAGCGCCTCGGCAGCACCGGCATGCTGCTCGCCCTGTGGAACGACGACGGCGAGGGCCTCTTCAACCAGGACTGGTTTGGTGTCCTCTTCGGTGCGGCCGCCGCCTGGCAACCCGCCCCCGCCGACCCAGCACCCTTCCAACACGCCTTCGGCCACACCTTATTCGGCGACGACTCCGGCAAGATCGACAAGGCTCAGCAGGAGCTCCTCGCCGCCGAAGACCTCGACGTCTCCGACGATGCGTTCTGGATCGATCCCTGGTCCCTTGCCGGTCAGGCGATGAACACCAAACTTCGCCCCAAGATCCACGCAGCCCGCCTCCACGCGGAGCGCGCTATCGAGCTCCTCCACGAAGTCCGCACAGCGAACCCGAACCTCCGTGAGCCGAACGCCATCGCCGCAATGGAACTCGGTGCGCGCCGCATCGACTTCATTGGCCTCAAGTTCCAGCTCTCCGACGAGATGTCCGCCGCCTACGCCCGCGCCTATGCGATGAAGGACGATCCAAAGCAGCACGCCGCCACCGCCGATCTCCTTTACTCCATCTCCAGCATGAACGGCCGCTGCCAGGACCTTCGCGACGGCTACTCACAGCTCAAAAACCTTTACGCAAAGAGCTGGCTCGCCGAGAACCGCCCATACTGGCTCGACAACGTCCTTGTCCGCTACGATCTCCGCATGCAACTGTGGCAATCCCGCGCCGATCGGATCGACACCCTCATTAATACCTGGGACGACACCAAAGCGCTCCCGCCGCTGGCCGAGTCCGGCCTCCCGCCAGTTCCGGTTCAACCGTAGCATGGACGAATACGTGGTCGCATAGAACAAGCACAAAGCGTTTGGCGTACTCAATGCTTATAGGAGGGTCTAAAGTGAAGGAGCGCACAACCGAAGCATCCCAACGAATCGCGGCAAGAGTCTCCGGGTGGACCCTTCTGCTCATCATCGCGACCGGTGTCGTCGGCACCGCAATCGGTCGCGAACACATCCTCGTTCCCGGCGACGCCGTCGCCACTTCGCAAAAACATCCTCGCGCACGAGCTTCGGTTCCGCGTGGGCACAGCTTTTGAAATCGTCATGTTTAACTGCGACGTCGTTTTTTGCAGTGGCCCTCTATGTCCTGCTGAAACCTATCGACGCGCCGCTCGCTCTGGCAGGAGCCTTCTGGCGCGTGGCGAATGCTATCGTGCTCGCTTTAAGTGTCGCCTTCAGCCTTGCCGCTTTGGACTTGTTGGACGGTGCTCACTACCTGACCGTGTTTGATCCCGATCAACTACAGCCCAGGCCAAGGTCTTTCTGGGTATGCATGAAACAGGATCATTAATCGGATTGGTCTTCTTCAGCTTGGGCGCGAGCGTTCATAGCTACTTATTGCTTAAGTCCTCTTATGTTCCCAAAGCTCTTTCGGGCTTCTACTTACTTGGAGTTATCTGGCTTCTGCTCTGCTGCTTCGGCTTTATCGTCATTCCCCATTCCATGGGGATGTTCAACACGGCCTTTATCGTTCCAGACTTTCTGGCGGAACTCCTCGTGGGCCTATGGCTCACCTTCAAAGGCGCGACCATCCAACCGTTCCCCGATCCGTCGATGAGAGATTGTCGTTGTTGCTTTGACACAATCGCACTCACGTAACGGCCTACTTTGTCACCGCGCTCCCAAACTCGGCATAGTTGTCTAGATGATTCTTGATGACCTGGTAACACTCGCACGCCCGCCGCTCCAAAGCCTTCACGTCGTGGATGTGGATCGACCCGCGGGTGTAGTCGATGATCCCGTCGTCCTTCAGCATTCCAGCGGCCAGGCTTACGGTGGTACGGCTGTTCCCCAGCATCTGGGCCAAAAACTCATGCGGCATCTTGAAGCGGTCGCTATGCGCCCGGTCCGCGCAGATCAGCAGCCAGCGCGCTAGCCGCTCATCCACTTCGTGCTTTGCGTTGCACCCCGCCGACTGCATCGCCTGCACCAGCTGGGCCTGCACATAGCTCAGGGCGAGGATCTGAAACTTGCCGCCGCGCTGGAACTCCTGCCGTGCAACGTCGACCGTGCAGGAGTAGCCGCTGCCCGGAATCTGCGTGTAGACGCGATTCAAGCTTCGCTTCGTCCCCATCAGCGCGGAAACCCCGATCACCGATTCGTACCCGAACATACCCACCTCCACCTGAGAGCCGTCTCGAAAGGTGGTCGTCATCGAGGCCATTCCCTCTTCCACAAAGAACAGATGCTCCACCTCCTTGCCCGGAAACTCGATCTCGTGATTCAGGGCGAAGGTCACGGGACGCAGATCGAGCCGCGTCAGGGTATCGCTATCCAACGCCCGCAGGATGGTGTTCTTGTAATGCTTCGTCTGCAAGATTACCTTCTACCTTCACGTATCGTTATATTATCTGCAACTCATGGAACGTCTATCGGCTTTCGCACTTAAAGTATTCCTCGTTACAAGCCCTGCAGCCAAACACGCGCGGCAAACCCGCCCCCTTCCGCCGCATCCAACAGGGAGAACAAGTAACCGCCGTCTATGCCGCCACAACCCGAATCAAAGGACCTCCCCATGAAACTCTTCTCCGCGAACATCGAAGACCTCCGCACCCTTTACATCTCGAACCTCAAGAAAGCCTTGGACATGGAGCAGAAGATCTCCGCCTCGCTTCCCGACCTGATCGAGGCCGCCACTGACACCGAGCTAAGCGCGGCCCTGCGCACCCATCTTGAAGAGACCCGGATGCACGTGTCGCTTGTTCAATCGCTGCTCAACAGCAGCAATGGCGAAGCCGAGACTGAGACCTGCAAGGTCGCCAATGGCCTTACAACGGAGGCGGCCGATACTATAAAGGACGTGACCAATCCGACCGTCCGCGACATCGCCCTGATCGGTGCCGCGCAACAGGTCGAGCACCACGAGATTGCCGTTTACGGCACTCTCCGCCGTTGGGCCGAGATCCTCAATCTCAGCGAGGACGCCCGCATCATCAAGTCAATCGAAGCCGAGGAGATCAAGACCGATCAGCTGCTAACTCAGGTAGCAGACAAGATCAACGTCATGGCTCCGGTGACTGTCTAAACGCTCAGTTTGCTGAGGCAGCCGGCTTCATGTCTACGGGCAGAGCCGCCGCAATGGCCAGGTGCACCGCACGCCGTATCTCCTCGCGGGTCGTATAGGAAGATGGCATAATCGCCTCTAAGAACCGAACCTGAGCCACGCCAGGCATAATGGCCGGGCTCCCTTTCACCATGATCCGCTCCGTCCCGGTCACCACAATAGGCACGATTGGCGCGTCCGTCTGCTGGGCCAGAAAGAACGGTCCCTTCTTGAACGCCGCCAATCGTCCATCGCGCGAACGTGTGCCTTCGGGATAGACCAGAATGTGCAGTCCTGCTCGCAGCGCCTTGGCCGCCGCCGTCACACTCGCCTGCGCCGCTTCCGGCCGGCTGCCGCGCTCGACCGGCACGAACATCGCCAGCCGCATCGCCGTCCCCAGGATTGGGATGCCCATCAATTCCTTTTTCAGCAGCACCGAGCTGCGCCCTGGCAACATCGGCAACATCACTGGCGGGTCCAGGTTCGAAACATGGTTACTCATAAAGATGCAGCTGCGCCCTACCGGAATGTTCTCCCGACCCGACACCTCGACCTCAATCCCGGCCGCCCGCACCCCCGCCGCCATGATCCACATCGCCACCCGGTACAGCCGGCTGACGTCTCCCACCACCAGCGTGTACGGGATGCCGATCATCCCTGCCACAGGCCCCAGCGTTAGATACACTGCCAACATCTTCAACGTCGCAAACATCAGTCCAGTCTAGCTGGGTGCGACGTAGACTTCTGCAAATGAAGTTGTTGCCATTAGCGGCGAACAGGAGACAGCGATGAGCGCGCACTTCTCCTTCTCCTGCTGGCGGGATCGGCTTCGCTCAACGCCGACCATCTGCCGGAAATACGCATCGCTCGCGGACCAGCCTATATCACACTCGCCGGAATCAACATCCATCATTCGAAGGTCAGGGAACTCATCGAGCGACTGGGCAAACCCGACAGTTATAAGAAGTACCCTGAAACGGAAGAAGCCGCCGAGATCGTCTGGAACAAAGACGGCACGACCATCCACGCCACCATCAACGTCAACGACATCGCTTACGCCGTGGAAGTAAGCGGCAAACCCACTCCGCTCGCCAAGACCGGCAAAGGCCTAGCTCTGGGCGCGACCGTCGAAGACCTCAAGAAAATCTACGGCCTACGGTTCGCCCGCAAAGCCAACGAGATCGACCTTGAATGGAAAGACGGCACCGAGTTGCGGGCCACGCTTCATGGCCAGCAGATTGAATCCATCCTGCTGCTAGCGGATGTTGAGTAGAGCCTAGCTTGAACCTCCAAAGTCCGTCACACTAGGCGGCATACTGCGATGCACGGCGACACCATCTACCGCTTACTTCGACGTAGGTTCCGTTGACCTAGTGTAGTAAGCTGCCTGCTGATTTGATGCATAGACATAACCGTCGTGCACGTAGCAGAAGTACATTGTGACATCGCTCGAAGCGCTGGTGGCGGGATCGATGACGGGTGCTATAACACGAACGCCATACTCATGCTCCTCGCACGGGTGTTTCCAGAGAGGAGGATCTGAATACCATGCCTGTGACCCGATTACCTCGTTCTTGCGCTCCTGAAAGTAAGCGGCGGTGGAAGAATACGCATTAGACTTCCGCCGTGTGTCGCCTCTCCGACCACTCCCTGTAAAGGGGAAGCGAGTATGCTTCGAAAGCCAAATGTCTCTGAGTAATAACAAAGAAAAAGCAAAAACCGCAAATAAGAATGCAAGTGCAAGTAAAAATTGGTCATCTCCCACATATCTGACCAAGTTGCCTCGTGCAATCTTGGAGGCGGTGCTATCCCAGTACTAGTCTTCGCTACATTCATTGCACAGCTCCCTGCCACCTAAATTACAAGCTTCAGCACCAACAGCGAGCACGTATAAGTCAATTCCGTCCAAACCGCTGCTTCCCCTGCATCTGGCTCATCATACGCTGCTGCGCCTTCATCCCTCCGCCGCCGCCCATCGTCTTGAACATCTTCCGCATCT
>CAXTUR010000182.1:5388-6018 GCA_964247455.1 uncultured Acidobacteriaceae bacterium | reverse complement strand
TCGATCCGCACTATCGCCAATTATGCCGTGATATCGCCGAGCGCATGGCCAAACGCTACGGCCATAATCCCAACGTGATTGGCTGGCAGCTGGACAATGAAATCTCCTCCGAGGACTATGGTCCCGCCGCCAAAGCCGCCTTCCAGGGCTGGGTCAAGGACCACTACAAGACGCTCGACAACCTGAACGCGCGCTGGACCACCGCCTACTGGTCCGAGGCCTACACGGACTGGTCGCAGATCCCGATCCAGGAGAAATATGGCAACCCCGGCCTGCTGCTGAGCTGGAAGCGCTTCGTCTCCGACACCTGGCGCGCCTACGACAAGAACCAGATCGACGTGATCCGGCCCAATGTAGACAAGCGGCAGTGGATCACGACCAATACGATGGGCTGGTTCGACGGCTACGACCACTACACCGTTGAGCAGGACCTCGACCTCGCCTCCTGGGACGACTACGTCGGGCGCGGCCACCTCGAACCTTACGACAATGGCTTCGCCCATGACCTGACGCGCGGCTTCCTCCGCAAGAACTTCTGGGTGATGGAGACGCAGCCCGGTTTCGTCAATTGGAACAGCGACAACACGTCGCTCGACAAGGGTGAAGTCCGCGCCATGGGCTGGGTAGACA
>CAXTUR010000182.1:0-5378 GCA_964247455.1 uncultured Acidobacteriaceae bacterium | reverse complement strand
CGGGCGCTCTACATGGGTCATGTCCGCGCCTGGGCCGGGTGCCACTTTGCCATGGGCGCGGATGCGGTCGAGTACTGGCAATGGCGTTCGGCTATGAACGGGCAGGAGGAGCTGCACGGCACACTCGTCGGCTCGGACGGCAACCCCGTTCCGCTCTACACGGAGGTCCAGCAGATCGGCGCGGAATTCGCCAAGGCGGGTCCAGCGCTTGCCGGCACCAGCCCGCACTCGCAGGTCGCCATCCTCCACGACTACGATTCGCGCTGGGCCATCGACTGGCAGCGCCATAACCAGGCGTTCGATCCGCAGAAGCAGCTCGTCTCCTTCTACAAGCCGCTGCGCCAGATCGCTCAGTCGGTCGATGTTGTCGCCGATACCGCTCCGCTCTCTGGCTACAAGCTCGTCGTCGCTCCGGGTCTCGCCGTCCTCACCGATGCCGCCGCGAAGAATCTCGCCGATTATGTGAAGAACGGCGGCCACCTCGTACTTGGCCAGCGATCGGCCATGAAGGACGGCGACAACTCGCTCCAGGCGCGCCGCGCACCGGGACCGCTTGAAGACCTCCTCGGTGGCCGCGTCGAGCAGTTCTACGCCATCCAGTCCGCAGACTTGGCGCAGCCCGGCGACATTCCGACCGTAACCGGCAAATGGGGAACGACCACTTCGCAGATCTGGGCAGAGCTTCTCTCCACCTCCGCGCCAGAGACCGAAGTGCTGATGCGCTATGGCAAAGCCAACGGCTGGCTCGACAATCAGCCCGCCGCCATCACCCGTAAAGTCGGCAAGGGGCGCATCACGTACATCGGCGCATGGATGGACGACGCCGCGCTTCTGACCGCAGCGAAATGGATGACCGAGATCTCCGGTGTGCAAGCCGCCTTTGGTCCCGTGCCAGACGGTGTCGAGGTCTATCCGCGCGACGGCAACGGCAAGCGCGTCTTCATCTTCGTCAACTTTAACCCGACACCCCGAACCGTCACTCTACCGGGCACCATGCACAGCATCCTCGACGATGAGGACGTCTCCACCGTCACGCTTGACCGCTATGGCGTGGCTATCTTACAAGCCAAGTAGCCCAGTGTCCGGCGCGCCGTTTATAGTAGTGTGGCTAACCTAAAAGGCGGTCGAAACACATGTTCTCTGTCTCAAAAAAGCTGCTCCTCTACCCACTCGCCCTGCTCTTGTCGGTCCCCTGCTTCGCCCAAGGCCGCAGCCGCTGGACCGAGCAGCAGGCCAACGACTGGTACGCCAAACAGCCTTGGCTCGTCGGCGCGAACTTCATCCCGTCGGACGCCATCAACGAGCTTGAGATGTTTCAGGCAGCTACCTTCAATCCGGCGCTCAACGATAAAGAGCTGGCGATGGGCGAGTCGATCGGCATGAACACGATGCGCGTCTTCCTTCAGGACCAGCTCTGGGCGCAGGACCCTGACGGTTTCAAGAAGCGGCTCGACACTTTTCTCACCATTGCCGCGAAGCACCACATCCGCCCGTTGCTCGTTCTCTTTGACTCCTGCTGGGAGCCGAACCCGCACCTGGGCCCGCAGCATCCGCCGATACCCGGCATCCATAACTCTGGCTGGGTGCAGAGCCCCGGCAAGCAGGAGCTGCTCGACACCGCCTACGAGCCGAAGCTGAAGGCCTACGTTACTGGCGTCGTGGGTGCGTTCGCCAACGATCCGCGCATCCTCGGCTGGGACGTATGGAACGAGCCCGACAACCGAGGTGGCGATGTGGTAGCCGACGAGCCTGCGAAGGTGGCCCGTGTCGATCAGCTCCTGCCGCAAGCCTTCGCCTGGGCGCGCTCTGTCAGTCCGATCCAGCCCCTCACGAGCGGCGTGTGGGTCGGCAACTGGTCTGATCCAAGCAAAGAAAGCGCCACCACGAAGATTCAGCTGGCTGAGTCCGATGTGATTTCATTCCATGATTACGGCTGGCCCGAACAGTTCGAAGCCCGGATCGTGGCTCTCCAGGCGAATCATCGCCCCATCCTATGCACCGAGTACATGGCGCGCGGCAATGGCAGCACCTTCGACGGCTCTCTGCCAATCGCGAAGAAGTACAACGTCGCCGCCATCAACTGGGGCTTTGTCGCCGGCAAGACGCAGACTTATCTTCCGTGGGACTCCTGGGACCGCCCCTACGTCCGCTCCGAGCCGACTCTCTGGTTCCACGAGGTCTTCAAACAGGATGACACCCCGTACCGCCAGCGCGAAGTCGACTTGATTCGTCAACTCACCGGTCGCGGCACTCAGGCCGTCACCACTGCGGCGCAATAATCCATGCAACTCACGCACACAAAGAACCGTCATCCTGAGCCAAGCCTCTCGTGGTTTCATCGCGAGTGGCTGAGTCGAAGAACCTGCGGTTTGCTTTGTTTCCTCTTGCTGCTGGGGAACGGCAGAGCTCAATCAGCCCTCTTCACCGACACTTGTGAAAAAGCTGGCATTCACTTCACCGATGTCGCCTTCCACACCACCCACAAGTACCTTATCGAGACTATGGGCTCCGGGGTGGCGGCATTCGACTATGACAACGACGGCCTGCTCGACCTCTTCTTCGTCAACGGCGCGCCCCTTACCGACCCTACCCCGAAAGGCACGATCCCCCAGAAAGCCTCCTCAGCCGATTGGAACCGGCTGTTCCACCAGAAGAAAGACGGCACCTTCGAAGATGTCACCGAAAAGGCCGGTGTAAAGGGCGTCGGCTATGGCATGGGCGTGGCAGCCGGAGACTTCGACAACGACGGCTTTGAGGACCTCTACGTCACCGCTTACGGGGGTAATCGCCTCTACCATAACAACGGCAACGGCACCTTCACCGACATCACCGCCTCCTCCGGCACCGGCGGCGACACTACGCCGGGTCAAAGCTGGTACACCTCGGCCGCATGGGTTGACCTCGACAACGACGGCAAGCTCGACCTGATCGTCCTTCGTTACACGCAGTGGGACTTCGAAGATGTCTGGTGCGGCGAGCATCGCGAAGGATACCGCGCCTATTGTCATCCCGACATCTTCCCCGCTATCACGCCGCTCGTCTTCCATAACGACGGCAACGGACACTTCACCGAAAGCGCGAAGAAGATGGGCCTAAACGTTCCTGGCAAAGGACTTGGCCTTGCCCTTGCCGACTTCGACCGCGATGGCAAGATCGATCTCGCCGTTGCCAACGACTCTATGCTCGAGTTTTTGTACCACAACAAAGGTAATGGAACTTATGAAGAGACTGGGCTGACCGCAGAGATCGCCGTCGACTCCGACGGCCGCACCTACGCCGGCATGGGCATCGACTTCGAGGATTACGACAACGACGGTTTGCCCGACCTCGTCATCACCAATCTTGCCAACCAGCGCTACGCCCTCTACCGCAACAACGGCGACTCGACCTTTACCTACGATAGCTACACCTCCGGCATCGCGCGGATGACGCTGCTGCACTCCGGCTGGGGCATCCACTTCCTCGATTACGATAACGATGGCTGGAAGGACCTGCTCGTCGCGCAGGGCCACGACCTCGACACGGTCGAACTCTCCTCCCCGCAGATTCACTACCGCGAGCCCATGCTCCTGGCGCACAACGAGCATGGCAAGACCTTCACCGATGTCAGTGCCACAGCCGGGGCGGTCTTCCAACAGGCCTGGGTCAGCCGCGGCATGGCCATCGGCGACCTGGACAACGATGGCCGTCTGGACGCAGTCGTCTCCACCAACGGCGGCGCTCCGCACATCCTCCACAACGAGACCCCGACCACAAACCACTGGCTCACGCTCGCGCTCATCGGGCATACCTCCAACCGCGACGCGATCGGGGCTGAGATCAAGCTGACCACGCCGCGCGGCAGCCAGTACGCGACGGTCTCCACCACCGGCTCGTACTTGTCGTCCAATGACAAGCGTGCCCATTTCGGCCTCGGCCCCGACACCGCCGCCGCGCTCGAAATCCACTGGCCCAGCGGCATTGTGCAGAAGCTACCCAACGTAAAGGCCGACCAGATCCTCAAGATCGACGAGCTTCGTCCGTAGATGCTCGATCAAGCTTATGGATGATTGGTTCAGTACGATTCGTGGAGGATGCCAGCCCTCGGCAAGCACTGTCGAAACGCTCCTCAACAAGGGCTTTGCAACCATTCCCGGCCCTGTAACGACGGAGCGGATGGCATGCTTTGCCGAGGCATACGACGCGGCGATGAACTCCGGGAACGATGCGGACTTGAAGGTCGGCAGCACGACGCGTCTGCTCGACTTCGTGAACAGAGGATACGACCTCAACGAGGTGTATGTCTATCTACCCTTCTCGAAGCGTGCTCTCACGTCATCAATGCACCGTTCAAACTCAGCGCAACACTTGCTAGAATTCCTCATCCGCATTCAGCCGCGCAAGACCTCCACGTCGACATAGCTCGCGGCTCGGAAGATGGACCGATGCTTGGGTTCATTCTGATGATCGATGAGTTTAGACCTGACAACGGAGCTACAAGGCTTATACCGGGCTCGCACCGTCGGCTTGCCTCTCCAGATGACGAAGTAACGTCGGATCGCAAGGCTGCATACGAGAGCGAGATGTTGGCGTGCGGTCCCGCTGGTTCTCTCATCGTCTTTACTGGAGCCATATGGCACGGGCATACCGCAAACCGGTCTGGTCTGGCGCGACGATCGCTCCAGAGCTACTTCGTTAGACGAGAAGCATCCTCTGGCATCGATCTTGCCGCTCGGATGCGGCCAGAGACATTGAATCGCGTCGGCCCGCTCGCCCGGTACGTGTTGGGACTGTAACTTGTACCGGCATCGCAACGTAGTTACGAAACCCAACGCAAGATCTGCGCCAGATCACACGCCGCCGTCGAGGTCGCGCCCCGCGCCATCGCTGGCCCCGCCGCGAGAGCCTCTTGCCCGCCCTCGAACCAGACCACGAACGAAGCCTTGTCAGCGCCGGTCAGCCGCTGAAGGTTGACCCAGGTGTAGTAGGCTCCCATGTCCGCGTCGACCAGCGATCCTGCCGCGTTGATCGTCGGCTCTGCGGCATCTACGCGGAGCAGTTGGTCCATGGCCCGCTCCGCCTGCCGAGGCGCATAGCGCAGCACCAACGTGAGAGGCCGCGCGCGCCGCAGCAGTTCACGGCCCGCCCACTGGACAAACGTGGTTGAGAATATTTGGGTTCCCGAGCCCTCCGTCAGCAGGCTTAGCTCGAAGCGGCGCTTCACCGCATCCTCGGTACCGCCCGCGCCAAGCTGATCCGGCGTGAGGCTGGCCAGCAGACTTCGCAGGCTCTCCGGCCCTACCCCGTCGCCCGCGTCGCGCACCGATCCCACCTTCGCCAACAAGGCCCGCCGCAACGGCGCGAGCCGCTCATAGGAGATTGTCTCCATCCCGTCCAAA